>JAHDCQ010000002.1:0-70537 GCA_020629845.1 Saprospiraceae bacterium | reverse complement strand
TGTCTACGTCTAGTTGTAGTATATCCACCAAAAGCATTAACAAATGCCAATTGAAATCGTAGAGGAAGGTAGGCTTTTTTTGGAAGAATGGCTGGATTTCATCGGCGAAATACTCAAAATAAGGTGCGCGGCCATAAGCGGAACGAATACTTGTCCAATGTTGTGTTTGCCAATTTTCAGTGTAAGCAATTTGTACATCTCGGATGGCTTGTCGTTCATTTTTACCACTTTTCAGCGGAATGGAAAGGCGTTGCAGTCCATTTGCACCTACTATATAACAGCGGTTGCGATAGCTGCCTTTGAGGTAATTTTCGTGCTGCTCTATAAATACAGTAGGATGGGCAAGGAATTTGCTAAAATATTGAATGGAGGGTAAGTAATGTAGCTCTAGTAGGATGTTTTGCATGAACAATATGGAATGTAGAATAATAAATTTAGAATGTAGAACTAATACCAATCCATATCCAGCTTAATACAATTTTTGAACATGGATTGGTATAATACACTCTAAAACAGAAAGCGGGTGAACCGTAACGATTCACCCGCTTTGTATCTTCCGCGAAGATAAGAAAAGCTGTTATAATTAACGGCTGATTACGCGGAACTCTGTACGACGGTTTTGTCTGTGCTCAGACTCTGAACAAGTTACACCATCAGCACAACGATTCTTTAGACGAGTCTCACCATATCCTCTAGCTACTAGACGACCACGGCTGATACCCTTAGATACTAAGTAATCTACTACTGCCTTCGCACGACGCTCAGAAAGGCTCAAGTTGCTTTCAGCAGAACCTCTAGCATCAGTGTGAGAAGAAAGCTCAACGCTTACGTTAGGTGTGTTACGCATCATGCTCAATAAACGATCGTCGATGATGCTACGTGCTGAAGAAGTCAAACGCGCGCTACCTAAATCGTAAGTAATAGGAAGAATGTTAGGATCAACCAACTCACAGTCGATTTCTTGCCATACATTCACACCACCTGCTTCCTTCAAACGCTCTACAGTTACTGTAGCGTACTCAGCAGGAACATCTACTTCTTCTACTGTTTCATCCTTCACTAATACACGCTTAGTGATGGTGCGGTATTCAGCAGGAATTTCAGTCTCTTCAACACGTGCAGGTGTAGCAATTTCTTGTACATCTACTGTAATGGTACGACCTCCACGAGGAGTCGTGTTTGTAGAAGGACCATTCGCTACCAATTGAGTAGGAACTGTACGGTATTCTGCTGGCTTCTCTACGTAGCACAATACTTCACAATCGCGTGGGTCGCTAGAGTAGCAGTTAGAACCTGCTGCACGATAATCCCAACCTACTGTCTTAGGACGTACTTCGATTACTTCGCTGCCAGAAGAAAACTGAGCAGGAATAATAGTAACTGCATTATATGGATCCTCTACTTCCATTTCGCGTGGTACGTTACGGAATGTAGCAGGAACGTAAGAGTAACGCTTAGTAGCTGGCTTCACCATGACTGTCTCTTCTACTGTGTCGTACTCTGCTGGACGAACGCTTAAGCGCTTGTGAGCAGGCTTAACCAATACAGTCTGCTCTACAGTTTCATATACGTCAGGTGTAGTACATCGAACATAGCACTTTCCTGGCTCTGGATTCGGTGGTAAATCACCTTGTGCGAACGTACTCTGAACAACAAACAACGCTAACGCTAATACAAATGTCAATCTCATCATTGTGATATTTATTAAAGTATTATTATGGTTTGAATAATGATTTGCCGTTTTGTTTGTTCTAATGATAAGGTGCTAGGCCAGAGAAAGGTATAAATACCTTAATTAATATAGAGTTATATTGTAGTTGACTTAGGCACGAAATCAGAGAACATTTTACCTTGATATAGAGTAGTGATTTATTGCTTCATATAGCTCAAAAACTTGTCTTCACTCCCTCAAGATTGTTTGTAAGCTGTCGGACGAACAACTTGTTTATCGTTAAAATTTAAGAAATGTTGCCCTTCTCTTAAATTTAATACGCTTTACTAGACGCTCTCCTTAGTCAAACAGTCACAATTTAGAGTGAATTTTGACCATTTTTTGGTGAAAAAAAACAATTCTACTATGATTTTTACTTAAAAAACACGCATAAATTACTAAAAAGCATCTCTTTGTAATTCCGCAAAAAAAATAACAGCCTTATTATGCTTTTACTTACTTTTGCCGCGCGAAAGTACAAAATAAAACTAACCAGTTTGTAGTAAAATGTAATACCTTAGGACAAAGGTACAAAACCCATGCATTAAAGGGGACTTACAGCTTGTCATTGGTAATGCTATTGATGCTGCATAAATTAATAAGACATGAATACAGATTTTCTAAAAGCACTAGGGTTGGCAGAGGTCAATGCTGGTACTAGCACAGGTTTAAAATCTAGCAATTCGGGCGACTATATAGCCTCCTACTCGCCTGTAGATGGCAAATTGATTGGTAAAGTAAGCGTCACCACACGCGAAGAATATGAAGCTACTGTAGCTACTGCTCAAGCGGCCTTCCAAGAATGGCGCATGCTGCCTGCTCCGAAGCGTGGTGAAGTGGTGCGTCAATATGGCGAAGCATTACGTAAATATAAAGAACCACTTGGCAAACTCGTTTCGTATGAAATGGGCAAAAGCTTGCAAGAGGGTTATGGCGAGGTGCAAGAAATGATTGACATCTGTGATTTTGCAGTAGGTTTATCACGCCAACTCTATGGTCTCACCATGCACTCTGAGCGTCCGCTACACCGCATGTACGAGCAGTGGCATCCGCTAGGTATTGTAGGCATTATTTCAGCCTTCAACTTTCCTGTAGCAGTTTGGTCTTGGAATTCGATGATTGCTTTGATTTGTGGTGATGTATCCATTTGGAAAGCGTCTGAAAAGACCCCACTTTGCAGCGTGGCTTGCCAAAATATATTTAAAGACGTATTGAAAGCCAATGATGTGCCAGAAGGTGTAAGTTGTATCATTAATGGCGACTATCGTGTAGGGGAATACATGACGAAGGATACACGCGTTCCGCTAGTATCTGCTACGGGTAGTACACGTATGGGCAAGATAGTAGCGCAAGAAGTAGCTGGACGCTTGGGTAGAACTATCCTAGAGTTAGGTGGTAATAATGCTATTATTGTTACTCCATCGGCTAATATGGATGTAGTACTCACGGGCGCAGTATTCGGAGCAGTAGGTACAGCAGGACAGCGTTGCACGACTACTCGCCGCCTAATTGTACATGATGAGGTATATGATACCGTAAAAAATAATTTGGTAAAGGCTTACGGACAGTTGCGTATCGGGAATCCACTCGACCAAAACAACCATGTTGGTCCACTTATTGATAAGGATGCCGTAAACATGTATCTCTCTGCTATTGAAAAGGCAAAAGCACAAGGCGCGACATTTATTGTAGAAGGAGGTGTAGTGGAAGGAACAGACTATGAGAGTGGTTGCTACGTGAAGCCATGCATTGCAGAAGCCAAGAATGAAATGGCAATTGTGCAGCATGAGACTTTTGCACCTATTTTATACTTAATGAAGTATAGCGATATTGAAGAAGCAATTTCGATGCAAAATGCTGTTCCGCAAGGGCTTTCTTCTGCACTAATGACGATGAACATGCAAGAAATGGAAAACTTCCTTTCAGCAGCAGGTTCGGACTGTGGTATCGCCAATGTGAATATCGGTACAAGTGGTGCAGAAATTGGAGGTGCGTTCGGAGGAGAAAAAGAAACAGGTGGTGGTCGTGAAAGTGGCTCGGATTCTTGGAAAGCGTATATGCGTCGGCAGACCAATACGATTAACTATAGCAAAGAAGTTCCATTGGCGCAGGGAATTAAGTTTGATTTTTAATCTTTTTTAAAAGATATTAACATGGGCTATCCACTAATTATGTCTTGGATAGCTCATGTTTCCCCTTTTATATACCAATATCAAAGATAACTTTTAATTAACAGCTTCCCTATTTCATAGACTTTCACAGCTTTTAATTAAACTCATTTTACTGGTAATCAACTATTTAAATATAAACCAACATTAAAAAAAGGAAAATAAAGAGTAGCTAAATTGGAAGGTTTCAGTCATCGGAGGGCATAAAAAAAGGTCATAGCTTTGTATCAGACACACAACATAAGTAGACACTAGCTATGACCGAAACACCTAATTTATTGACACTAGTTATATCTTAAACGCATAAGTGCTATAGAAAGTATTAAAAGAAATACATTTCGCTAGACATATGGCTATTTTCTCTATTGGAAATCTTGATACGTTTGCTCATTACTTATACTTCTCACAAAGTAATTCCACCAACGAAATAAAGTTGGACAAGTAAAACAGCATTCACACTATAGTGAATATCAAGATATTATAAGATTGAAAGTGAGAAGGTAGTACAGCAAATGTAGAGGGGCTTCCTGTTTCAGGTTAGCCCTTTTTTTTAAAGGGTTGTTTTAAAATTCAATAGCTTTAGTAATTATAGTTCAATTTTAAAATTAGAAACAATTGATAAACAATTACTTATGCAAAAAATAATAAAAAAAATAGTAAAAAAGAAAGGTTGTAATAAATATCTTAAGTCTCAAAGAAGGTAAAAAAAAGGTCATAGCTTTGTATCAGACACACAACAAAAGAAAAAGACACTAGCTATGACCGAAACACCTACTTTATTGACACTAGTTATGTTATTATGATATGTACCTCATAACATGTTATAAGGCATTTGTATAATCTCTTCCTCTAAATCTTCTGCACTAAACTAAGAGATGTCACAAATATAATATTTTTTCGTTTATATTACTAATAAAATATCCCAAAAATATTTAGAATATGCTATTGTAGTATTTCAAAGTATAAGTGATAAGTAGTATTTATTTGTAAAAGGAGAGAAGATATATCGGCTTTTGTAGTACTTTAATTAACTATGATGACACAAATGTAGTATAAAACTTTTGAAACTATCAAGCAAACCGACACTTTTTTATTTGTTAAACACAAAAAAAACGTCAAAAAAAAACCACACCAAAACATAACTCATTCATTATCAACAAAATAATCTAAAACTATACGTAACTTGATAGACAAAAATAATTTGGTTCTACTTTTTGTGCATTTCTAACAAATTACTTTTTAGATTTGCGCCTGAAATTATACATACTGAGCCAATACCATCCGAAGGACGTGGCTCATGTAAAATAAATTCCGTTCTCCGACAAATTCGTGGTCGAAGAAAAAAAACGCAAAAACGTTTTAAAAATAGTTTTGTGCTTTCTTTTTCTTCGGCCTCGGCACAGGAATTGGTTCGGAGAATTATAAATTCCTATATTATGAGCGATACATCAAAAAAATCGTTAGGGTTATATTGGCTATTATTTTTAGTTTCTTTAGTCGTACAGGTGGCAATGCTCATTTTCATACCTGAATGGAGTTGGTTGGCACTTCCCTTTGTACTTACATTTTTTGTACAAGCATTAGATTGGATGTAGTATCTAATTATGATAGTGTTTAAATGAAAACGCCTTCTAACAGCATATTAGAAGGCGTTTCTCAGTATATAAACTCTCAAAAGCATTTAAGCCGTCTTTTTCTTTTTCACTACTTCCTGTGGCATATATTGTACCGAACCTCGTTTTGACGCAGGATTGTTATAGATATTATCCTCCATCCAATCTTCATTATAAATTTTGCTAAGGTATTTAGTACCATGATCGGAAAATAAACTTACGACCACATCCCCTTCACATAACTCATCTTTTAGCTTATGTACTGCACAAAGTGCCGAACCACTAGAATAGCCCACAAATAAGCCTTCTTCTTTTGCTAAACGGCGAGCAGCCATAGCACTCTCATAATCATTCACTTTTATGAAACGGTCTATGAGGGCAAAATCCACATTGCCTGGAATAATGGACTTGCCTAAGCCTTCTACATTATAAGACTTAATTTCACGGGGCTCAAACTTTCCTGTTTCATGGTAAGTGCCTAATACCGACCCATAAGCATCTACCCCAATGATACGAATGGCTGGATTTTGCTCTTTCAGGTAGCGTGCTATCCCTGAAATAGTACCGCCCGTACCTACACAGCAAACCAAGTGCGTAATTTTGCCTTGTGTTTGTTGCCAAATTTCAGGTCCTGTCATAGCATAATGCGCATCTGGATTGCCACCGCCATAATTTTGGTTCATATATAAGGAATTCGGCGTACGCTCGCCTAATAGTCGAGCGGCCGTGATATAGTTGCGCGGGTCTTCTAAGCCTACCGACGGGCAAATGTGCACCGTAGCTCCCATGGCTTCCAGAGCCCGCAGTTTTTCCTCTGATGTTTTTTTCTTTGTAAAGAGTACACAATTATAGCCCTTTACCGCACACACCATAGCGATACCGAAACCTGTATTGCCAGAGGTAGCTTCTATTACGGTACCACCTTCCGTCAGGATACCTTGTTGCTCCGCTTGCTCTATCATAAAGAGCGCGATTCTATCTTTTGATGAAAGCCCTGGGTTTAGCCCTTCTATTTTAGCGTATACCGTTGCAGAAATTGCATCCGCGACATGGTTGAGCCGCACTAAGGGCGTACTTCCTATCGCATCCAAAATTGTATTACACGTTTGTAAACTCATAGTAAAAGAAGGTTTTGTATGGCTGAGGCAGTCCAAATATAGAACTGCCCTCTTTGCTTGGCACTATTCTTTTGAAATAGCTTTTGCTAAACGTTATTTACTGTAATAATAGTGCTTGAAACTTTACACACTTCAACGATTTCTATGCGCAAAAATACAGGATAATATCTAAATGGATTTGAATTTTGCCACTAATTTTAGTATTTCGCCGCCATATAAGCCATGTGAAAGCTTGACTATCAGTTAGATGTAACCTTTATATGCTTTTTCACGACATATTCCGAAATCAGAGTAGGTATGTAATAGACTTTATTCACAAAATTTGTGAATAAAGGTTACTACTCGGTATTAAGTATTAGGTACAAACAAGAGTGAAAAAAGCCTGAAATAAGATTTTTTGCTTGCCAAGCACATCAGGTTTAACTCAAAAATACCTAATACTTAATACCTTGTACCTAATACCGAGTAGTAACGAATAAAGTCTAATGAAGAGTAGATATTGCGATATGCTATGTGTCCGTAGGGTGAAAGTACAAAAAACTAGCACAAAATCGGTACTCCAGCGCAGCAAATCAATAAAAGTATGTATACTTGGACTCAATCATAAATCTATTCATTATGCCTGATGCACCATCGCGGAAAAAAACACCTTATAAGATTCAGCAAGCACTCTCTTTCTACTTAAGTGCTTACGGACGACATACTTCGCTCTCGATAGAGTATGAAGATTTGCTGCGCTATACCAACTCCACTGCCCTACTCGATGCAAATGGGGAAGATACGCTTTGGGAAACGGTCTATTACAGCCCACAGGATATGCAGGAAATCACGCAGGCACTAAAGCAAATATATGCCTTGCTGAAAACCGACGGAAATATCAATGTACTCGACCACCTCACTGTAGCGCGTATTGACTTTTGTACCTTCGGAAATACGCAACCTTTTCGTGTGAGGATTATCAATCGTTTGAATGATAACTACGACCATTTTTATGTGAAACGCGCCGATGCTTCGCGGGTATATGGCTTAGAATTGGAATACATCCTCTCGCCTGAACGACTGGTGTATTTGGTGGATGGCAACACCTTGATAGAGGAACATGTGGCAGGCATTCCAGGCGATGATTTTGTGGGCAATTACCTGAAAACGGAAGATGAATTCAATCAAATTCGAATAGCGAAGGAGTTTGTAAAATTCAATGAACGCTGCTTTGTGCGCTTGCTCGGCGATATGCGCGCCTACAACTATGTGGTGGATGTAACGCCCGATATAGAAGGTTCGCAATTTCGTATTCGAGCAATTGATTTCGACCAACAATCCTACGATGGGCGTAAGAGTTTTTATTTGCCGAAATATTTTAAAGAAAATAATCCCATTATTTTTCTAGGCATTAAGCACATGTCGCCCGAAACGATGTTTCAATACCAATTGGAAGAGCGCAGTATGATAGCTGCCCGCATAAAAGCCGAAAAACGTCGCTTTGAAGACCTGATAGAAGTGATGCAGCACGACCGCATCTCCACCCCTACTAAAATACAGCAACTACGAACGGAATTGGCAGAACATCATAATACGAAGAGCTTTGATAGTTGCGAGAGTATGGGTGATGTGGTCTACCAAAATATTGATTTGATTTTCCAGAAGGAATTTCGGCAGAGTTCGGGAGGGTAATTGAGAATTGAGAATATAGGATAATAAAAGCCGCTTTAAGGACAATTCCTCAAAGCGGCTATAATTTACTTCAACTTATAAAAGCTGTGTCTCTATATAAAAACTAGTTTTTCACTATGCGTCTAGTTTGCTCCGTCTTACCATCACTGAAGGTAATGAAGTACAAACCAGTTGATTGATTTGTCATATCTATAGCGTGATAGTTCACACCAGCATTTGCTTCTATAGTCTGCTGGCTTACTACACGACCTAGTACATCTGTTAATGTGAAAGTAACATCTGTATTTGCTGCTACTTCGTACTGTACGGTTACTTCATTATCCGTAGGAATTGGGAATACTTCTACGATTCCCTTGCCTGCTTCCTTACGATTAACTACTACAACGTCTGTGTACTCATATGTACCATCGAAGTCTACTTGCTTCAAGCGGTAGTAAGATACTGCTAATGGACTAGCATCTACAAATGAATAACGTTGTTCCTCTACAGTAGTCCCTGCACCGTCTACCTTACCAATAGCTTCAAACTTATTGCCGTCAATAGAACGCTCTACTTCGAAGTGGCTATTCTCTAGCTCTGTAGCTGTTGCCCATTCCAATAAGTTCGCATCATTATCTGCCTCTGCTGTGAAGTAAAGCAATTCTACTGGTACACAGACTGGAAACGGTACAGTAAAGGTTTCCGTACAACCACTTCCATTAGTTACACTTACCATCACAGACCCAGTAGGGTCACTCGGATCCGTAGGTAGCATACCTCCAGTAATCATCACTACGTCAGTAGGACAAATAGTTGTAAATTCTACACTACCACACATTTGATCTGCGGCTACAGAAGGCATCTGTGGCTCAGGCAAGGTAGTGAGTGTAACTGGACCTTGTGGCTTACAATTTCGATCTATTGTAGCACCGTCAATAGTTGGTACTAGATAAATATCTGTCATAATTGGGTCACAACCTGTATTCATAAAGTTTGCTAAATCTACCAATTCTGTACCTGCACAAGTAGTTGCCACTTCTCCAAATTGAACGATATCGCCTGGATCCATAGCGCCGCCTGTCAAGCCGTCATAAAGTTCTTCATTTGTAGGCACAGTAGTATTATCCGTATCATATACTACTAAGAACTGATTTGTTAAACCTCCAGGAATATCTACATTCGTTGGCACGAAGCAGCTATTTAATGTGATAGTAAATGGCGTAGAAGGACATGCACTTGTTGGAGCAACGGTAGGTGTTGCTACAGCACACTGTACTGGGGTAATATCAATAATAGTAGCTCGTAAGAAGCATTTTCCATCTACCATATCATCCATTGCCTGATTCGTTACACATATAGTATAAGTTGTTCCAACTTCAACTGGTCCGAATGGTTGTGCCGTAGCAAGGTCACTAGTAGCAGCAGTAGTAGGTAATAAAACACCACAAGCAGCATCATAAACCTCATAAGACACCATATTACCACTACAATCTGTAACACCATTTGTAGAATTATCTTCAAAATAAGAGCGTCCAGAACCAATACCAATCCAACAAGAGTTAGCATCAGTATGTGTGTACTCTGTACATGTAGTTACTTGTACTGGTGTTCCGTCTGCTGGTAGCGGTATATCAAATGCTGGGTTTTCTCCACCGTTATTTGCTGTATCATTATATGTATCAGAAATATCATTAGGTGGTGTTTCCCAATGGTTACAATCGTTAGTAGCTGCCTCTGCGCAAGTAGATGCACATGGATTTGGTTCTACTACGTTAATGTTAAATGTAGTACCAATAGTAAACTGTGCAAAACAATCATCGCACTCTGAAGATGAACAGCCTGGATTTTTATATAATGATACTGTTGAAACTTGCAAATAATAAGTAGTTCCTGCAGTAAGGCTAACACAAAATGCAGCATCACCTGAACTCTGAGCAGCACCAATTACATTATCATCTGCATCTCCATTAGAGTATGGGCGCGAACAACCTGACACAAAAGTACCTGTACCATCGTCATCATCATCACTAGATGCAATTTGTGTCAATGCAGAGTAATCGCCACATGGACTGCCACTAGATTCATATAATGCCATTTGCTCATCTACAACAAAACCTGTTGTTTCCGCGAAACAGTGTTGTCCAGAAGTAGTGGCTGTAAACTCATACCAAACGGTAGGTCCCGGATTACCAGGAGTCGTAAATGGAGCTCCTGCACATGTATTGAAATTACTAGCAGGTTCACCATTGAACTCATCTCCTATTGGTTCACCAGATGTCCAGCCTGCATTTAGTGTAGTACCTCCGTTATCTGCACCGCCATTAGCTTGCGTATCTGACATCAGAGTAGTTGCATTACAAATATCGTCATTAGCAGGTTGAGTCCCCCCTGTAGGTACTAAAGTACAAGTAGAACCGTCACAATACTCAATTTGCATTGCACCAAAATTAGTGTAAACATCTCCTGCTCCAAAATCATTAAAACATACTGTAAGGGGCATGCTGGCATCTAATGAAGCTAGTGTACCAGAAACAGGTTGCGATGTCTCTCCATCTGAAATATCCGAAAGAGTACCCCCTGCATCTGAAATAGAAGCCGTTCCTTCAGCGTCAGCGCCACCACCAGTTTGATTATGCAAGTCAACCGTAGTAGTCCCGTCTGAAATCGTAATCTGAACATCACCTATGAAAGGATGGTCGAATGTTAAACTAATCCAAGAAACTCCGCCTGCGGCACAAGCAGCAGGGCCTGCTGGAAAAGTTAAACATGCGCTAGAAAGACCATCTGTATTATCAATGGCGATGCCATCAGCATCTGTTAAGGCGTGATTTCCAAAACAAGTTTGTGCTTGTATTCCTCCTATGGCAAAGAGGCAAATACACAATAATATTAGTAAATGTTTAAATTTCATTTTTGACTTACGTTTTAAAAGTGAGAATTATGATAGTTCTTATTGCTTTGCTGCTATTAATGCTTCTAAGCGATTTCTTTCTGCTAGTAATTTTGTATTATCTGCATTTCTAGCAATTTTAGCATTTACCCTCTCTAGCTGACTTTGTAATTGCTCAATGTCATCAACAAGGCCAGGACCTGTACCCATGATTTTGCTTGTTCCAGCAGGGTAATTTCCTTTAGGCGTAGCTATAGTTGTTGATTCACTACTTGGTGCAGTAGCAGCAGAACTCACAGACTTACTAACAACAGGAGAAGTTGATTCAGCATATGTAGATGTACTAGGCGTAGCACCTGATTGCTTAGTTTGTGCTTGTGTCTCTGCGGAGAAATAAAGTGTAATTGCGACTATGGCAACCACATACTTCAAAAGCAATGAAATATTCTTTTTCATGAACTTTAAAAATGTGATAGTGAGAAAATAATATAATTTGAATGACACTATAGTCAAACGTATTTTAGGCACATCTTAAACCATCATTTAAGATATGCGAATAATCAATGAAATATAATCGGTTATGTGCAAGTAGGCGTAAAACGAATACAAGGATAGCCACAAGTGCTATACATACATGCCAATCAAAATAAAGTTATCCTTGAAAAAAAATGGTGCAGGAAAATTGAAGAGAGGTTTGGAAAAGAAGTGAAGTTTTTAATAGACTTACTGACTTTATGCTCCTTTCTAATATAAATTCTACGTACTCTCTATAGTATAATCCCACGTACTCTTACGGGCAAATATATAGTATATGGATGTCACTACAAAGAGATTTTAGGAGTTAGAACATATTTTTATTTTTATAAATCATTGGTTTGTAGTTTCTTATACAGAAATAAGTAAATTAAAATGAGATAAAAAAACTAATAACCAAATTATTATATAATTAAATTTTATCAATATATTTTTTTGAATAAATTTATTTGTAGTAAAACATAAATGCAAACTATAACTCTAATATAGCTTGCATTTATGTAGAAAATGTTATGTTAATAACATCAAATTAAAACTTAATTTAATGTGTGACCAAAAACCGTCCAGCCTCTTTCTGATTGATACGAATAAAATACATGCCTGCCACAAAGGAAGAAGTATCAATATATTTACGCCCTCCTGTGAGGCGCATGGCTTGCACTACAGGGCGGCCCATCAGGTCAAAAATTTCTAGGTCTATATAGAGTCCCGCATCCCATTCGAGGGTAAGCATCTCATTAGCGGGATTGGGGTATAGTTGCAAGCCATAGTTTTCTAATAAGTCCTCAACAGGTAGAATCTGCTCACAGAAAAGGCTATCTGGATTGCGCTCTAGCCAGCCTTTCGGACTCAGTTCGCGCCCCTCGAAAGCGGCATAGTCCGTAGGAAGGCGTTTGAGGCGGAAGGTGAGGTTGTTGTTTATCTCCAAAGAATCGCCTTGCTCCACGAAGCCGCCCATGCGGATGGGGGTTTTGTATTCCCACACGATTTCGCCATCGGGTGTCAGCTCGAAGGTATAGCCAAAGCGACCTACGCATATCAGTAAGTTACTATTGGGAAGGTACTGTACACTAGAAAGTCCCGTAGACCACATGAGGCTGGAATCTATGGGATGTACTTCGGTTCGGGAGAACTCATTGGGTAGGTATTTACCCGCTTCAAAAGGGAACGCTCCTTCATACATATCAAAATTGGGATTAAAAATATTGACGGTCGAGAAGTTTGCTCCTACTCGATTGTTGAATACTGCTATTTTACCATAATTGGGGTCGAAAAAATCAATGAAATCATCTATAAAATGCGCATCGTGCGGATAGAATAAGCGTTGGTCTTCGGCAGTGCCACTATTATAAGCCGCGGGGTTGCCCCAACGATAAAGCAAATCGCCGCCACGTCCGCCAAAGCCACCTCGGTCACTCGCTGCCTGCTCGGTGGTAGTAGTATGATCTATCACCCAAACTTCATGGAAAGTGGGTACACAGAGCAGTATGTGCCGATTGACAGGATCATAGTCTAGCGCGTTGGAGTGCATCCAATCGGGATCGCCTGTACCCGAAAAATCGTAATTGATATTGATACGGTTGGGATGTTCAGCGATCTCACCAAAGTTGGGTTTGGTGTCATCAAAGTCTTGCACCAAGTGATCCCAAGCGTGCCATTCCCATACGATTTCATCGGTGTCAGGATTGATTTCAAAAATATAGTCGGGCCACATTTCGGCTTGTTCCAGCACTGCGGTATCGCGGCCGACGGCTATTACTTCTGTTAGGTTTTTCTTTTCCCATGCAATGGCTAAAACATTAAATCCGTCTTCCTTTTCTATTAAGGCTATATCGTGATGCAGCCGACGCAAGGAATCATTGAGGGTATAGCTCCATTCTACATTATTATCCCAATCCCGAATTTCGATGGTCGCACCACCACCACCTGCCCATATCGGGTCGTTTGCCACTGTCCTATCGCGGGAAGTCATCACAATACGACCATCTTCGCGTAGGTATGCCATATTGCCTGGCCGACGGTCAGCGTCGGACTCCCAGCTATGTACCACTTCGCCGCAATTATCCAATAAATAAACATTGGGCTGATTATGCGGATAGACGAGATTATAGCCATCGTAGGTTTGGGCAGGCTGATAAGAGAGTAAGCCTACGGTGTTCTGGGCAAGTAAACAAGTAGCTGATAGTATAAAAGCGAAAACTGTACTAATAATATGTTTCATAGACTATTAATTTTATGGAGCAAATATACAGCAATGCCATTCTTGGGCAATAATTGAATACGTTAATTTACGCGCAAAAAATTAAAAGCCGCTTCATGTACATACACAAAGCGGCTCAATATTATTGCTATAAAAAACTATATATCTTATGAAGCTTTAATTCTTCAATACGCGACGGGTTTGTTCTGTAATGCCGTCGCTGTATGTCAAGAAGTATAATCCTGTTGTTTGTTGTGTCATATCAAAGCTTAGGTAGTTCAAACCTTGATTAGCTTCTACTACTTGACGACTTAATACGCGCCCCAGTACATCCGTGAGCGTGAAGACTACATCTCTGCTCTGATTCACTTCGTATTGTACATTTAAGTCATCGGCAGTAGGTACAGGATAAACTTCCACGATACCTTTGCCAGCATTTTTTCTATCCACTACTACTACATCCGAATACTCGAACGTACCAGCGAAATCTACTTGCTTCAAGCGATAGTAAGCTAGAGCAGATGGATTTGCATCTACGAATTCATAACGCTGCTCTTCCACAGTAGTCCCTGCACCATCTACTTTACCAATTGGTTCGTACTTCTGTCCATCTACTGAACGTTCCACCTCAAAGTGGCTATTGTCTAGCTCGGTAGCTGTTGCCCAAGTGATTAGGTTAGTTACCCCCTGCTCTTCTGCTTTCACATAGAGTAGTTCTACGGGTACGCATACACAGTCATCCATCAACATACCTGATACATTGGCAGGTTCTATATCACAGCTTACACCTGCTGCAGTCCAGTCATCGAAGTAAGTCGTAAAGTCCCAAGCTAGTACCGCATCCATATCTGTCATACAACCTACTGGTTGGTCAGTACCTGCTGTACCATCTACGGTAGCACATACCGTCATACCATCTGGTGCAATAAGTTGTGCCTGCCCTGGTGTACCGTCACATACTGGTGCAGTAGTCGTCACAGAAAAAGCAGAAGCATCCGAAAGTACTAATAAAGATACAGGACCTGTAATAGGGCAACCTCTATCAACTTGCCCCAAGTCTAAATCAGCAGGTACTAGATATAAATCAACAATTGCTCCGAAACAGTTATCTACAGTAAAGCCTTGTAAAAGTGTAAAACCTGCACCATCACAACCAGAAATATCACCAGCAAAAACTAAATCTGGATCGTCAACTGCCCCTACTATATCATCATATATTTCCTGTGCTGTCTCTGGTGTATTAAAATCAAAATCGTATACCAATAGGAATGATTCCTGTGGATCATCATTAGCGGTACAATTCATTAAATCTACAGTAAAGGGATCATCCGTACAAACAGCATCTACCGAAGCTTCGGTAGTAGCACAAGCTACTGGTGTTACAGAAGGTGCCATTGCATTAAATTCGCACATACCTTCTGCGGTGCCATTATCTGCTTCCGCTGTCACACAAATAATATAAGTAGTCCCCATAGTAGCACCTCCAAAACTAGCTGAACCTGTAGATAGTGATGTACAAGCAGCATCAAATATCTCTACTTCTGTAATGGTACTGCCACATTCATTCATCATATCCATATCACCTACCTCTGTAGTAGAAGTGCCTGTCAATACCGTAAATACGGCTGTACTCGCAGTATGGGTATATTCGAAGCACTGTGTTACTGATACAGCACCACCAGATACATCAATAGCTGGGAAGGTATTTTCACCACCTGCCATCTGAATGTCTTCATAGGTAGCTGGCGGCATTCCAGTTGGAAATTCTGCAAAATTGCAGCCTCCACCCATCGCAGCCGCACAAGTAGCAGCACACTGTGCAAAAGAGTTCGCAGGAATTGCGAAACAGCTAAGCAAAAGTGAGTATAGTAGTAGTTTTTTCATTGTCAAATTATTCTTGATTGCTTTTTATTTATTTTCAATACGCTCCATTCTTGTTCTTACTAAATGGAGCATCTCCGCAGCACGGTAATACGCTACACTACCGTTTTCTAGTGTCTCCACTTGCTCTGCCCAATACTGCTCATTTCTACGCAATTGGCGCATCTCATCATTATTTTTGAGTCCAGCATTTGACAAATCGCCTGAAAGTTCACCTGCTTGCAATATATTAGAGCGTTGTGCAATTGCCTGTAGCTGATCAGGTGTGACCTCAGCAAGATTAATTGAAGTCCTCGCAATTGCATCAGGTGTTCTGATAGTGTTCTGAGCATTAGTGTATACTCCCAATGCAAACAAGAACACAGCTAAAGAGAATATTTTCTTCATAAGATTTATGATTTATGTATAGCACACCAACATGACTATAATGCACCATATAAATAGCGTTGTATGCATCAGCAAAACTGATAGCAGACAATACATATAAGTGTATTTAATATTTGAAATTTCCAGTCTAAATAGTAGCAGATAGGTTAAGTAAAACGGCTAGTGTTATTGTATGAGATAAATCATACAGAAAATACAGAATTGAATAGAGAGAGCTATAAAAATGAATTTGAATTAAAAATATTAAGGTAAGGATGTGTGTGATGAGCTTTGTTTGTTGACTTCTAAATTTATTCTACGTACCCTATACCTAATTGCAAATATAAAAAGGGATTATAAAAACACAAAATTAATATTAATAAAAAATATATTTATTTAATCTTAGATACAAATTGCTGTTTGAACTGCTCTATATCCATTGTTTTGAAGTGTTCTTCCTCTACGAAAACCAGTAATAGCTCTAGTTCTTCGGTTGTGAGTTGTTGGCTGATAGGTACTATGGAGTTGAAGTTTTCATCTAGAAACACAACGGAAGGGTAGCTAATTTGTTCTCCAAACTGCCTACCTAAGAGCGACGCAGCCAACTGATGATAACCACCAGCGCCAATATTGTTGATATACTTCCATGTCTTCCCTTTGGTATTTATATCTCCTTCAAAATGCACGTCTAATTTTGCGGCATGATAATGTTCATTCAAATAATCAATGATTACTGGATGCCCAAAAGTAGTGCGTCCCATTTCTTTACAATCATCGCACTCAGGCGAATGAATCCAGACGAATCCTTTCTTATTGCCGAGGGCTTCTTTAGCGGCCCAATCGTTCCAATCCACCCAATTCACCCTTTTTGGAGCAATTTGACTATTACAATTGATGAGTAAAGACAGTACAATAGCAGTAAAAAATAAGCCTCTAAATAGCACTTTCACAGGAAGCATAATGATACAGATTTGGTAAAAAATTGTACGCGAATATATTGTAAGTAGTCGAGTATAAATAATTTCCTGTTGCTATTGAGTTGATTTTTTTGAATGGCAGCCAATAGTAGCGGAAAGTATTTACACTTAACTACCTATTCTATCAAAAAGGAGCAGCTATTTATCCTAGGTTTACGCTGAATATAGCACCAATTTGGATACAATCTCTACAAGCTGTCCTCAAAAAGACCAACAGAATAAAGCAAATAAGCGTACTATTGTGCAAAAATTATCCGTTCTCTGACAACTTTGGTGGTCAGAGAACCAAATTATCCAGTATGGAAAAAAAATATTTCGACCCTGCCGATTTAAAAAAATTCGGAAATATCACCGAATGGCAGGAAGCAATGGGCAAAAAATTCTTCGATTGGTACGGAGAGGTATTCAAGGAAGGCGCACTCACGGAGCGCGAAAAAGCACTTATCGCACTAGCCGTAGCACATGCCGAGGCTTGCCCCTACTGCATTGATGCCTATTCTTCTACTTGCCTAGAAAAAGGCGCAGATGAGGAGCAAATGATGGAAGCCATACACGTAGCAGCAGCCATAAAAGGCGGCGCAACTCTCGTGAATGGTGTACAGATGATGAATCATGTGAAGAAATTAAGTATGTAAACGAGTGATGAATGATGAGTGATGAATAAAATTACTCATCATTCATAGCTCATCATTCAAAAAGCATGGCAATTAAGCAACGTAGTAAATCGCTGAAATCGAGAGGTGATGGACTGTCGGATACGTTTTTTCAGCTTCAAGTACTGAATGGGAAACAAGCTACCGATGCCCAATTTCCAAAATTTGTGGACACTATTGCCTCGAATGGCTATACAGACTTAAAACCAGTACCACTAGAGATTTTCCAAATCAATATTGGTAAGCTCTGCAATCAGACTTGCGCGCACTGTCATGTAGATGCGGGGCCTGATCGCAAGGAGGAAAATATGGATAAAGCCACACTAGAACGCTGCTTGGATATCATAGCAAGCGTGCCAAGCATCCACACCGTAGATATTACGGGTGGCGCGCCAGAAATGAATCCGCATTTTCGCTGGTTTGTGGCAGAGGTACGAAAACTCGGCAAAAAAGTGATTGATCGCTGCAATTTGACGATTGTAGTCGCCAATAAAAAGTACCATGATTTGCCTGATTTTTTAGCGCAGCATCAGGTGCAAGTGGTATCCTCTCTACCCTACTTTAGCAAAAGTCGCACTGATAGTCAGCGCGGTGATGGTGTTTTTGAGGCTTCTATTCAAGCTCTAAAAATGCTGAATGCAGTAGGCTATGGCAAGGAAGGCACAGGGCTAACGCTGGACTTAGTTTATAACCCTTCGGGGGCATTCTTGCCTGCTTCGCAAGAGACCTTGCAAGCGGAATTTAAACGGCAATTGAAACGCAAATATGCCATTGATTTTAATAGTCTATATGCGATTACGAATCTACCGATTAGTCGCTTTTTGGACTATTTATTGCAATCAGGCAATTATGCGGAATACATGGAAAAGCTGGTGGAAGCCTACAATCCTGCTACGGTAGATGGATTGATGTGCCGCAATACGATTTCCGTAAGTTGGGATGGCTATCTCTATGATTGTGATTTCAATCAGATGCTTGACCTAAAAGTGGCAGCCAAGGGACAACATTTGAATGATTTTGACATAGCAAGCTTGCAAAACCGTCCCATTGTACTGAATCAGCATTGCTATGGTTGTACAGCAGGCGCGGGTTCGAGTTGTGGTGGGGAGATTGCGTGAAATTATTCTTGAAAATATCAACTACCTAAAGTAGATAGCTGATATTTTCGAAAATAATTTTTACATACCTGAGTCACATATAAGTCCTAAACGAGCGTATGCGTGAATAGTACGATCATAAGTAGTCAAAGTATTGCCTCCATGATTAGGAGTTCCTGCATTTTGCGAAGCATAAGTAGATAACAAGCCGAATCTATTAGAATTCGGATTTTTAGGAATAGATCCAATGATAACTAAATGAGCTAAATAGGAGTCAAATCCTGTCAATGTACCATTTTGGTCATAATCTCCTAATGTTAAATATTGTGCATCGCACCGGCTTTCGATTCCTTCGCTAATGCTTGTTTGAGCCGCGTCATATGCTTCCTGACTTACTCCAAGGTCTTCTAATGTTACTGGAGGTAAACCTATTTCAGCATATTCTGCATTAAGTTCTTCTAGACTTACATAATCAATTTTTAAATCTCCTTGGTATTCTTGTAGATATTGTTCTACTTGTTCTTCCGTAAGAACATCTGTAACTACATCCAAAGTATCCTGCTCACATGCATAGATACTCACTAAAAAAGCACACAACAACAATAAATTTCTAGTAATTTTCATAAATTTGTATGATTAAGTAATTAATGATTAGAGCTTTTGCTGTGCTCGCCAAAGTTGCAGCATTAGCTCTTATTCACAGGTATAAGTTCAAAACTTGAAGAGTGTGACAAAATAAATGTGATTTTAACTAAAAAATATATAGATGGTTTTAGTCAGAAAACACAAATTGGGAGATTTGTAGAAAAAACGACTGTGCAGTATATCCTCACAAGCAAATTCGCTTGATTTTGCCACTAGTTCTATATACATTAGATTTCCTTAATCCTCAACTTTTATCAATTACTATTCTCCAAAATCGTATTCATTTCTGCCTCGCTCAAGCCAACTTTTTCCTTCAAAATGTTATAGTATTCTCGCGCTCGATAAAGCGGATAATCTGTACCGAACACCACCTTATCTACGCCTAGTTTTTGGATATACGTTTTAAGATTTTCAAAATCGGCAGTACTCAATTTAGTTACGCCTTCGCTATCTTTATCCAGTGCTACTGCGGAAATATCGAACCAAATTTGGTGGCGTTCAGGAATTTTTTGAGCTTCAAAAAGTCGGACACTTTCATCTAGAAACCGCCGTGTTTTATCATTGAAACCACCCGATGTACCAAAATGAGCGATACGCAATTCCACAGCAGGAATATCTTGTAAGATGGAATCTACCAGAATGTTCATATCACGTGGCCCGAATTTCGGATGCCAATTATCGAAGTGTAATAAGATGGGGAGTTGCTGTTCAGCAGCGTAGCGAAAAATGGGGCGTACTTTTGCTAAATGCTCAGGCACTGTCAAGTAAACCCCAGATGCGCTAAAGTGCATTTTGAGTCCTTTTTTAGTGTCGAAATCCACGCAGCGACGCAGTTCTTTCATTGCATAATCTTTTAGCGGATCAATAGCAAAAAATGGACGTACGCGCTTAGGATATTGCTTGGCAGCAGCATGTAAATAGTCATTCTCTTGCCGAAGTCGCTGATAGGCATCCGAGCCTTGATAAAATTCAGGATTGCCATACACATAGCCCATTCCTATAAGGTCTACCTTATTCGCGCCCAAGTAGTTTAGGATAGTATCTATGTCTGCATAATAAGCTGCTGCTTTGGAAAATGGTATGCCCATAGCTTGCCATTCTCGCACCAAGTCATCGCTCATAATATGGACATGCGTATCATAAATTGGTGGACTTTCATCCAAGATGACTAAGCTTTTTTTGCTTCCGCAAGCCGCTAACAGTAAAAGTGTAAATAGCAATATTGGTATTCGCATCGTTTTTTGATATAAAACTAGTACTGACTACTCAAAAGTGATAGTACAATTCCAGTTTCAAGCGGTTTTGTCCAAAAAAACGCAACGAAAACCAAATACTTTCGTAATCCATAAGGATGAAGAAATCTTAAAGTTCATATAGCATTCTTTATTTATATAAAGTATTTCATATATTTGATTTCTTGTTTTCAAAGTTCAAAAAGAGAGAATAGGGTAAGTTGATTTAAAAACACTAGCATTATCATAACTCAAGCCATTCAACTTTCCTTTACATAATTGCTATTTCAGTCGTTTTTCACTTTCGCATATGGAAGTGCATAAATATTATTGCTCATAAAAAAGACGGCGAAATATGCACACTATTCAAAAATCGGTTCTGATATGTCTGTGTTGGTGTTTGCTTTGCATTCCGTCGAACAGCCTGTCGGCCCAATCTACTGTAAAAGCTAATCTGACTTACTATAAAGGTATTTCGTCCTTGAAGCGCGGAAATATGGGGAATGCCGTGCGTCAATTTAAGCGCGTACTTCGGGAAAATCCTAAACATAACGCTGCCTGCCTAGCCCTCATCAAGCTACACCTAGCGGCTGGCCAAGAACAAAAGGCCGCGCGTATGCTCGAACACTTAGCCAATACCAATAGCGATCGAACACAATTAGAACATAACTACTACTTAGCACATCTCAATATCTTACTGGAGCGACATGATGCCGCACGCAGCTATCTAGAGCAACTCATCCGAAATGCCTATGATGTGGAAAATCCGAATTTTTCGGTACTAGCACGCTGCTATAATGCAATGGGCTACCTAAATGTTATCCAGAATCAGAATCGCAAAAGCGAGGGCTATGTACTGACCCACGCGAATGTGTTAGAGCGTTCGCGTATTATGTTTGAAGAGGCATTAAAATACAACACACAAAATGCTAGTGCATTTACGAACTACAACAAGGTAAATCAGCTATTGGACATGTCGCCCAATATGATTTCACCTTACCAGCCGAATCAATTTGAGACAAGAGGTATTGACGAAAGCTTACAGGAGGCAGCAGCTACTACGGATATTATATATAATGAAGATTTGCTGCCCGAGGAAATGGGTTCTTTACTAGAACAAGCAGAACACTATGATGAATTGCTACTGATGATAGATGTGTCGGGTTCGATGCGCGTACCGCTAAAACAAGGAGTAGAACGCACCCGCTTCGATGTGATGAAAAATCTAACTTGCTATTTATTAGACAAGATGGAGGACAAAACACGTATGGGTGTAGTGAGTGTAGGCGGCGATTGCGGCAATCAGCCGAGCCTTCGCAGGAAAGTGGAGCGTAACAACCGTAGCGAACTCGCCACAGCTATCAACAATGTACGAGTAGATGGGCATACGCCTATCAATGACGCAATACTGATAGTACCAGAATTGTTCCGCAACAAGAAGAACAAGAAAGGTATTATCCTAATCACCGATGGTATGGAAAGTTGCGACCCAAACGAGACCTGTCGGCTAGCCGCTTGGCTTGGTAGTGAAAATATCACCCTGCATGTATTGAGTTTTTTGGAAGAAAAAGTACATCCAGAGGAATATTCGAGCTATACCTGCATGGCAGCTACCACAGGCGGCACGCTATCTAGCATGAATGCAGATGATACCATACAAGAAAGCGACTACCAATTCATCAATGAAGAACAACTCCTACTGCCACCACTAAAAATTGATACTACACTACAAGTACGCTCTAGTGTAGCAGGTTTATAAAGCAGCTTCCGCAAGCTAATACATCAGCCCATAAATTTAAAAGGTATTTATGAGGTGATGCACTAGTCGAAAATAAAAGGCGCAATAATTCAAGTAGAGTTATTGCGCTTTTTTATTTTTCCTAAAAAAAAATTTCACATATAACCCATTGATAATAAACACCTTATTAACTTTACGAAAAATTATTTTCAAAAAAAATAAAAAAAATCGATCTCATATGTCCAATTCGATGTCCCTCATTCGTCATGGGGGTGAATTTTGATTATAAACAAACTTAGGGCTTTGGCAAAAAATAATCTACGCATTTTTAATTTTCTCCTTGTGTGCTGCTTCGTTGCTCATCAGTTACGTAGCGAAGGCTATGTTCCTTCTTCGCGCCTAGCAGCAAACAACGATAAATCTTAAAAATTTACGTAGCTTATTTATTTCCAATCCCCTTAAAAATTAATACCAATGAAAGAATTTATGATGCTATTTAGAGACGAAGCCAACATGGAAGAATTTGCAAATTCAGAAGCCGTACAAGCAGAAGTGAAAAGATGGAATGACTGGATTGGTGGCATTGCAGCACAAGGCAAATTCGTAAAATCGGATGCACTTGGCTATGAAGGCAGAACCATCACCAAAAATACAGTTGTCACCGATGGACCTTATGCAGAAGCAAAGGAAATAGTGGGTGGCTACATTATAGTAAAGGCAGCAGACCTAGACGAAGCCGTACAGCTCGCTCAAGGTTGTCCAGTATTAGAAGACGGGGGCAAAGTTGAAATCCGCGATGTAATGGTTTTTGAACAGTAATCGCCCTGTAACGTATCTTGAAAGTCCTGCATGACGGACAGGACTTTCTTTAAAATCATCCTTTTTTATAATTATTTAGAATAGAGCGCAGAGAGGAGGGAAAAAATAGATTCTCATCATATTTTCTCTCTCCTCTCTCAATGAGCGAAGCGAATGGTCTCTCATCTCTGCCCGACGGCAGGCGGGTCTGCTCTACTAAATAGTTATCCTTTTTAAATTAAAAAAAATCGAATTAGACATGAGAGATATATTCCATCCACAGACAATAGCAGACCTTAAGACAAGAATCCAAAATATCAATAGCGATGCACAAGCACAATGGGGAAAAATGAATGTGTATCAAATGCTGAAGCATTGCACCGAGAATGAAAAATTGATGCTGCGCGAAAAGCACTTCAGTCGAGTATTTTTAGGGCGAATATTCGGGAAAATGGCCTTACGCTCCAATATCAAAGATGATGCACCATTGAGCAAAAATGACCCTACGCATCCAGACCTAAAAATCACAGGCAATGGCGATGTAGAAACAGAAAAGCAGCTCTGGATGTCGCTTTTGGATAACTACCTGACGAAAAAAGCAAGTGATTACGTTGGGTTCATTCATCCATTTTTTGGCAAAATGAATAGCGAACAAGTCAGTCGCTTTGCATACAAACACATTGACCATCATCTGCGGCAGTTTGGGGTATAAGAAGCTGTTTTAAAATAGATTGCTCTAAAAGTCCTGCTCTTATTGGGTAGGACTTTTTGCAATTAAAACTCCATCAAAGGCAAGATTTTAAGGTGCAGGACGTTGCGTTTATGCTATTCAAATCGTAATATTGGTAATATCTATAAACAAACATCCAGTATGAGAACCTACATCCTCTGCTTTTTGTGCATTATTTGCCTATTAGGGCAACTTTCCGCACAATCTTCCAAAAAACGGACTACCGAACTTGGCTTAAATGTCACTACTACGCTGGCGGGTTTCTTCAATAGTGGTGGCGAAACCGCAATTGATCCCTATATTATCAGCCTTAAAACAGGACGAAAAAACCGCTTCTTCCGCATGGGCGCGACTTTTAATATCTCCAATTCTCGCCCACTCGATTTCACTACGAGCATTGTCACCAAAGAGCAGGACTACAATATTCGTCTCGGCTTTGAACGCCGCATTCCTATCACAGAGCGATTTCGGATGCATTGGGGTATAGATGGCATTGTGCAATACACTTTTGAGTCTACAGAAAGTCGCTTTAGCAGTAGCGTCCCTGTTATACTCAAAAGCCAGTCAATAGGTGGCGGCGGCGGCCCTGTGATGGGTATCGCTTTTGTGATAAATGAACGGATGTACCTTTCCACCGAAGCAGCTATGTATGGCATTTACACTACAGGGCGTGTAGAGGCCGCAGGTATAGATGGCGTGGAGCGGCAAAATCCTGTCTCCTTCACTTTAAGCCCGATGATACCAAATTCACTTTACTTTAATTTTAGCTTCTAAATGAAATGACTATCTAGTAGAGCAGAGATAAGAGAACTTTCGCTTCGCTCATTGAGAGAGGAGAGAGAAAATATGATGAGAATCTATATGTTTTAAGTCTCCGCTCTCTCATCCCTGCCCGACGGCAGGCGGGTCTGCTCTCGCTTCTAAATAATTACACGATGAGATACTTTTTTCTGTTTCTATGCTTTGTTTTTATTAGCCAATTGAATGCTCAAAAATGGCTCGATTCCTCTGATTATTTCCCAACTGGGAGCTATCGAGAGGTAGGGCTTAATATGACTCCTTTAGCCACTATGTTAGTGCCTTTTAATAGAAGTAATCCTAAACTAGTCGGGCCATACATGATGAAATTTCACCGCTATAAGGATAATAAATTTTTCCGTAGTGCAATTGGTGTCGACCTTGGTGATATAGAATTTGATGGTACACAATCGCATTTCAATGTACGCTTTGGCTGGGGCAAACGCCGCCTAATGCACGAACGCTTCGCCTTTCTAAGCACTTTCGATATTACTGCCTCATTAGGTGACTTAAATCTAGCTGGTTCAAAAGATCAAGATGGCATAAAACTTGCCATTGGCCCAACTTGGGGCATACAGTATGCTATCAATACAATGGTAAACGTAGGCACAGAAACATCCTTACTGCTCGGCGCAGCGGTGGGCGATTTCAGCGGGGTCGTATTTGAGTTTATCCCCCCTGTTGCCATCTACCTGAATATGCGATTGCCTGAAAAAGGACGACGAAAGAAGAGACCTTAATCCCGTCGCAGGATGAATTGGCAGGTCTCCGAATCATATTCTAATTCATGCCTATTTTTTCCTGCTTGCAATACGATACTAAAGTCTGCGGGTGGAGAAGGGTCACTTTTTGGAAACCATGTTCTGGATGCTGGAATGCAAATGAACAATGCCGTTTCTTCGCCTATGGCAGCAAAACCTTCTAAATTGCCGCTGAATAGACTAACACCTAAGGTGCTATGCAAAAAATCATAAAGAGCGGAGATGTTTTTGCTGGTAGGTACTCCCATTTCAGAGATATGCAATAGGCTATCGGCACCAAAGGCTTGTTCGGATGTAATATTTAGGTTTTTGCGCGCAATAAACTCTAGAATATTACCATCCGCATCGTAGAAGTAGATAGCTTTGGCATTCCAAAAGTCAAAATCATGGAGTTCCGTGTCTCCCTCTTTTAAGATTTCTACACGATTTTTTAGCCATTGTAAGGCTTCCTCTTCTTGATTGGAGGGAATATTAATGGCAAAATGATAAGGCAAATTAGTAGCCCGCTCTATAAAGCGTAAGTGAGAACTGCCCATCTGAATGACTGCTTCTTTTGTGGAAGTTTGCGTACAAGTTAGCCCTAATACATTGGTGTAAAATTTCACTTGCTTCGCTAAGTTTGGAGTGTATAATGTTAATTCATGGATGTACATAGTCAGCTTTTGTAAAATAACAAACTAAGCGCCCTTTTTATCGAATAGGATTGTAAATAAATACTAGAACATTTGGTTCTCTGGCAATTTTGGTGGTTAAAAACAAAACATTTTTGTTTTAAATTTTGAATTTAAAAACAAAATCTATAATTTCGACATGTGAATTTTGGTTCTCTGGCAAATCCCGTGACGAAGCCGAAGAAAAAGAAATCACAACACTACTTTCTGGACGTTTTTGTGTTTTCTTTTTCTTCGGCCACGGAATTTGTCAGAGAACGTAAATTATTAACAAACAAAACATACGCTATGCCAACGAATTTCTATATGTACTTTGTAGCAGGCTTGATTCCTATGCTTGTTGGATTTGTCTATTATAATCCGAATGTCATGGGTAAGGCTTGGATGAAAGCAAATGGCTTTGCAGAAAAGGATTTAGAAGGCGCGAATATGCCACTTATCTTTGGGCTATCTTATGTATTTTCGGTGCTACTGTCCTTCTTTTTAACGAGTATGGTGATTCATCAAACGTCCGTATTCTCTATGATGATGCCCGATGTACTAGAAGCTGGGAGTGCTACCCAACAACAATTCAATGAATTGATGGAACAGTACGGTACTAAAGATCGTACGTTTTGGCATGGTGCTATACATGGCTTGTTTACCGCTATCTTTTTCGTGCTGCCCATCATTGCTATTAATGCACTCTTTGAACGGAGAGGCTGGTCGTATATTTTGATTCATGCGGTCTATTGGATGATTTGCTTGGCACTAATAGGTGGATTACTCTGCGCGACTTTGCAATATGCGTAGCGTTCTTAAATTATTATAGGGCAAACGCATGAAATGCTTTTGCCCTATAATAATTATGAGACTATTGAAGTTTTGACAGCTTCAATAGTCTGTTAAACACCTACGGGATACACACAAGTGTATAAAAAGTCCCATCGGGACGACATGATTATAGTATATCCATGTGCATCATCGTTCAATCCCAGAGGGATGGCATTATTTAGACCAAAAATACCGCCCCTTTCAGGGCTAGAGATAGAACAAAAATACGTTTGCTATAAAAATTTCATCCCTTTGGGATTTATCTACCATTGGTGTGCATACCGTAGTCTGTTAAGCACCTTAAGATTTTTCCTAAAGAAACGTTAGTGTGGTACTCAATTTTGCTTCTGCTGCACTATTCTCGTATATTGGCTTTCATCAATTAAAAATCTGCATGAAAAAGCTAACTTTTGTATTCATTTTTGCCCTCCTTGCCAGCCTTACACTTTCCGCACAGCGCGATGAAACCGTATTAAGCAAAACAAGCTTACGCATCACTGGTGCTTGGGGTGGCCCGACGCTTGGTATTACGAATTTTGAGGGGGAAAGTGCAACCGTAGCAGGTGGCTATGGTGGCATCGAATTTAATAAAGAATTCTTCGTAGGTTGGGGCGGCGCGACTATTGACCTACCAACACTCGATGATAATTTTAGTAATCCAGATTTTGATTATAATGGCTTAGTATTAGGCTATACGCCTGCTGCCCATAAGGTGATTCATCCAAGCTTTTTGGTATTAGCAGGCACAGGAAAAGCCAGTTTCAATAGCATTGACGACCGTGCTTGGGTTATTCAGCCTGCTGTTGGTGGTGAAATCAATGTCTTGCGCTGGTTCAGAATTGGTGCAACGGGCGGCTATCGCTATGTTACAGGCAGTGAACTGACTATTTTAAACGATGAAAATTTATCAGGCTTTTTTGGAGAACTGAAGTTTAAATTCGGCTTCTCTTGGGGCAAATCTGACAAATATAAAAGTCGTAATAAAGATACGGATGTTTAAAAAGACCGCGACACCTACTCATATACAAACGATTCGAATGCCTTTGCTAGACACCAAAGGCATTCGGCTTTTTATAAAGCGCGACGACGAAATACACCCTAAAATAGCTGGCAATAAATGGCGCAAACTTAAGTACAACCTAGCAGAAGCTAAAGCACGAAAATTATCTACACTCGTTACTTTTGGTGGCGCGTTTTCTAATCATATCGCAGCTACAGCAGCAGCAGGTAAAGCATTTGGTTTCCAAACTATTGGTATCATACGCGGTGAAGCTGTGTTGCCCCTCAACCCCACTCTACAACTTGCCCACGACTATGGCATGCAATTCCATTTTGTGGATAGAGCGACGTATCGTACACCTGATCGCTTGGCATTAGCACAATCGCTCTATCCGCAGCCCTTCTATTTTATCCCTGAGGGCGGCACGAATCATTTAGCTATAAAAGGTTGTATGGAAATAGTGAAAGAAACGCAGCACCAACTAGAAGAACAGCCTGATTATTACGCACTTGCTTGTGGCACAGGCGGTACTATAGCAGGCGTGATAGAGGGCTTGCAGGGCAAGGCACAAGTACTTGGGTTTTCCGCTTTGAAAGGCGATTTTTTAAAAGCGGAAGTCCGTACGTTATTAAGTCAAACTTATACTAATTGGACAATTAATACCGACTATCATTTTGGTGGCTATGCCAAATTTAAACCTGCATTAATTGATTTTATAAATGACTTCAAACAAACACAAGGCATTCCGCTAGAGCCGATTTATACAGGCAAAATGCTTTATGGCATTCTGGATTTAGTACAGCACGATTACTTTCCCAAAGGCTCGCGCATACTTGCTATCCATACGGGAGGCTTGCAGGGTATTCGAGGATTTAATCAGCGTTTTGGAGATATTTTAATCTAAAAATAAATTAGCCATTACCACTAAAATGTCTTTCCTACGGCAAGAGATAAAGCGGTTACATTAGGCTTTGCCTGAACGCCCTCTTCTATACTCCAATTTTTCAGCCAGCTTGTATTTGACAGCGATGCCCCAATGTAAAAATCCTTATTCAACTTATAATCTAGGCTTGCTTGCGCGATGATACCTGCGCCATAATTTGTTGAATAGATGGGCGTATTTTCATCGTAGGCAATAATATCTGTACCATTCCATGTGCGACCATTGGCTTTGCTTTGAATCGCTAATACGCCGCCTGCACCGAGTCCAAAACGGAAGCGTTCTGTTTGCCATTCATACCCCAACACTACTGGAATATTCCACACTTGATGCTGATTGGCGTGCCGCACCATTCTTGTTTCTATCACATTAATGGTCGTATCCATGTAGACAAAAGTAGTGTCGTTAGAAATGAGGTTAATATCCAAACGTACTAAGGCACTGCGCTCTTCTACGCTTGCCAATTGAGAGCTTTCGTATTTAAATTGACTTTGTAACTGCTGCCATTGTACACCTGCACTAGCAAAAAACTGCTTGGGCAAGCGATAAGTAGCTGCTATACCTACTTGAGCTCCCAAAATTACAGCTTCCAAATCTTCACGTACCGTATTCTTATAGTTAGCTGTCCAAATATTACTACCACCACTAAGAGCTAAGGCAAACTCCCCTGCTTTTTTCGATGGCTGGCTAGGAGTGGAAGATAAAAGCAAAACTTGTTGTTGAGTGGATAAGCTCAATACTTTAGGACTAAGCATTGGCACTATTGGTAGGAGGCGATTTGCATCTAACTGTGCTTGAGGAGCATTTGTTTTTATAGCGGATGTTGAAGCGGATGATTCCAATTTTTCAAAAACAATATCCACCTCCTGCGAATGAGCAGAAGGATGGATATGCTTGTCCGTAGAAGCATCTCGAGTAATGGTTTGCGTACCTAAATGCTCTTTATGCGTCACAAGCATTAGTTGCTTGCCTACATCCGCTTCCCCGGTAGTTGTAGTTTTAGTTACTACTTCTGATAGATGAGTGTTTGGTACCTCTAATTCTAATGTTTTTATTGTATGCTCTCTCTTAGATTGGTCATCACTTGGGACAATAGCATATTCTTCTAGCTGTATTTCACTATTCGATGCATATTGGTAGCAATAATATGTAAGCAATAATAAAGTTGTTGCCAATAAGCCAGCAGTTTCTTTCCAATACAACCAAGCAGGAATGATAGTAGGCTCATCATCCTGTTCTAAGGCATCTATCTCCGCGAGTATGCCCGTACGCATATCATCCCAAGCAAAGCCTTCGGGTAGGGCTTCCTCTTGGCGGAGTTGCTGTCGGATATGTGTATTATCGTATTCCATTAGCTAAGACTTATTAAGCTCAATAATTGCTGCTGTACCTGTGTGTTCTGCCGTATCCACTTAATAGCGCGCGCCAATTGCGAGCGCGAGCTTTGTTCCTTGATTCCTAATCGTTCACTAATCTCTTTATGCTTGTAGCCATCTACCACATGCAGCAAAAAAACAGTCCGGTAGCCCTCTGGCATTTGATGCAGTAATTGCTCAAGGGTGTGTTTATCTAATCCTTCTAAATGTGGCAATACTACTTCTGCCTGTTCATTTACTTCATCTATCGAAAATACGATATGTAGTTTGCTTCGCTTCCGTAGGTGATATGCACATTGATTGACGGCTATTTTACTTATCCACGATTTGAAAGCACCTTTCGTAGCATCAAAGCGATGGATAGAGGTAAAAATTTGTGCAAATATTTCTTGCAACACATCTTTTCGCTCTTCCTGTCCCTTGAAATAATTCTTCACAATAGCATACAAGTAGGGCGCATAGGACTGATAAACCATCCTATACGCCGCTTCGTCTTTATTTTGGCATCGCTCTATTATGTGCTGATTGATTTCCAATATGTAATTAGTATGCGTCCTACTTAGCTCGACTTTAACCTTTCCCAATAATTATCGTGGATTGGCTATTAGCCCTTAGCTAGAAACAACGTTCTATCAGACCAAATAGCATAATTGGCCCTTGAATGCGAATTTCACGCTCGCCCTCTGTCCAAACAATATCAATTGGATAGACCAAACGGCTAAATACGATTGTTTCATCTTCAAGCAGTGCCGCGAGTTCGTCCATGTCGTTGATGCTTACAGTACTTTCTTCTCGCTGCTCGTTATATGTTTTCACATCTATTGGGAAATTGATAGTGTAACATTCCAATGCTCCTTTGTAGAGTAGTGCTGTATCGGTTTCGGCTCTATCTTCACCCTCGTCGTCATCGTCGTCGTCGTCTTCATCCTCATCATCGTCGTCGTCGTGGTCATCTTCGTCATCATCACGGTCGCCTCTACATCCCTCTAGGAGTCTTCCTAGCATTTCAGCACTTTCTAATTCCAACTCGCCATCTTCTGTACGAACGCTTACTGGATAAATCAATTTGACCACTCTGAAAGCATTATTTCTAATCACTCGCTCATATTGCTCCATATCTTCTATCTCTATGGAACGTTCCTCGCCTCGCCAGTTGTAGCTCACTACTTCTATTGGAAAATTGATAGCATAACATTCTCGTTCAGCACCTCTGTATAGGGACAAAAAACCCCAACCTGCATCATCCTCTTCATCATCGTTGTCATCATTATCATCATCGTCATCGTCGCGTAGTTCTCCGCAGCGTTCTAGGAGTCCCCAAAGTGCCTCTGCATTATCTATTTCGATGGGCGTATCTACCCATTCAGCAGTTACTGTTACTGGATATACTAGTTTAGTGAATACAAAATCGCGGCTACGAATGAGGCGTTTTAGCTCCTCTTCATTGTTAATGTTAAGGATTTCCTCCTCCCGATTTCGGTTATAAGCCACTATTTCTATTGGATAAACAATTTCATAGCAAAATTCTGCTCCCAAAAGTAATGCTCCTACATCCCAAAAGCGGTCATGTTCTCTATCTCGGTCTCTGTCCCAATCCCAATCTCTATCCTCATCTTGCCATCTGCCCTCGCAGTCTTCAAAGGCAGCTTTTAGCATATCGGCATCTTCTAGTACCAGCTCTTCTTCATCAAGTACAATCGTGACAGGATAGATTAATTCGCTATGTACAATATTTTCATTGCGAAGGAAGCGTGCAAATTCTTCCATATTATTAATTGTCGCATCACGCTCTTCTCTACGCTCATTATAGGCTTTTACTTCAATAGGAAATGCAATCTCAAAACACTCCATACCTCCGAAGAATAATACGCCTACATCCCAGCCACCATCGCGGTCGTGCCAGCCTTCACATTCCTCTAGCGCGGCTTTGAGTTCCTCTCTAGATGCTACTTCAAACTCTTCGCCTTCTTGGGTTAATAATGCCAATGGGTATACGAATTCTTTCACTTTGCCGTAAAACAGTAAGCGGCGCAAATCTTCTGGCTCTTCTACTTCTTTTATTTCTCCATTGATAAGTACTACTTCTAACGGAAACACTAAGTCATAGCAACGCAAACCAGAGAAATCTCCATCCCAGTCATCATAGTCTCTATCGCCTTCATTGCACTCTAGTAGCAATCGCTTTAGTTCGCCTGCTGAATTGGCTGTTTTGATATTCTCTTCTTCATCGTAGAGTTCCATTGGGAAAGTGAAAAACACCTTATCTTCCTCGGCTGCCAAAAGCGCGCTCAAGGTGGCTTCATCTTCGATTTCTACCTCACTACTATCCATCTTCATTACTGTAATCGGATACTTTATAGTAAGACAAGAATTGTCAAAATTGATAGCATAAGCGGGGAAATAATCAAAATCAAAATCGCCCCCCGGCAAGCAAGCCGCGAATGCACGACCTAAGGCTGCGGCATCTTCAATTGCACGTGCTTCACCATCTTCATACGTAATTTGAAGTGGGTATACAAAATCTTTGACTCGTATGCGTTCTTGACGAAGATTAAGAAGGTCTTCCTTCTCGTTGATGGTATGCGTAACACCTTCCTCATCTACTACATCGAAGGGTGTTTCTATCATAAAGCACCCCAACTTAATGCCGTCCCCCATTTCATCGGGCAACATACGATTGGTAAGGTCATTAAAGCCGTTTATTTCTGGTTTTAGTTCCTCTTTTTCGGCTTCTATGAGGTCAAAATTGTCTTTTTGACAACTGCTTAAGAATATGGACGCTAGGATAAAAATACCAAGCCACGTTTTGAATGTATTCATTGATTATTGAATTAGATATGAGATGTGAGATTTATAATTCCTTATTTTCGAACTCCTTATCTCCATCCTGTTTTTCTCATTTAGCAATAAATATACAAATCTGTTTATGTGTCTTAAAACAAGACTTCTATTTTTATTATTTGCTAATAATAGGCTTAACGCTGCACGAAAGGCATTTTTTTTCAAAAAAATTCTTTTTCTTTAACGTTAAGTAGTTAAGTCTATCTATTTTCCATTTTTATCGGGCTGCTTTTCAAAAAAATCAACTTGCTAAAAATGGGAAATAGATAGACTTAACTACTTATGAATCCAATACAAGTACTAAAGGCAAAAATGGATGCCTCCCCTACTCCACTTTGGCATAAGGAAGTGCAACTGAAACGCAACGAGTTCCTGAAAGTGCGCGGTAGTGTAGATACGAATATCTACTATGTGAGGCGTGGAAGTTTGCGGATTTTTATAGAAGATGAATGGGAGGAACATACGATTCGATTTGGCTACGCTGGTTCTTTTCTGGTCGCATTGGATTCTTTTATTCAAGAAACCCCTTCGGAATTTTATATTCAGGCGATTAAGGGGTGTGCTATTAGCGTGATGCAAAAAAGTCGCTTTTTGGAATTTATGGAAAGTGATGCCTTACATGCTCGGCTTTGGAATAGCATCAAAGACCAACTCCTTTGTGACCAACTTGAGCGGGAAATAGATTTGCTCACGGCTTCCCCTTTGGAGCGATATAAGCGGGTGTTTGCGCGTAGTCCGCAGTTATTTCAGGAAATTCCAAGCAAATATATTGCGGCTTATCTTCGGATGACTCCTGAGACGCTTTCGCGGATTAAGGCAAGTGCGAAATAGAGATGAGAGATGAGAGATGAGAGATGAGAGATGAGAGATGAGAGATGAGAGATGAGGAAAATATGGCTCTTTGACAATTTTTGCAAAAAATAATTTTATATTTTTCAATGGCTTATCCCAATGGAACGTGTTCCATTGGAGGCATTTGCAAAATTTTACACTTACAAAATACTTACTTCTCTCACAAAAAAGAAAGCGATTGCTAAACCTCTAGCAGGCTTTGCAATCGCTTTGTATTTAAGTAGTCAGACAAAAATAAGATGACTACTTATTTATCCAAAATTTTTATTCCTCTTCAGTAGTAGCATCATTTGCAGCTTCCTCCGTTGTTTCGGACTCAGCAGTCGACTCTTCTGTTGCTTCGGCAACAGTTTCCTCTACAGCTTCTTCTGCTGTTTCAGTCGCTATCTCTTCCGTTGTTTCAGCAACAGTTTGTTCTGGTTTTGCTGCTGTTTCAGTAGCTGCCTCCGCGGGGGTGGCTTCTGCTTCTTCTGCTTTAGCTACTTCGGCAGTTGGTTCTTCTGTTCCATCTGCTTCTTTCGCTGCTGCTACTTCAGCAGTTTCTGGTGCTACCTCATCTGTTGCAACTTCCTTTTTTTCTTTCGATGCTGCTGGCTTCGATGACGCAGCTTGTGAGCGTGAATTTCCTCTTGAAGGTGCGCCATCCTCTTTATTTTCCTCAAATTCCGATTCGAGGATATTCAGAATTTCATCTATCGTTTCTTCCTCTAAATCGGTTCTACGTAGCAATTCTTTTTTATTCAATGCCAATACACTACGCGCCGTATCGCAGCCAATAGACTTCAATTCTTCGATAATCCAATCTTCTATTTCATCCGAGAATTCTTCTAATTCTACGTCATCAATTTCGTATTCTTCTTGGTTGCGGAATACATCAATTTCAAAGCCCGTCAAGCGACTTGCTAATTTGATATTGCTACCGCCTTTCCCAATTGCCAAAGAAACCTGGTCAGGCTCTAGATAGACAGAAGCCCGTTTTTCATCATCTGCCAATACGATACTGGTCACGCGGGCAGGAGTTAAAGAACGTTGTATGAAGAGGGCTTCGTTATTGGTGAAGTTTACAATATCAATGTTCTCATTTCGCAATTCCCGCACGATACCATGAATACGCGAACCTTTCATCCCTACACATGCTCCTACTGGATCAATGCGATCATCGTAGGATTCTACGGCTACTTTCGCGCGTTCGCCTGGTAAGCGTTGGATGCGACGCACCACTATGAGACCATCCTCGATTTCAGGCACTTCTTGCTCTAGGAGCTTTTCTAGGAATGTGCTATCCGTACGCGACATCACTACCATTGGATTATTGTTTCGCATATCCACGCGCTTGATGATTCCACGCACGATGTCGCCCTTGCGGAAGTAATCGCCTTTAATCATTTCGTTGCGGGGCATCACTACTTCGTTGCCCGTCGCATCATCTAGCACGAATAGTTCGCGCTTCAATATCTGGTGGATTTCGCCTGTAATGATAGTGCCTATTTGCTCAGAATACCGCTTGAAGATTTCGTCTTTTTCGAGTTCCATAATTCTCGAAATCAGGGTTTGGCGCGCTGCCATGATGGAACGGCGACCAAAATCAGCCAGCGAAAGTTGCTCATAGCATTCTTCCCCTATTTCATAATCTTCATCAATGGATAGAGCTTCCGAAATAGAGATTTGGCTACGGTCATCCGTTACCTCACCGTCTGGCACGATTTCACGTACACGCCACAATTCCAAGTCCCCTTTGGTTGTATTTACGATGACATCGAAATTTTCGTCCGAGCCATATTTTTTCTTTATTAATGTTCGGAATACATCCTCTAGTACGCGCACCATCGTAGGGCGATCTATACTTTTGGTGGTTTTAAATTCCGAAAATGTTTCTACTAAATTTATCATAGTGGTCGGTTTAACAACATAGCAGACTTTTGAAGTTTTGAAAACCTCAAAAGTCTGCTCTTACTGTTCCTACTTAAAACTTATTTTCACCTTCGCTTCCTTGATGTCAGCAAAAGGAATATTTATCTCAACTAATTCTTTGCGCTTTTTTTTGCCTTCCTTTATTACTACCTCTTTTTCGATCGTAATACTATCCTCTTGTACGGATGTTAGCTTGCCTTGTTCTTTCCGCTCTTCTAGCTTGATAGCTAAGGTGCGTCCGATGTTTTTCACATATTGACGCTGCAACTGCAAGGGTCTCCCTACACCTGGTGATGACACTTCGAGCGTGTATTTTTCGCCCAACCAAAGCTGCTCATCGAGTACTGCTTCGATATGGCGGCTTACTTTTCTGCACTTATCAAAGGAAAGGCTCGAGTCGCTATCTATGAACACCTCCAACTTATTATTGGTGTGGTGTTTAATATCTACTACAAAACAATCTTCCCAGCCCTCTTCCTCGAATTTTTCGATGACCAGGGCTTCTATTTTATGCTCCATTGCTGTTTTTAGTTGTAATTGCCGAGCGATGCCTGCCCATTCCAGTCAGGCGGGTTCGGGACACGCTGTACGTTGCTTTACCTACGCGTCATGTACCAAGCACCGCTTGGTATTTACTTCAATAAATGCCACAAAAAAAGAGGAAGCACGATACCGCTTCCTCTTTTTTTTGTCTTTGGCTGTTGCAAAAGTACGGATATTCAGCTAAATATTCAAGTTTTATGTATTTTGCGATAAAGTAGATAGTGAGACTATGCGTATTGGCGAATATTATACTTGCTCATTATTTACTTCGGCAACAATCGAAATTTACTTAATCACAATAGCATTCACATAAAAAAAGACCAATGCAAAAACACTGGAAACACATCAGCACCGACCAACAAGCAACCGAGAGACTCCAAGCTGCACTTGGTATTCATCCAATCTTTTGCGAGCTATTGGTGCAGCGCGGTATTACAGAATTTGAAGCAGCGCGCACTTACTTTCGCCCTAGTCTTGATGCCTTGCATGACCCATTTTTGATGCTGGGTATGGAACGCGCGGTGCAACGCATACAGCAAGCAATAGAGCGAAAGGAGAAAATTCTAATTTATGGTGATTATGATGTAGATGGCACTACTTCTGTGGCACTACTGTATAGTTTCCTTTCTGGCGTTCATAAGCACTTAGATTATTACATCCCTGACCGCTACAAGGAAGGCTATGGCGTTTCCTATCAAGGCATTGAATACGCCAAGCAGAAAGACGTGGGTGTACTTATTACCATAGATTGTGGCATTCGAGCAATACAAGAAATAAAATTAGCCCAACATGAAGGCATAGATGTCATTGTTTGCGACCATCATATACCTGATACCGAATTACCCCCCGCTTATGCAATACTTGACCCAAAACAAGTAGACTGTGAATATCCCTATAAGGAATTAAGCGGCTGTGGCGTAGGTTTCAAGCTGGTGCAAGCCTTATGCCAACGCTTGAGTTTGCCCGATGAACGCTGGCTGGAATTGATGGACTTTCTAGTTATTAGTATTGCGGCAGATATTGTTCCTATTACAGGTGAAAATCGGGTATTGGCGCATTTTGGCTTGCAACAATTGAATCGGACAGAACGAATTGGGTTACGGGCTTTGGCTGGAAAAGGAGGCAAAACGTTCCCGCTTTCTATTAGTGATATTGTGTTTGGCATTGCGCCTATTGTGAATGCAGCAGGTAGGCTTGCGGATGCAGAACAGGCAGTACGGCTACTCTTGGCAAATACGAAACAAGGCGCGGCAGACTTAGCGAATATACTGGAATTGCGGAATAAAATGCGACGCGAATTTGACGAACGTATTTCCCGCGAAGCAAAGGAACAATTTCAGCAACTCCCCGATTGGGAAGCGCGCAAAAGCGTCGTGCTGTACAGTCCGCATTGGCATAAGGGCGTGGTGGGCATTACGGCTTCGCGCATGGTGGAGCAATTTTATCGTCCGAGTATCATTCTCACAGAATCGAATGGAAAAGTAGTGGGTTCGGCGCGCTCGGTACGGAATTTTGATGTGCATGCAGCTATTGAACATTGCTCGGATTTGCTTATTAATTTTGGTGGACACACGCATGCTGCAGGACTCACCCTTTATCCTGAAAATGTGCCTGCTTTTCAAGATCGTTTTGAAGCCACCGTTAGTACTACTATCGAAGAACAAGCCTTAGTGCCTGAAATTCGTGTAAATACCGAACTACAACTGGAAGCACTCACGGCTGCTTTTTGGCGCATTTTGAAGCAATTTGCCCCTTTTGGCCCGAAGAATCGCAATCCTGTATTCGTGAGTAAGGGCGTGCGTGATGCGGGCTATACGAAAGTGCTGCGCGGCAATCATTTGCGCTTAGCGATTCGGCAAGGGAAATCCGATATGTTTTATGGTATTGCGTTTGGGATGGGTGATTTTTACGAGCAAGTAAAGACCGGAAAGCCCTTTGATATTTGCTATTCTATCCATGAAAATCGCTGGAAGGAGAAGAAGTATTTGCAGTTGATGGTGAAGGATATTCGGATGGCTTAGAACCTGGCAAAGCCAGTACCATAATTCTTTAATGATAGAATGCGATACTGCTACAGTATTTGAATCATTATCGCATTCTATCATTATCGCATTCAAAATTGGTCATTCAAAAATTACAAGTTTTGCCAAATTTCCGCAAGACTTGAGGACTTAGATATTAAGGTTATCCTTTATGATTTGATATAAACTTTCTGGTCGAAACGGTTTTCCAATATAAGGGACATTTTTGGCTTCAAGTTCCTCTATCACTTTACCTATCACCTCTGCGGTAAGTGCAACAATCGGGATGGTCATGCCTTCGATCTGCATGCGTTCGATGGCTTCTAAACCATTGACTTTAGGCATATGAATGTCCATCAATACAAGATCAAAGGTCTGCTCTTGCACCTGTTGCAACACACTTGCACCATCGCCTACGACTGTTAATTCTGCTCCAAAACCTTTTAAAAGTCGAGTAGCTATTTTTTGACTAAATAGATTATCTTCTGCAAGTAGAATTCGAACGCCATCGAGCCTATGTTTTGCATAATCAAACGGTGCTTCCGTTTTGCCTTCGCTAAGTGGTATGCCTAATCCTAAGGTCAAATTAAATCTAAATGTACTGCCTTTACCGACTTCACTCTCCAATTCAATTGTGCTATCTTGTAGCTCTAGTATCTGCTTCGTAATGGCAAGCCCCAAACCTGTACCACCAAACTCCCTTGTAATAGAACTCGAAGCTTGGGAGAAATTTTCAAAAATGAGTTGCTGTTTTTCCTTTGGTATACCAATGCCCGAATCCTCTACCTCAAAACGTAGATGTTGTATATCTTTTTCTGACTCCCCTACTAGCACCCGTAAAATCACATTGCCTTTGGGCGTAAATTTAATCGCATTACTAATCAAGTTCGATAATACCTGCGTGAGCCGAACAGAATCGCCAATAACATAACGAGATAGTTCCTCTCCTTGCCAATCTAGCAATAGTGTTATAGCATCATTTTCTTTAGTGATATCAAAAATGGTAATAAGTTCTTGAAGTGTCTTCTTCAAATCAAAAGCAATTGCCTCCAGCTCTATCTTACCTGCTTCCAACTTGGACAAGTCAAGAATGTCATTAATAAGATTTAGCAAATGCTGACCTGATACTTTGAGGTTGCTCAGCATGGATACTTGCGATTGTTTGGGGGCATCTTCTAGCAAAATATCCGTAAATCCTATAACTGCATTCATAGGTGTTCGGATTTCGTGGCTCATCGTAGATAAAAATTCTTGCTTTATGCGGGAAGCTTCTTCGGCTTGTTGGCGGGCAATATCAAGCTGCTTATTTTTCTCACGCAATTTTCTATTATTAGAAACCGCCCAAAACAAAGCTGAGAAAAACAAAATAGATAATATACTAGAAATGAGTAATAAGGAGCGAGTGTGTTGTTGTTGCTCTTCTAGCTTTTTTCTTTGATTTACCTCTGCGTTCAAGGCTGTTGCATTGGTCAAGCTATCTAATGCACGTTGACGCTCTCTCAAGTCATATTTTGTTTGCAAATCTCTGGCCCGTACTAGTTCTTCACGGGTACTATCTTCTAGTATTTTGATGCGTTCTGTGAGCATGTATGCATTTTCAAAGTCTTCTTTGTAAGAGTAAATATCTACTAGGGTTTTTAATGCATCTACTTGAAAACGCAAATTCCCCATTTCCGTGGCAGTGCTCAAAGCTTCACTAGCATGTATCAAGGCTTCATCTGATTTTTCTTGATGTAATGCGATTCGGCTACATTGCTCCAGAGCTTTGCATATTTCTATCTTTAGCTTATTCTTCTTTGCTAATTGTAGTGCTTCTTCAGCGTAGGCAGTAGCTTTTTCTAGCTCATTTTCCTTCAGTAAAACCCCTGCATAAGCTACTAATGTCTGCGTGATGGATTGTACGTCGCCGAGTTTACGTTGCAATACGAGTGCTTCTTCTATCATCTCAATTGCAGCCAATGTATCCCCCTTCTCATACAATTCTACGCCCAAATTATCCATATACATCACCCTTGCCCGATCGAAATTATTCACTTTAGCATATCGAATAGCCTCCGTAAGGTATGTCAATGCTTGCTCATGGTCGCCCTGTTCAGCGTAAATCGTTCCGCTATTTCCAAGTATTTTTGCTTTAAGGGCATGAGGCTTTTTATATTTTGTATTAAAAACATCCAATGCCTCTAGAAAATATCCCAAGGACTTATCTAACTCATTTTGCTGCATATACACTAGCGCAATGTTGTTATTGCAAGCGGCTTCTGTGTAAAAGTCTTCAATATGCGCAGCAAGTATACTAGCATTCTTATAGTATTGTACTATCGTATCTACAGGAGAGGATTTTTTATAATGGGCGATTCCAATATTTTTTAAAGCTTCGGTTTGTCCCGCCTTATCGTCAATAATCTCTGCCAATTCATAGGCTTTTTCGGCATAATACAGCATCGTGTCTGGCACTAACCGACGATGATTGAATGCTATTTTATTGAGCAATTTCACTTTTTGAGGAGAAAGCTCCATCGTATCATTTTGACGCATCAAACTATCAACAATCAGTTTATAATCTTGGGCAAGAAGTGGGCCTTTAGCGATGAAGCCAAATAGTATAAGAATGGTATATTGCAAAAATTTAGTCATACACCTACAATGGAGTATTTACAGAATGAAAGTAATTAATTTATAAACAGGAAAGGTAAATAGATGATTTAGACAAGTCTCAAAAGTAAACTAATTTCGATAATAGAACAAACTTCTGCTAAACTTGATTAGTCAATAGTTGTAAAAACTGCAAATAATCCTCTATTTCTTTCAGGTGTGTCCGAAAACTCACTACCGCCAATCGCAACCAATATACGCCCTCAATAGTAGTAGTGGAAACAAAGAAACGCCCATCTTGCCAAATCTGTTGCACTAGCTTTTCATTGTAGCTATTCGCGTCGCCTTCCTCAGGCATATAGCGATAAATCATCACTGAAAGTTCTGGATAATTGCCGACCTCAAAGCCCAGTTGTTGTACTTGTTCATAAAAATAGCGGGTGAGCAAAATCTTTTCACTCAAAGCGGCCACAAATGGTTGAGTACCTAACAATTGCAAGGGCAACCACATCCGCAAGCCTCTAAAGTGTTTCGTGAGTTCAGGAGATAAGTCGCTAGGATTGGCTTCATTGATGTGTTCTGCATCCTGTAAATAGCTGGCTTGATAATAATTGGTTTTGTAGAGGGTATTTATATCTTTTACCAATAGCGCGCCTAAGCCATAGGATACAAAAAAGCCTTTATGTGGGTCAATGGTCACACTATCCGCTTGTTCGATGCCCTTAAACGCTTCCTTCACAGTCGAACCGTCTTCGTTTTGAACCTCTGCCAATAGAAACGCGCCACCATAAGCCGCATCTACATGAAACCAAAGTTCATGTGCCTGCGCCACTTCCGCAATAGCCGCCAAAGGGTCAATTACGCCCACATCTGTGCTACCTGCCGAAGCAACTACTAAAAAAGGATTGAGTTGCGCTGATTTGTCCCTCTCAATTTGTTCGGCTAAAGCATCTGGGCGCATTTTGAAATAGGCATCCATAGGAATTTGTCGCACGATAACTTCTCCTAAACCTGCAATTCTTAAGGCTTTCAATACGCAATGATGCACCTGTTGTGTAAGGTACACTACCGAACGTTCCACCTCTTGGGAACGGATGTTTTTATCATCTCTAGCAGCAGTTATTGCGGCTAAATTTGCTAATGACCCACCTGAAAGTAGCACACCAAATGCCTTTTCTTCCTGATAACCGATTAAAGAACATAACCAACGAATCACCTCATTCTCAATACGTACTGCGCCAGGACTCGGAAAGTACATGCCTGCATAACGATTGCCGATGGCTGCCATATAATCCCCTATCGCGGTATGAAATAGACCACCACCTGGAATATAGCCAAAGTGTCGCCCCGATGCGGGATTGATACCCACACTATCTACGTTTTTTTGATACGCTACTAAGATAGTTTCCAGCGACCGAGCTGTCGTATCAATTTTCAAATCGCTAATCGCCTTGCCTTCATCTTCTTGGAGGTCGTACGCATTTCGCTTGGAAAGACTACTTATAAACTGGTCAGCGTAGTTAGCAATCGCATTATTTAATGTAGTTCGTTGCTCTGGTGTGGTTTCTAACTGGCGCGCTAAATTTTCTAATGCCTTTAACTGTTCTTTCATGTCGTTTTATACTAGTTGAGTGTGAAATCTCTATAAAAATTTTGTCTTTCCATTTTTTTTCCGATTTTACAAGCCAATTCAAACACAAAACAGCAATTTTATTTTTATGCCTTTAGCACTACAAATACTACTTTACCTTATTATTACTTATGTAGTGCTGTGTATTGTATTTTACTTTTTTCAACATTATTTCTTTTTTCGCCCCGAAATATTGCCGAAACACTTCGAGTATAAATACCCTTTCCCCTTCGATGAAGTGAATTTTGAAATGGAAGACGGTGGCGAAATTAATGGCTTACACTTTAAAGTTCCTAATGCAAAGGGGGTAATTTGCTATTTCAAGGGCAACTCGCGTTCTGTGAAAGGTTGGGCAAAGTTCGCCCGCGATTTCATAGGCAAAGGCTATGACTTTTTTATGATTGACTATCGAGGGTTTGGAAAAAGTTCGGGCAAACGCAATCAGACTACCCTCTTCAATGATGCCCAAACCGTCTATAAATGGCTCAGTACGCAATGCCCAGAAGAAAAAATCACCATTTATGGGCGTTCGTTAGGGAGTGGTATCGCCACCCGCATTGCTTCTTGGAATAAACCTAGAATGCTGATTCTCGATTCGCCTTATTATAGTTTCCTTTACCAAATTCAACGTTATGGATTTTGGCTACCGCTTAAGTGGATATTGCGTTACCAAATTCGCAGCGACCAATATATTAAAAAAGTAACTGCACCTGTCTTCATCATTCATGGGACACGCGATCGTTTGATTTCATTCAAACAAGGCAAAATGCTACACGAACTTATCCCCGACCACAGCGCACTTATCGCTATCGAAGGTGGTGGGCACAACAACCTGCCCTCCTACTCCGAATACCATGAGGAACTTTATGACATTTTGAATGATGATAGCCTCTATGAAAAACTAGCTACTCAACTGGAAACAGCCACCGAATCCTAAAATTTTTCTTTTTTTTAAAAAAATTGAAGTGTAAGCATTGCATAAATTTGGCTTTTGCCTTATATTTGCGTTCCATTTACGGATTGACCCATGGTGTAATGGTAACACAAAGGTTTTTGGTACCTTCGTTCTAGGTTCGAGTCCTAGTGGGTCAACTTTAAAAATCGTAAAATACTGCTTATTGGTATTTTGCGATTTTTAATTTTAAATTAAGCTTACTTTCCTACTAAAAAACGTTCTTCCCTATCGAATCGCCCTGCTCCGTCGTCATGGCAGCTCCACCAACGATTTTTTGAACTTTTCGGCAAAAGATTATTTTGTTTTTCGATGAATAAGGGAGGATTTTAAAAGCGGTGAAATTGCCGTTTTTATATAGCACTTAGAACGATTTACTTACCTTAGCTGAATAATCTTTGGTTCAATATGCAAAAGTTAGAACGATTACCTTACAAAACTAATCAGTATGAATATAAAGACGGTCAACTATCTCGTAAAGAAGAACCCGATGGAGTTTATATTCTCAATCTTAGTGGTGGTCGTTCAATTCGGGAAATTCATGGTTTGATAAAAACTCTAAGACCAAAGCATTATAAAATTCTAGACTTTCCAGTAGGAGGGGACGCACCAAAGGATTTTATAAGTGTCTACGAATATAAAAAGGGAGAAAGCCCTAACAAGCAATGGCAAAGACATATCGCAAAGATAGGCCATAAGTGGTATCCTTTAGAGAGTATATCAGAGTACTTACTCAATCGAATTGGCGAAGTATTAGGGCTTTGTATGGCAGAAGCACAATTACGATTAGCAGATGAACAAATCCGATTTTTGAGCAAATATTTTCTCCAAGCGGATGAAATTATGATGCACGGAGCGCAAATCTATTCAAGCTATCTACTTCAAAATGACACTAAACTTGTTGATGAAATTGAGAGAAGAAATTTAACAAGAAAACTCTTTAGTTTTCAATTCACAAATGAAGCCATAGAATTTGTTTTCCCAAAGGAGCATGAAAATATAATGACTGCTTTAGTTGAATTATTGGTCTTTGATGCAATCACAGGCAATAATGATAGACATTTTTATAACTGGGCTATTATTACTGATTTGAAAGGTCGAAAAATACCTACTTTTTCCCCAATCTATGATTCCGCAAGAGGTCTGTTTTGGAATATTTCTGAAAGCACTATCGAACGAAAATTCTATGAAAAAGGAAATATAAAGACACCCCGTTTAGAAACTTATATCCAATCATCACGTCCAAAGATAGGATGGAAGAATTGGAAAGGAAAGGCTGAAATCAATCACTTACAACTGATTGAAAACATATATAAGGCATATCCTATTCATAGAAAAACTTGCGAAAAATTGTTGAAGCCCGTAGCTTTGCAGTCCATTTTGCATTTGATTGATGCTGAGTTCAAACTATTTTTTTCAAATAATCGTTATAGATTGATAGTAGCGTGTTTGAAAAAACGTTTTGAACATCTTACTAATGTTTGTAAAACCTAGTATGCTATGTTACAGCGATTCTTAAAAGTTGTAGGCAATACTCGGAAATTATGGAAGACAGAGGAGCAAGAAAATATTATTACACCGTTAAATGAAACTGTTGTTTTTGAACTGAAATACAAAGACTTGCTCATAGGATGGTTAAAGCTAGAAAAGGGTGTTTGGAGCTTCGCTTATTCTGATGCGTTCAAACTTCAAAGTGAAATTTTACCCTTGTCAGACTTTCCTAGTCTCGATAAAGAATATAGTAGCGAAGAATTATATCCTTTCTTCGTACACCGTATTCCAAGTATGAAACAACCAAAAGTACAAAAGGTAATTCGAGCAAAGAAGATAGATAGTACAAATGAGGTAGCGTTATTGAAGTTGTTTGGAGTGCGTTCTATTTCTAATCCTTTCTTACTTCATGCTGTTTCTTAACAGTTCGAGTGTGTTCACAATAAAAGCCTAGTTGGATGAAATGATATTCCAGTTAGGCTTTTTTTATTATTTAGAAAGCTATTTTTTGCTGCTTTCTTAGCTCACATCCCTCACCATTGGCAATAAATCACTATTTCACAAGGAGTTACAAAAGGATTTCAAAATCCTAATGAGTCAAATTTACAGGACTTTTCAGATGCTTCATTTGAAAAGTCCTTTTTTGTTTAGCCTCTTTCCCTTGTTACTTAACTTTCCATCCACATTTCCCGCTATTTTACCCCTAACTTTTCGGATTTGCTGTATATTGCCACATAATTTATTCTAAACTTTCAATTTTTAAAAAAACTTTTGAAAGTTAGGTTTGGTTAACTAAATATGAAGACAGCCACACCGAAAAGAGAACTTATGGGCAACTCCCTACGCACAATAAAAGCACCAATAGAAAAAGAGTTGGCGCATTTTCAGTCCTACTTTAGGGATTCGATGCGAAGCAAAGTCCCTTTGCTGGATCGTGTCACCTATTATATTGTGCGCCGCCGTGGAAAGCAAATGCGCCCAATGTTTGTATTTTTGAGTGCGAAAGTATGTGGCGAACTCAATGACCGTACCTATGTGGCGGCCTCTATGGTGGAACTGTTGCATACTGCTACTTTAGTGCATGATGATGTAGTAGATGACTCCTATGAGCGACGTGGCTTCTTTTCCATCAACGCACTTTGGCAGAAAAAAGTGGCGGTACTAGTAGGCGATTATTTATTTTCGAAGGGCTTATTGATTGCACTGAAAAACAAGCAATATGGCATGCTCGAAATCATATCGGAAGCAGTGCAAGCAATGAGTGAAGGCGAATTGCTACAGATTGAAAAAGCACGTCGCTTGGATATTCAAGAAAGTGTTTATTACGAAATTATTCGTGGCAAAACGGCATCGCTAATTGCAGCGGCTTGTGCGGCAGGCGCAGCTTCCACTACGAAAGATGAAAACACCATTGAAAAAATGCGCCTTTTCGGAGAAAAAATCGGAATTGCTTTCCAAATCCGCGACGATTTATTCGACTACGGCACAGCAGATGTAGGTAAACCACTCGGCATTGACATTAAGGAAAAGAAAATGACTTTACCTTTGATTTATGCCTTACAAAATGCCTCGCGCAGCGACCGACGACGACTCATCAATATTGTGAAACGCCACAATACGGATAAGAAAAAAGTACAAGAGGTGATTGACTATGTCATCACGAGCGGAGGCATTGAATACACCAAACAAGCCATGTATCGCTACCGCGAAGAAGCCTTTGAGATATTACATGAATTCCCTGCATCCGAGTCGCGCACGGCTATTGAGGATTTGGTGCGCTATGTGACGGAGCGGGAAAAGTAATTTTGCTATGGTTTTATTGTCTTATTGCCATATTTTTAGGCATACTAAGACAATAAAATAATACAACAGCAGCAATATCTTCGCCAAATTGAAAATGGAGAATTAAAAATTGAAAATTGGCAAAACGGATATTTTATAATATACATTAATAATTATCTACATATCTCGTGTTTTATTAATTTTTCAATTATCCATTTTTAATTTTCAATTTGACGAACACTTTAAGTAAAGTAGTACAAAAAATGGAAACCGCAGACTTACTCAAAAAAGTTCGGAAGATAGAAATCAAGACGAAGGGCTTGAGCAAGCATATCTTTTCTGGGGAGTATCAGAGTGCGTTCAAGGGGCGCGGCATGTCCTTTAGCGAGGTGCGCGACTATCAATACGGCGATGATGTACGTAATATTGATTGGAATGTGACCGCGCGCACAGGCAGTCCGCATGTGAAGATATTTGAGGAAGAACGCGAACTCACTGTAATTTTGCTAATTGATGTGAGCCAATCCTCTTACTTTGGCACCAATAAGCAAATGAAGAACGAAATCCTTACAGAGTTGAGCGCAGTGCTTTCTTTTTCTGCTACGCAAAATAACGATAAAGTAGGGGTCATTTTCTTCTCTAACAAAATTGAAAAATATATTCCCCCCAAAAAAGGCCGCCAGCATATTCTGCGAATTATCCGCGAATTAATCCATTTTACGCCCAACGGTACGGGTACGGACTTGAGTGTAGCTTTGGAGTTTTTCACTAATGTTATTAAGAAGCGTAGCATTTGTTTTGTGCTATCTGATTTTATGACGCAAGGCTATGAAAACCCGCTTCGTATCGCAGCTCGCAAGCATGATATTATTGGCATGCATATCTTCGATGAACGTGAACGTACCTTGCCGAATGTTGGACTTATTCAAGCCTTAGATGCAGAAACGGGTAAGGTGACTTGGATAGATACCTCCATCCGAAAAGTACGTGAAGATTATGGGAATTGGTTCGCGGAAAATCATGATTACTTCCGTTCCAATTTCTTAAAAAGTGGCGCGGACACTATCTCCATTCGTACGGATGATTCCTATGAAAAAGCCTTGCACCAATTCTTTAGGCGAAGAAGTGGGTAATTTGCAAAAAAAGAAAAGGTCGTGAGTAGGTGTACTAAACTTACTTACAACCTTTTCTTTTATGTCTTAGCGTTTCGCACTTACCTTTTTGTAACTCTCCTCTGCCACGAATTTCAATTCTGGCTGTAGTTGCGCAGGCTTTTTAAAGCCATTCGTGTAATGTACAGGTTTTAGTTGCTCATCCAAATACACAATCGTCGGATAGCTCGGTCGTCCTTTCAAAAGCTCTAGTGCCAATTGGTGGATACCGCGTCGTCCAGTTCCTTCCAAGTACTTATATTCCTTTCCATTGAAGGTAATCGCTTCCTGCTGTTCAGCGTCCAATTTTACAGGATAAAAATGCTCGGCGAGATAGTTTTTTACTTCCTCTTGCGAAAAAGTTTGGCTGTCCATCACTTTACACCAACGACACCAATCTGTATACACATCAATGAAGAATTTCTTTGGTGTTTTTTCATTGGCTTGCATCGCTTCTTCTAGGGTGTACCATTTAAAAGCAGGTGTTTCTTCTACAGGTGCGACTACATTTGCTGTGCGAAAAGCATACATACTTCCCAAAATTGCTACTAGGGCAAAGGCGAAAAAAATCGGTGACTTTTTCATGTCTTAAATTAAAGTTTTGTGTAAAAATTAAGTCTTCAATCTTTGATTCATTTTTTCTAAAACCAAATGAATCCGATGCTAAAGACGTTTTAAAATCATTGCCACAAAACTAGGGGCAGCCTATGCAAAAACCCAGAAAAACAAGGTGGATAAAAGCCTGAAAACGGAGTGGAAAAAGGGTCTAAAACGGGTTTTAGACCCTTGATAATACAAGGAAATCACCGATTTTATCCATAAATAAATTGTATAGTAAGGAATAAAGCAACTGCCAGATTTTATCGTGAATAGTACACTTAGGCAACATACAAAAACGAGAATTTTCGTGCGTTTACCTGAGTAACTTATCGCTCATCACTCATAGCTCATAATTCATAGCTCATAATTCATCACTCATCACTATTACAACTGCTCCAATTCCAAAGCTTTCTTCATGGCTTCTTTCCGATTGGAGACTTGTAGTTTGGTATACAATTTATTGATATGGGATTTCACGGTGCTGACTTCTACAAATAATTCACTCGCAATTTCTTTATTCGATTTGCCTGCTCGAATGAGTGTTAGAATTTCGCGCTCTTTTAGGGTGAGGCGGTCAAAGATATCCGCTTCCTTAGTAGTGACTGGAGGTGGTATTGCTTCTTTTTCAGCTTGCTGCTGTTGGGCTTGTTTCAAAGCAGCCTGTAGGCGCGAAATAACAAACAAAGCAAACAGCAGCAAGCCACTCAATAGGGCAAGTAGTACTTTCATCCACAGAGGCGTGGCACTACCCTCTTCGTAGCTGTAATAGCTCAATTTGCGCAGATAATGCTTGGTATAGCTACTATTGGGAAGCGCAGCCTTCAGGCGTTCGCCATAGCGGATGTAGAAATCGCTATCCTGCTCAAAAAATTCATCGAAATTCGTGTTATTGATAGCGGCTAAAGTCGGTAAAATAAGGTCGGTGCTATCAATGAAATGCCTTAAATCTTGATGCAATTTTTCCTCTGAAAGACGCAATTCAGTAGGAAATTTGATCTTGTAGAAATTAAAACTCGGATACACTATCCGCGCCAATTCGCGCATCAAAGCATTATCGCGGCTGCCTTCCATGCGATAGTTGCCAAAGGGAGAATAAAAAGAAGAATCTGCTACAATTTCCAGCACTCCATCATTGTCCAAAATAACATGAATGAAGTTGTGGTCATCTCCACCTACATAAAGACAAGCATCGTATTCTGTATTTTGCTCCTTCATGAGGTAGAGGCGATAAAATAGCGGTTCATCTGGCAAATTGTCACCCTCTAGCACAAAGCTTCCATCCGCTTGCACTGCCGCCACATTGATGATTAAATCGGCACTTGCTCGATAATAATCGCTCAATTTCTCAATCGCCGCCATGTAGATTTGTGCTTGCCATTCATCACCAATATTGACGCGTCCCTTGATGGTATACGCCCAAGTGGTGTTACTGACAAGCAATAGGAGTACTAGAGTTTTGTATCGCATTTTTAATCTACCACCTCTACAATAATAGGTTCACTATAGTATTCTGCATTACACTCACCTGCATAGGTCTTTTCTTTCACTTGAAGGCTGCTTTTACGAACCATACGTATTTCATTGCGCCCAACTGTCAAGTTTTTCAGTTGTGCCGCACTTAGAGGAATATTACTCAAGTCGAGCGGGCCAAAAAGACTGATATTTTCGGTATGTCGTTCGCTATCCGTAAACATTACTATCAGCATTTCACGATTCGTGAGGGCTTCGCTTTCTGTAGTAATCGTGCCACCTTCCGATTTTTTCAACTTGCCTTCGATAGCAAAGTTCTTTACAATAGGCATTTTGACTGGATAGGTATGTGTCTGACCATCTAGCGCATTGAATTGGAAACTATATTGGTCTTGTATTTCCACATCGTATAGGTCTTCGTAACGCAATTCTTGGTCGTTTAAATTCTTAAAACGCATATTGCGTCCTTCTATTTTAGCATCATTCTCTAATTTGATGGGGGTTCGCATGCCATTGGCTTGCTGATAAAAATTAACCGTTGATTTTAAGCGTTTATCCCGCTCCAAATAACGTACCAAAAAGCGTACAAATAGCGGCTTCGTGGATTTTCTATACACCTCGTCCGCTGCTTCTTGCTTTACGTCGCTAGACGCAGGAGTGGCATTCGCTGCACTATTATTGTTTTCTGCACTTGCTGTTTGCTCTGATTGGCAAGCTATTAATAAACAGATACTTAGAAATGTGAACGTAATAAAACGTGCTAACATGATTGAAATTTTGGCGCGAAGATACAGGATTTTTTGTTTTGAAGATTGGAGTTTGATAAACTGTATGTGCAACAAATTACGCAATTGTATGATTTGCTTCTCCCACCAATGAATTGGTGGGCTGAATTTCATCACGAAATAGTTTTAGCCCACCAATTCATTGGTGAGGGACGTATGCAAAAACATACATTGTAAATTTTTCAGGCGAAAAAGTGCAATGTGTTATGCACACCGATAAACTGATGAAGGGATTTCTTATAAAAATACTTTCAAGCTACATTTCAATTCTATAAGAAATCCCTTTAAACTGTTACACGCGCAATTACGACTTTCCTTTGCCTAGATAGTTCTGATATTGTCGTAGTTTTTCCCACTCGCCATTGGCTGCTAGGCGGGCTTGCTCTGGCCAAGAAGTAGGGTCTATGCTATTAAACCCAGTTCCTGCTTCGCGGAGCGTATTGCGAAGTGTCTCTACATCCGTACCAGCAAGCTCTACCCAAGTCCGAATGCCTTTGGTGCGTAAAAGTTCTTCTATTTTCGCACCTATTCCTTCAATAATTTTCAAATCCTTTGGGTTAGATGGTGTACCACCTTGCCGTGAGAATGCCTCTGGATTATCCAATTTCATTTGTGAAAGTCGTGCTGCTTGCTCCACCCAGTTATCGTCCTCTATACGCCCTGGGAAGAACTGTATTTGCTTCGTGATTTGTGCAATAGTCGTATTATCCCAACGGCTGATTTCGTCATAGGTATGCACGCCTGCTTCATTTAGTTTTTGTTCTATGAATGGCCCGATACCATTTATCAAGGTCAAATCATCCTTTTCGCTGCGCGTACTAATGAGTCGTTCGCCTGCTTTAGCCGAGTCGCGTGTAGTTTGGAAGGCTCTATCATCAAAACTATCAGGCGCGATGTCATCTATAGCAGTTTCTGCGGGGCTGCTGCTTGTACTCGTCACTACTGCGCTACCGATTTGTGATTTTAGTCCGTCATTTTCAATTTCTAGGCGGTTGATTTTCTGTTCCAACTCACTTAGCTTTTGTTGGGTTGCGCCATACATGCTTTGCATCACTGCAATATTCGATAGGGCTTCTTCACCTTGCGTGACATGGGTAGATAGCTGCGAATTTTGTGCTTTGAGTTCGTTTACTTCTTGCGTCATTCCTTCTATCGTGTCCGCATAGGTTTGGTTGGTGTTCCGCAACTTACTAATCGTATCTTTCGCTGTATTCATTTCGGCAGACAACTGATTATTTTCATTTTCGATACGTTGCATTTTTGCCCGCAAGTCATCAATTTCAAAGCGTGCTTTTTGCAAATCTGCCTCTTTCAAATCCACTTCCTCAGTAAGCTCTTCTACTTTTTTTTTTAACTCTTCAATCGTTTCTGCTTGCAGCTTGATTTCACGCTTCAATTGGCGCAGTCTTCTACCTCTTGACACCAAACCAAACAACATGCCAAACAAAAATGAAAGCAACATAATCGCTATCAAGGCAAGACTTACCTCATGCGATAGCATATCCAATAGGTTAGAAACTTGAAAATTTTCCATATAAATCTATTGAGGTATTAAGTATTAAGTACATAGGTGTAAAGTGTAAAATCAACTTAATACCTAGTACCTAATACCTAATACATTTTACTCTTTATTATCTTCAATTATAAAATTCACTCGACGGTTTTTCTGCCGCCCTTCGGGATTGTCTTCACCACTCATTTTTGAGTTGGCGGCTACTGGTCTCGTTTTGCCTGCTGTGCCTACTTCAATTTCTGATGCTACCCCCAAACCCTTGAAATAGTTACGCGCTTCTTCAGCACGTTTCAAGCCCAAATTATTATTAAAAGCATCGCTTCCAATACTATCCGTATGTCCAATAATCCGAAGCATTTTCCCTGGATTCAACTCCAAGAAGGTCTTCACCGAATCGGCATACGATTTCAGTTGCGTACCTGGCTGAAACTTCGCTGAATTATATTCAAAATTAGCATCCGAGTAGGTCATATTCGTGAAGGTAAACGCTATTTTATCAAAGTCATCGGGCGTTGGAAGATAGGTACTAAACGCCATTGGTTCAGTCAATTCTTCACTAGGACTTTGCTTATAATCTAGTGTAATGCGTTCTTCGTCAATACCATTTCGTACCAATAGTCCTCGAATTCTATCAGCCCGTGCAATGCCTATATTTTCAAAAAAGCCCGAACTAAAATCCGCTTCGCTCGGACGAAAGTAGCCCGTTATGCTTAAGTGTTTATCCGGATTTGCCCGCATATAAGCGGCTACTTTATTTAGGTATTCCTTGTTGTTTCCCGTTAAGTTCGGTGAAATACGCGTCGCATCGAACTGAAACTGCTCGAAGCCTTCCAATATTTTTTCATCGCCATCCATGAGGCTGAGGGTCATGGGGCGTTCGCTCTTTTGTTCGCCACACAAGCCTTTATATTCGCACACATACCACCAGCGTGCAAAAACCGCAAAGATCAAAAACAACAAAAAGACCAATAATGCTCTCATATTGAGATGTGATTTGAATGAGCAATTATTATGGACGAGTTCAATATAATATGTTCGCCAAATGGATAATTGAAAATGGAAAATTAAAAATTGACAAATTCGTTATATAAACCTCTCATCAACAATTCATTACCTATCCTATATTTTACAAATTTCCAATTTGGCGAGTAAATTATAATAATGACTAAGTACTCGACAATTCAAAATTAAAGCGAAAAGTACAGAGAATTTAGCGTTTCCACAAAAAAGGAAGGCTTGGATTAAAGTAATAAATGTAAGGCTGGCTCGCTGACCTATTTTTCGATATAGCTTTTTGCTTCCACAAAGCATCACAATCCCTTTGTCTAGTGCATTAAATGAGGGTTTTTTACAGGAAAATTCACTCCTTTTCAAGAAAAGCCGAACGAATAAAATAAATTTGCGATTCTTTAGTTCATAGTGTATCAATTTAGCTATCGGCTTTTGGCTATTAGCTATTGGCAAATCAGGCTATTAGCCAATAGCAAAAACCAACTGCCTAATGATAAAACCACCAGTGTAGTGACATCTGATTTAGTAAAATGAAGAGATTAGTGTTTAGGCATGGAGCTAAAATCTAATACCTCACCTCTATCTAAATCAAGCAGAAGCAAACGGACTCATGAAGAAAATATTCATTCTAACGGCTGTAATTTTATTGGCGGCCGCTTGTGTTACGACGAAAAGTAGAAGCGATGTTTCCCCGCTCAAAAAGTTCAACCACGACCTCAATTCAGAATTCAATGGCTACTTCAATGCCAATGAACTCTATGAAGCATCCTTGCTCGCACTAGATCAAGAGTATTCCGATAATTATAATAAACTGCTACCTATATATACGTATATAGCATCGGACAATCCAGAAGCAGTCGCGCCAGATATGGATGAAGCAATTAAGAAGGTGACTGTAATACGCGCACTCCACGAACCCAGTCATTGGATTGATGATTGCTACCTAATGGCGGGTAAAGCACAATTTTTAAAGCAAGACTATGAATCCGCAGAGGAAACACTACGCTACTTGGTGGATGAATTTAGTCCTGATGCCAAGCTAAAGAAGAGTCGTAAAAAGAAGACTGGCAAAAAGAAAGCAAGCAGACCTAAAACAAGTGCTGAAAAGAAAGCACAACAGCGCGAACGCGAACAAGTGCAGAAAGAACGTGAAACAGAGCGCAAAGACAAGGCAAAAAGCCGCAAGCAACAGCAAAAAGAAAAGAAAAAAGCCTACAACAAGCGCAAGAAAGAGCGCGAAAAAGAACTGAAAGCAAGGCGGAAGGCTCGAAAACGAGGCGAACGCCCTGTGCGCCGTAGTACAGAGGTGGTAGGTGATGATACGCCAGAAGAAACAACTCCAGATAAGGATACTAAAAAGACGATTGAAGACGCTGCTAAGAAAGCAAAAGAGGAAGCAGCACAGCGTGAAAAAGAAGAAAAGCTCAAGAAAGAAATAGAACGCGGGGAGAAAGATCGCCCGTTCAAGCACCGCTCCGCTTATCAGGAAGGGCAGCTTTGGTTGGCACGCACCTATATTGAACGAGATAAGTACGATCAAGCTAGTTATTTGATTGAAAACTTAGAGCGCAATCCCAATTTATATAAGGATATTGCTAGTGAATTGGCGGCAGTAAAAGCGCATTACTTTATTAAGCGGAAGCAAATGGAGCAAGCTATTCCAATGCTAGAAGAAGCAAAGGAGACGGCTAAGAAACGCAACAATAAGGCACGATTAGCCTATATTTTAGCACAAATACATGAGCAAAAAGGGAGTACTACAGCAGCCCTTACGCACTTTGAGGAGGTGGTAAAATTGCGCCCTGATTACGAGATGGAATTTAGTGCGCGTTTAAGTATGACTTTGAGCGATTATCACTCAGGCGGCGCAGGTACGGATAAGGCGATAAAATCGCTAGAAAAAATGCTAAAAGACGAAAAAAATGTGGATTACAAAGACCGCATTTATTTTGCAATGGCAGAAATTTATCTGAAAAGCGGCGAGGAAGAAAAAGGGGTGGAATACCTGAAAAAAGCCCTGAAAGAAGGCGGTGGCAATAATGCTCAAAAAGCAGAAGCACTGGTAAAACTAGCCTACCTTTTCTACCAAGAAGAAGATTATGTGAAGGCGAAAAATTACTTTGGGGAAGCCTTGAGTCTGCTTCCAAGAACGGATGAACGCTATGATGACATCGAACGCCTCAATAATACCTTAGCGGATGTGGCGCGGAATATAGAAGCCATTGCTTTACAAGACAGCTTGCTAGGTATCAGCCGTATGAGCAATGATGAAAAGCGAGAAATCGCCTTCCAGATTCGCCAACAACAAGAAGAAGCACGCAAGAAAAATGTACGAGATATTAACTCGAAACTTGGGCCAAGAGGACGTTCTAGTGTAAATACAAGAGGCGCGCTTCCAAATGTTTCAGGGGCAGGTGCGGCAAAGAGTTCGTTTTTTGCGTATGATGATAGAGCAGTAAAGCGTGGCAAACGTGCCTTTGAGCGTGCTTGGGGCGACAACCGAAAGCTAGAAGATGATTGGCGACGCTCGAACCGCCAAAGCAGTGGCAACTTTGATGAAGCTGCGCGGGAAGCAGAGTTGGCTTCTAACCGTCTTGGCGACGAAGAGGTAGCCAATATTCTACGCGGTGTACCACAATCGCAAAAGCAGATTGAAGGTGCAGAAAATAGCCTAGCCGATGCTATGTTTGAGTTAGGTGTACTCTATCGAGAGCGACTGAAAAACTATAAGAAATCCGTAGATACCTTCGAGGATTTACTGGAACGTTTCCCTGATAATGCACGTAAAGCAGAGGCTTTGTATTATTTATATTTGTCTTGTAGTGATTTGGGAGAAACGGCTAAAGCACAAGGCTACCGCGACCAATTGGTGCGCGAATTTCCTGAAAGCATTTACACGCAAGTGCTGACTGACCCGAATTATTTAGCAAAAATTAATGCTGAAGAAATGCGCTTGACCAACTACTATAATGCCGTCTACGCCAACTTTACAGCCGATAATTATCAGTTGGCTTATGATAGCTTGCAGCAAGTGGAAGCGCGCTTTGGAGCGACCAATCCTTTACAGCCTCGTTTTGCACTATTAGCTGCCATGACACTTGGCAAAATAGAAGGCAAAGATGCCTATGTGCGTTCCTTGAAAGATGTAGTAGCAAAATATCCGAATACCGATGAGCAGCGTAGGGCTAAGGAAATTTTGCGTTTGCTAGGGGCAAGCATTAGCACTGTGCCAGGTGGCGCAGATGTGACCGATGGCGAACGCTATAAGTACGAGCCAGAAAAGCTACACTACTTAGTGATAAAGCTGCCACCTTCTGCTGTGCTGAATGATGTGAAAATCAATGTCTCGGATTTCAATCGTAAGTATTATAGCCAGGATAAACTGCGGATTTCTAATATTTACTTAGATAATACAGGCGGTGAACGTACGCCGCTAGTCGTAGTACGCCGCTTTAAGACGGAAGAGGAAGTAATGAAGTACTATCGTAGTGTAGAGAACAATAAGCGCGATTTTATTCAGGATATACAATACGAAATGTTCCCTATCACGCAGACAAACTACCGCGAGGTGCTGAAGAATAAGAACTTAGAAGATTATAAAGCATTCTTTGAGGCGAATTATTTGAATTAGAGCTTCGCTAAAATGGAGAATTGAAAATTAACGTTCTCTGACAAATTCCGTGGACGAAGAAAAAGAAAACACAAAAACGCCCAGAAAGTAGTGTTGTGATTTCTTTTTCTTCGGCTTCGGCGCGAAATTTGTCAGAGAACCAAAATTAATAGGGCTCAATTCTCCATTTTTCATTTTTAGCACAAAATTAACGCGCCAAAACCACCTGTTTCGTCAATACGCCTGCCTCGGATAGCACCCGCACGATATACACGCCTTTTTCTCGATTCGATAAATCGAAATGATGCTCTACGCTTTCGGTAGCTTGCACTTCATGCTTGGTAATTAATTGCCCAAGCGCGTCCAAGACCTCAATTTGCATAGCAGTAGCTGTTGGTGCTTGAATATCTAGCTTAAAACGTCCATTATTCGGATTGGGGAAGATATGAAGTGTCATTGCTTCCGTGCTAGGCACTATAGCTGCTCCCGTTGGTGGTGGTGGCACACTCCTACCCTCTATAGAACTATCGGATAGACTACTGACCTTATTAAATTCTACATTATCTATAAAAAATAGATAATCCGTATCCAAAGGATAAAAATCAAGTGCAGCTAGTCGTTTCGTGCCAGAAGTAGTACGTGTTTGATAGTTGAATGGCCAAGTATGTACCAGTACATTATCAATGTATAAGGAAGCGGAATTGTCATTGATATTGAAGCTCTGACGAACATCTAGCCATTTATTTTGACCATATCTAAAACTATGGTTTTGACCACCAACTTCCAAAATACCCGAACCATTGCCATTGAAAAAGACCTCTTGCGCCCATTCATTATTGCCAGCACTGCCATTGAAAATATGCAATAGATTAAAGTAACCCTTATTGCCCGACCACATCCACATATCGAAGCGAAGTTCGTAGATTCCATCCGCTCGATTGCCTAATTTTAACACCACGTCCTGCAAGCCGCCATTGGGGTCTGTACCTCGAATCACGAGATACTGATTGCCATCCCGTTTTTCGATTAAGCCATCTTCTGCGCCCCCCTCGTTGCCTGTCCAAGTAGTCCAGCAGCTTGATTGCGGCCCGATTGCTCCTTCATCATAGCGATCAAAGTCATCACAAATCGTATTGGCAAAGTGGTTCGTGCAAGCACAATTGCCACCACCTGAACTACCTGTAGTCGTAAAGGTTTTTGTAGCAGACCAATTGCCGCTATCATTGCCACATATCGCTTGCGCCTGCCATTGGTAGCGCGTATTCGCTTGCAGACTACCAATCACTTTCATACGACTCGTAGTAGAACCCGCATTCGTCCAGTTGGTCGTGCCTTCTTTACGGAATCGCCAATTGGTTTTATCCACATTCACTTTATTACTATTGAGCGTTGCCGCAGAATTCGTAATACTAGTAGTACTTAATTGTGCAGTAGTAGGCGGTGCGGTGGAGCAATTATTACCTGACCCCGCCGTCGTGAAGCTTTCTGTCCATGACCAATTGCCGCCTTCATTGCCACATATCGCTTGCGCTTGCCATTGGTAGGTGGTATTGGCTTGCAAATTGCCAATCGTTTTCACACGGTTTGTAGTAGCACCTGCATTTGTCCAATTCGTCGTGCCTTCTTTACGAAACCGCCAATTAGTCTTGTCTACATTTGTTTTGCTACTATTGAGTTTGGCTGAATTCGTACCTATCTCACTCGTCGTCAGTTGTGCAGCAGTAGGTGGATTAGTAGAGCAGTTGTTACCCGCTGTGGTGAAGCTTTCTGTCCACGACCAACTGCCACTTTCATTGCCACATACAGCTTGTGCTTGCCATTGGTAGCGCGTATTGGGCTGTAAGTTGCCAATGATTTTCGAGCCATTGGTGGTTGATCCCGCATTTGTCCAGTTTGCTGCACCTTCTTTACGAAACCGCCAATTGGTCTTATCTACATTTGTTTTACTACTATTGAGTTTTGCTGAATTCGTGCCTATCTCACTCGTCGTCAGTTGTGCAGCAGTAGGTGGCGACGCGGAACAACTATTGCCTGCCGTTGTGAAGGTCTCTGTCCATGACCAATTGCCACTTTCATTCCCACATATCGCTTGGGCTTGCCATTGATAGCGCGTATTCGGCTGTAGGCTTCCAATCATTTTCATTTGTCCTGTCGTAGACCCTGCATTCGTCCAGTTGGCTGTTCCTTCTTTACGGAATCGCCAATTGGTTTTTGTTACATTTGTTTTGCTACTATTGAGTTTTGCTGAATTCGTGCCTATCTCACTCGTCGTCAGTTGTGCAGCAGTAGGTGGCGAAGTAGAGCAGCTATTCCCTGCCGTTGTGAAGGTCTCTGTCCACGACCAATTTCCACTATCATTCCCACATATCGCCTGCGCTTGCCATTGATAGGTAGTATTGGACTGTAAATTGCCAATGATTTTTGAGCCATTGGTAGTTGCTCCTGCATTTGTCCAGTTCTGTGTGCCTTCTTTACGGAACCGCCAATTCGTTTTATCTACATTCGTTTTGCTACTAATGAGTTTGGCAGAATTTGTACCTATTTCACTTGTGCTTAGTTGCGCTCCAGTTGGTGGCGAAGTAGAACAGCTATTCCCTGCCGTTGTGAAGGTCTCCGTCCATGACCAATTGCCACTATCATTCCCACACAGCGACTGTGCTTGCCATTGATAACGCGTATTGGCTTGCAGATTGCCAATCGTTTTCACCTGATTGGTAGTAGCACCTGCATTCGTCCAGTTAGCTGCTCCTTCCTTACGGAATCGCCAGTTGGTCTTATCAACATTCGTTTTGCTGCTAGTGAGTTTAGCAGAATTTGTACTAATGTCACTTACATTTAATTGCGAAGCCGTTGGAGGTGCAGTGGAGCAGTTGCTCCCCGATGTATTGGTAGAAAAGGTCATTGTCCATGACCATTCGCCTGCTGTATTTCCACAAATGGATTGCGCTTGCCATTGGTAAGTTGTGTTGTTTTGTAAATTGCCAATGACTTTATAAATCGCGGTAGTAGAACCTGTATTTATCCAGTTACTTGCCCCTTGCTTACGATACCGCCAATTCGTTTTATCTACATCGCTTCGTCTACTATTTAGACGTGCAGAATTGCCTGTAATTTCAGTCACGTATAGTTGTGTGGTAGCAGGGGCTTCAGGGGAGCAATTGTTGGTAGAACCCGTAGTAGTGAAACTTTCTGTAGCCGACCAATTCCCACTACCATTTCCACAAACTGCTTGTGCTTGCCATTGGTAGCGGGTGTTGGCTTGCAAATTGCTAATAGTTTGCCGACCGTTTGCACTAGAGCCTGCATTCGTCCAGCCGCTTGTACCTTCTCTTCGATAGCGCCAATTTGTTCTATCTAGATTTGTACGGCTGTTGTTAAGTTGCGCTGAATTATTAGCAATGTTATCCGTCCAAAGTTGCGAAGCCGAAGGAGTAGTCGTAGAGCAATCATTCGCAGTGGTAAAGGTTTCCGTAGCCGACCAACTACTTGTAGCACCTGCACAAGTGACCTGTGCCTGCCACTGATAGCGCGTATTGGACGTAAGATTTCCGATATTCTTACTTCCATTTGGAGTAGAACCGCCACTTATCCAATTCGATGCCCCCTCTTTGCGGTATCGCCAATTGGTAGACTCAATATCAGTTTTACTATTGTTGAGTGTCGCACTCGTAAAACCGATATTGGTGGTGTATAATTGGGATACATTTGGCGTAGTGGTCGTGCAGTTCATTTCCTCCTCGGTTATAAAAGACTCTATAGCCGACCAACCGCCACCAATACCGTCGCAAATCACCTGTGCCTGCCATTCATAGCGCACTCCTGACATTAAGTTATTGATATTCTTCGTAACAGCAGTTGTTGTACCCGCACTTATCCAATTAGAGAAACCTTGTCTGCGATACCGCCAATCCGTTGCATCTACCTCTTGTTTATCATTATTAAGAGTGGCTGATGTGAATGTAATATTAGAAGCAAAAAGCTGCGATGCCGCTGGTGGTGTATTATCACAAGCATTTCCATCCGTATCCGTAGTAAATGTTTCCGTCGCAGACCAATTGCCGCCTATACCGTCACACACTGCCTGCGCTTGCCATTCGTAGCTTGTATTAGCTTCTAAATTAGAGATAGACTGACTGTTGCTCGCATTAGCACCTATTGGTATCCAACTAGAAGTACCTGCCCTACGGTATCGCCAAGCAGTAGCATCTATATTATTTTGGCTATTATTAAGTCTTGCGGTATTGGTACTAATATTTGTTGTACTTAGCTGCGAAGCCGTAGGTGCGGTATTAGAACATTCGTCACCATCGTCCCCACCAGCACAATCATCCGAAATACAGCCGTTAGAAGCAGCACGAGCTATTCTATTTCTAATCAAATTGCCTGGCTGGTCGCCAAAGCCTAAACTTAAATTTATCCCCGCACTATTCACGTGACAGTAGCTCATTACTGTCCCACCATTCGATGGTATAATGGGATTGCCTGGATTATAACAAGGAGCATTAGGAGTTACAGTTGCTACATTGCCGCAATCGTCAATCTGTGTATTATTGCCATTCCAGACACAAGCATGTGTGTGATTAGAGCCTAAATTATGCCCCATTTCGTGAGTAAATACGGATACCGTCCAAGAGTAGGTTGGAAAAGTATTGAAGGTACTCCGAATATTGCTATAGGCATGCGCCACACTTTTGAAACAAAGCGCGTCTACGGTAGCAATACCTCCGTTTCCATTGCTTGCAGTGGATAATAAATGGGCAATATCCCCATTGAAACTGCTGCCTATATTACTCCTGAAGCTTTGCAAAGCCGTTACAGAATTGCCCTCATTGTAAGGGTCATTAGATGTCCAAACCTTGATTTCAGATATAGTCGTATTGATCGATTCATTGCTATAAATAGTGGCTACTTCGTGGAACAGTCCCTCTATAAAATCACGCGTATTACCTACACTACCTTTATCTTGATAAAATTCAAAAGTAGCCTCTATATATACTTTTATGCAGTTATTGGAATTGCTTTTTTGTAGATGCGAAAGCGTTTCATGCTCTAGCTTTGGTAGTGGCATATCGGGTGTTTCGCAAGCAAAATCATGCTGAATTTTTAAGTCTTGATCGTTATAAAATACATAATCTGCTACACCCTTCTCTCGCAGATTGCCCAACACATAATTGCCACGCGCATCTGAAAGCATGAGCCGCACTTCATTTTTGAAGATACTCAAGGCGACAACAGAATTTGTACCATCTTTTACAATTCCCCTGTAAAATAGATTATCAGCGTTTTCGTGATGCTCGCCTGTCTCTGTAAGTACCCGATAGTCATCTGCTTTTATATTGACTTTAGTAAGTGCTAATTCCAACATATCCGATTCTGATGTTGGTATATAGAACATAATATTATCAGGTTGTTCTTGCTTCATGCGTTGAAGCGAATCCTGCGCTAATTCCAGAAAAATAGCTTTAGAAACTAGCTGTCTATAGGCGTGTTTCTCAATTTTTCGATTGAGTTGTAAAACTTGATAAGGATAAAATCGCTCTTTCTCCAGCTTCTTGAGTAGCTCTTGAGCAATTTTATTTGGTGTAGGAACAATGGATTCCGTTCGCCGCTTTTCAATAGACGGTGAATCTGATTTTTGTGCTTTAATATGCACCCATACAAAAAGCAAGGCAACTAGTAGTACGTAACTTCTTTTCACAGCTCTCTTTAGTTTTAGTTGACCACAAATAATTTCCACCAAATGTCTGTATAGACAGATGAGGATATAATTTTTTACATATTATATTCGCGTGGATTACTCAGCAGGAAGCTTTAAGACACAAAAACAGTCTTTCCTTTGAGCAGGAAAGATAAATCAGAACTTGTGTGCTGATGCCAATGCCTTAGCAATCACATTGGCTATCTATTTGCTTTTGAAATAAAAAAAGGAATTGGTTTACGAAATGGAGTATTCGAAACGTTGTAGGTAGTAGACAGAAGTAGGCTAAAATAGCCAAGTTTGTAACTTATCGTTACATAATTATTATCAAAGATATATAAATATATTTTAATAATATATATTTTAACATTTTATAAGCTAAAACTAAAGAAAAATCTAAAAAGATGTCACTAAAAATACTATGCTTTACAGTTTCTTTTTTACTATTTTCAACTCTTTATGCACAACAGGATAGCGTAAATATAATACTAAATGACTCGCTGACGGTACAGATTGACTCGGTCATTGCTGCTGAATCGGGGCTCAACCCTAAGCAAATAGCGTTACTTTCTTTAGGTTTGCCTGGAGCAGGGCATATTTACAATAAAAAGTACTGGAAAGCCCCTCTAGTGTATACCGCAATGGGGGCAACTATATTTTATATTGATAGAAATACGAAGGCTTATAAGGTCTTACAAACAGCCTATTGTGACGCTCTAGTTCGTGAAAGTTTTCGAGAAATGGACTGTGCTGATGCACCTAGCTTTATCGCTAATAATACTACAGGGAGCGGTCGCATTTATGGTTTTAGCAGCCCTAATTGGCAGGGCATTTTAGAATCTCAAAGCACAAAGACTTCTACTTCTTTAAAAAATACTCGCGATGATTTTGATAAACTACGCCAACTTTCTTGGATTGGACTAGTGGCTGTACATCTAGTATTTAATACGGCTTGGTCATTTGTGGATGCGCACTTATTGGATTTTGATTTAGATGATGACTTGAGTCTTCGTTTACATCCTAGTGTTCAATCGGTTCCATTGACGAATGCTCCCGCGATTGGCTTTGGTGTATCTATTCCTTTAGACACTAACTAAAAATGAGCCACTACAGTAGTAGTGACTCATAGTGCAAAATAGTATAATGTGAGAAAGTAATACAGGACGATGAAATTCATACGGATGAATTAATCATCACTACTCCTGTATTGAATTGTAGTAGTCAAATATTTTTCTTACGTCTGCTTGCTTTGAATATTCTAATCCACTTGTATTAGCAAACTGTTGTATTTCTTCTTTATATTCTCCGAGTGCTTGCAGGACGTTCTTCGATTTTAAACTTAATTCTTCTGCCTTATCTGATATAGCATTTTCTTCGTCTGTATACTTATAATACAGATTAGAAACCTTATTACTCATTTTTAAAAAACCGTCCTTAGTACCTTTAACTTCCATGCCGTAGCGCTTAAGTAGTAAAACATCTCCTTCACTTAATAGCTCAAAGAAGCTATAAGCTACTCGGTCATTTACTTCAAATTTAGCAGGCACGAATGCTTGGTCTTTAAAAATAATCCCCTTTACCATTTGAGGATAAATTGCTTTGACCTTACCATTCATCATAATTTGAAACTCATCGTCAAATACTCGGTAACGAGCACGGACATTGAAGACCTCATCTTCATTGGATACTAGAAAGGCTTCTCGCCAATCAAATAGGTAAGGATTCCCTACTGTTTTCTTATCAACGCTGTTTCTCGTGATAAAGAAAAGCTCTGTAGTATTAGTGGAAGTTGCTAATTGAGCAAACTTTGGAAATGCATTTAGTATGTTAGAGCTATTTTGTGCTTTAGTCACTCCTAACATAGCAAATACACAGAAACACAATACTGTAAATGATAATCTCATCACACAATGATTTTAGAATGATTAGATTAACACCTTCGTTACACTTGATCTATTCTTATAAAGTTGATAGTTGAAATAAAGCTAAACTTCAATTGAATGTACTCACAAAGATGTTGATTAACTTACGTACTTAACTATTGTCAATTATACTCTTAATATAATAGTAGGTTATATACTGCAGTAGTTAAAATGTATAGGTAGTAGAGAAATGAAGCTTGATATGAATATGGTGTAAAGGTAGGAAATATAAAAGTAGAATTCCAAATTTTGCAATGATATTTTTTAGTTTCTATTTTCAAGTCCAATTTGGAGCGGCTATGTATGTTAATCTTAAAGTCTTATATCTACATACAAATGCATATGCGGTATACCACATATTATAAGCATAATAAAACACTTTGGGAAATACCCCAATAAAAACAGAACAGGGTTTCAATCATTTTGACTGAAACCCTGTTTTCTTTAGCAAGCTAATTCTTCTACCAATTTAGATATTTGCGATAATCTTGTTTGGTCGAGTGAATAATAGATATATTTTCCATTTCGCTCCGTTACAACAACACCTGCTCTTCGTAGAATAGCTAAATGTTGCGATGCTACTGATTGCTCTAGGCGTAGCTTGATGTAAATATCTGTAACGGTCATTTGGTTGTGCTCTTCTAATAAATCTATGATGCGCTGACGTAACTTGTGATTTATTGCTCGAAGGACTAACACAGCTTTTCTTAGCTCTGCGTAATCTAATTGAATATCGTGGTTCCCTTTTTTGAGTACCACGGTTTCATTTTTCTGTTTTCTCATAAACTATGTTTTTCAAAAAGAACTCCAGTTCTGGCAATTATAGAACAGAAATTGAATTATAACTCGTTGTTAAAAAAAGTAAAAAACAAACGCCTTATATTTTCTTATACAAGGTATTTATATCTTTTACTCGTTCAAAATTAATAAAATATTCAATGAATAACAAATTTCTATTATATATTATTTCCTTATTGCAAAGAAGTTTGTGAAAACTATAACATTTCTATGATATTAAACTTGTTAAAATATTAAAAAATTGCTTGTTTGTAATACGATTAAAAAAAATGTCTAAAGTCTTTTCTTAGGTATCGTAATATTAGGTGCTTTCAGATAATTTGGTGAAAAATAAGCAATATCCTCAAATCGCTTAGCCTTATACGCAGCTAGTGCTAAAGGAGCTAAGTGCGTCGCAGTACATTGTATATCTAAAAAAGTATGCTGTGGAGAAGTAAGTAATTCAGCACATTTTCCAGCCCCATTACCTGCAAATGCTATCCGTTTATTTGCTGTTAAGTACTGTTCAAAAACACCTTTTTCGATTACTAACGCTTGAGTCGGCGCGACTATGTTCATATCGTTATCGTATAGTGCCATATATACTTCCATACGTCGAGCATCAATCATTGGGCAATAGAGGGTATTTGCTTGCTCTACTTGCATTTTAGATGCATAGGCAATGGCTTCAAGCGTACTTATTGCTATTAGAGGTTTCTGTAAAGCATAACAAATTCCTTTAGCTACTGAACTCCCTACCCGAAGTGCCGTATACGAACCTGGCCCGCTACTCAAAGCAACGGCATCTATATCGTTTAAGTTCCAATTCAACTCCTTCAGGGCTGCTTCTATCAACAGCGTCAATTGGGCAGTATGACTATACGGGGCATCCGATTCCTTTAAGGCGCGTACCTGCGTCCCTTCGCTCAATCCTACTGAGCAGATTTCTGTGGCGGTTTCTATCAATAATAATTTTATACTCATTGACTTTTTTACTAATTGCTTAAACAACAAGCAAATGTACTATTTGAGTTTCAGAATTGAAATAATATGGCAAGGGCAAATGCATCAGTTTATGCATTTGCCCAAGTAGAATATCGCTCTAAATCAATAGTTTTTCCTTACTGCTTTTGGCTGATTAAAGCACTACCCCACGTTCCTTAGTTGCTAAGCTTACTGCTAAGTCTTGTGCTACACTTTTGAGTTTTTCTGCATCGCCTAGCATTTTTAAGGCTTGCTGTTTTCCTTTCAAAGAATGCAACCGACGTGGATTTATTTCCAAGGCTTTATCAAATACAGTTAAAGCTTTAGTCGCTTCTTTTTGCTTCAATAGGTACTCGCCATAGGCTTCATGTACAGGTTTTAGCACATCAGGTGGCCCAAAGGAATAGCTCAACGTTTCTTCCAAAGCCGTGCCTTTTTCAAACCATTCATTAGCAAGTGTCGTTTTGCCTGCTAAGTCAGCGCGATAGGCTTTTAATTCCATTTCTAAAATATGCGCCATATCCACATCTTGCTGGCTGGGTGGGCGACCTGCAAAACCTCCCGCGCTACACATTGCAAAACCCGCATCGCCTACGATAGAAGCTGCCGTTTGGCGGGCCGTTTGCATATCTTCAATCACGAGTTGCAGGGCTGCTGCATCTTTTTTATGATAGGCTTTCATACCTTCTATAAAAGCATATTCTGCTTTATTCAATACATTCAAATCGGAGACATTGATTGCTATATCGGCAAATTCACTACCCCAATCATTCGTCTCTACTAGATGCCCTCCTTTCATAAGGAGCAGATAGGAACGTGCACGTTTACCCTCGTCTTCCTTTGTGTATTCTAGCATGCGTTGTAGTATATCCGTTGCTTGCTCTACTTCTCCTCTTTGCAGCAAGCCATATTGCAACCAATTCAAGGCATGATAACTCCGTGCATCTTTGCCCAAATCCTTCGCTTGCATACGCTTCACGCTGGCATTCCAAGAGGCAATATTAGAATTTACGACATCATTCCAACGCCCTAAGCCTACATAGATATGCGAAGGCATGTGCAACGCATGTGCTGCATCAGGCGCGACTTTAGCGTAGCTGTCGGCTGCCGTGCGTGCTAGGTGTGCATGCATCGGGTCATCATACGAGTGTATTAAATAGTGCAATGCTCCTGGGTGATTGGGGTTTTCTGCCATAATTCCCTTCGCTATTTTCGCACTATTGTTATAGAGGTCTTCGTCCCTTCCATTACGCGATGCACCAAGCAAAGAAATAGCGTAGAATGCTGCTACTTCGTGTTGGTCAGGATACTTCTGCGCTAGTGCTTCCATTTTGTTTTTGTACGCTACATCACGCTCGTACTTTGTGCCTTCGCCATAGAGGGTTTCGATGGCTGCGAAGAAATCGCGTTCCAAATCCGTTTGCACTAAAGCTGCTCTTTCTGCAGGCGTAGGTGCTAGTTTGGCAAGGGCTTCGAGGGCTTTTTCTTGTTCTTGGCGTTGCCAAAGCGAGTGATTATGTGTCATGGCTTCGCCCCAATAGGCCATAGCAAAAGTAGAATCCAATGCCTGCGCTTCTTGGAATGCTTCCCGCGCATCTTCATACTCAAAACTATGCAGCAGTAACAAGCCACGCTCAAAGGCAGGCTGTGCTGCTTCCGCCCCCGTCACTTTGAAGTGTACTTCGCCGAGCTGACTGTCGGACTCGCTTGAATCTTCAACAATTACTTTCTCAACAGGAGTTTCGGAGCAGGCAAAAAGGAGTAGACTGAGTAGAAATAAAACGTGCCGCATAATGTGTATTTTAGGCTAAGGTATTGTTTTGTGGGGAAAATAAGTAACTATTTAGACGGCTTGATATTTGGTGACATTTTTGGATAAAGTCGTAAAATCGTTGAAACAGATTTTGTTAAGCGATTATGGTATCAGGATGGCTGCGATTGTTTGCTAAATCTAAGGCGCAATATTGTACTGCTGCTTCAAGTTGTTCAAAAGCTTCATTCCATAGGTTTTGGGTTTGTAGGAAGGTTTTGATTTTGGGATAAGCGTCATCATTCAAAAGAATGGTAGAAGTAGTGGCAGCGTAGCTTGCTTGTGGGGTACATTCTTCCATCAGATTCCAAAAGATATCGCTTATCTTGTCTAATTTACGGACTGAAGTATTAATTCCTTGCTTAAAATCTCTTACTTTTTCCAAGACATCTTCTACTTCCTCTAAAAGTTTGCTGCCTATTTCATAACGTTTGTTTTGTAAATGCTTTCTGTCGTTGAGTCGTAGTTTTTTGATAGTTCTCTCGCCGATTTCTGTCTTTCCTTTAAAGCGATATTGTTGAAAAGATAGATGTTCTTTTGGAGCATCTCGGACAGGATGAATGAGAGGTTTTAGCACCGTATCATGTGTTCCTTTCTTTAGATTACAGCGATTGCAAGAAGGCAGAAGATTACTCCAAAGCACTACCTCGTCTTTATACTTATCCTTATGATGAAAATGTTCGACTTGAAGATATTTTCCTTCCTCATTGAGTTTGCATTCGCAATAAGCACACTTGCGATATGACATTGCTTCTAAAGCATCTGTGATGAACTTTTTCTTCCAAACCGCTGTGCCATCATCCTTGAATTTAGCGGTTAAATCGGCTACCAATTCATCAGTCAATTCTACAGGTTTTGGGTAGGCTTCGAGTTGTATCATTGGGCGATTGCTACGGGTTTTATGCTTGTTAGTTGTAGTTTCATTAATTTACGTTGATTGCTATACGGATGCAAAATTTTATCCAAAGCATCATAAGCGTGCATCGCTGCATCGTAATCTTCGTCATCGAGGGCTTGGTCAAAGGCATCCATCAAATTCAGATAATCATCCGAGCGTACTTTATCGCCTAATCCCATGATTTCAGTAAGAATTTCCTCTACTGTCCAACCCTGATAATTCTCAATTTCAGGTTGATTGATTAGAACTCTTCCATTTTCTTTATCCGCTTCTAGTAAAACCACATTCACCTCATCTGCCGACTGTATCACTAACGGGCTATGTGCCGTGACAATAAACTGCGTTCTAGGAAAATGTTTGCTTAAATGGCTAATCACTTTACGCTGCCAATCGGGATGTAAATGCAAATCTATCTCATCTACTAGCGCGATGGCTGGTTCTGCGAGTGGGCTTTTGCTTTCTGGATAGCGGTCAAAAAGACGTTTTGCAAAATCTACCATCCAAGCCATGAGAGATTGATAGCCATATCCTAAATCTTTAAGGCGTACCCAACCATAATCCGTTTTGAACTCTACCCAGTTTTTAAAATCAAGGTTAATTTGAAACCGAAAACTAAAAACATCAGGTAAAATATCAATTAAAATTTCTTCAATTTGATTGAGATTGTTTCTTGCTTTTTGCGCTACTTCTTTATTCTCACTTTTTGAAGCGTTATTTATTTCGATTAACCATTTTTGTAAATCTACCAATTTAAGACCTAACAATGGATTATCAACTTCCAAAAAATTAATATCTAAACTAGTACTTCTAGGTATTCCATAGGCATCTATATTGAAGACTGGAATAGATTCTAACGTCCTACTCCAAGTATTTTTTGCTAAGTCAATCCCATGTCCTTCTTTGATACTCTCTTGCACATCATCTTCATGTACGATAAAAAAACTAGATGTATTCTTAGCTAAATTAGCTTCCCTATATAAAGATTGACTAATAAATTTTGGAAGCTTATCAATTACCGTCTTTACTAATCTAGGTTGGTATTCAATACTAGGTTCTTCTAATTTATCTGATATCATTATAGTTCCATCTGATAATTCATGAAGTCTGATTAATCGTTTTATCTGTTCCAAATCATACAAACACCTTAACAAAGTCGTCTTCCCCGTATTATTATTCCCTAAAATCACCGTCCACTGTGCAGGTTCACCTTTGGCATTGGTAAAGTTAATCGTTTGTTCCTCTTTGAAGCAACGAATATTGGCAATCGTCAAATCCTTGAAATATACCGCAGGCGTATCGGATGTAGGTTTGAGTAAACTCATGTTTTGTTATG
>JAHDCQ010000090.1 GCA_020629845.1 Saprospiraceae bacterium | reverse complement strand
AATATCATTCTGTAACTACCCCCTGAACAAACTACAGCAAATAAAAGCCGTGTTAAACTTAGAGTTTAATGCGGCTTTTTAGTTGTAAACAAGTCGAAATCTTTGGCTTCTAAAAATAATCTTTTGCTCTCCAAAAGAAAAAAATCAAAAAAAATTTCTTTTCAGGCAACCCTTCCCTACCCTACTGTACCTATAGGGTGAAAGTAATCGTGAGATAATAAATAGTGCACTTGTTTTTATCGAACATATCATCTTAAACATATCTAAAATCACTAAATACAATCATGAAAAAATTCTTTTTGAAATCTGCCATCTTTAGTCTGACACTATCTTGTATCTTCTTGACTTCTTGCCAAGAAGACGGCTTATTTAGCCAGTTCCAACACGAAGAAATCCAAGAATTTGTAGACCAATCCTTATTCGAAATTGAAGAAAGAGGAAGTCTTGGACGCTTTGGTTGTTATGAATTGGTATTTCCTATCACACTCAACTTCCCAGATGAAACAAGCGCGGAAATTGAAGACTATGAAAGCTTCCGAACAAGCATTGAAGACTGGAAAGAAGCAAATCCAGACGCAGAAGGACGACCTGAATTGGCGTTCCCAATTGAAGTGACTACAGAGGAAGGGGAATTAATCAGCGTAGCAGATATGAGCGAATTGCGTGAGCTAAAGCGCGAATGTGCAGGAGACTTTGGTAGAAGAGGACATCGTGGACATGGCGGCAAGTGCGGAAAGTGCTTCGAGATAGTTTATCCAGTAAGTTTAGCATTTCCTGACGATACAACAGTAGAGTTTGAAGATCGTCAAGCTTTGAAGCAAGCGATTCGCGACTGGAAAGAAGCAAATCCTGATGCAGAAGAGCGTCCCTCTTTAGTATTCCCTATCGAGGTGCAAATGGAAGAGGACGAAAGCATCGTAGAAGTTGCAAGTGCCGAAGAATTGAAAGCACTCAAAGAAGAATGTAGAGGAGATAACTAAATAATTAGTTTTTCAATCGGGTAACTACTCTTAGGGCTTTGGATTTAAAAGTGGTGTAGTTATTCCTAAGAAGTAGTTAAATGGCGCAGATGGCTTCATCTGCGCCCTATTTATTTATGGATTTCGCAATGTCATTGCACTCATCAGTTGAACAAAAGGCGAATAAAATAGAAAGCAAAATCATATTCCGATTTTTGGGTACTATTGCATACTATTTATTCTACCAAACTTCACAAAGATGAAAATATATCCTCTGTTGATATGCATGGCATTTAATATCATCCTTTTAGCCAATCCCCCTTGTGATATAGAAGAACACCCCATTGTACATGGACATGAATTGAAACATCGCCTCATTAGAGTCACCACCAATTTATCGCAAAATGCAAGCCTTGAAGATGGCTTGGCTAAAATGACGCGGGCGGCAAATGCTTGCTTCACAGGCGTAGTGTTATCAGACGCGTTTTTTGGCTTTGTAAATGCGCCACAAAACGGACAGAACTACCTACCGAACCTCCGCACTTTTCTTGATTCCGCAAAAGTCTTAGGCATCAACGTCTATCCTGAAATGGGTTATTTTGGCTACTCTAGCCGTATCCTATACCACGATATTAATATGGCAGAAGGTTTGCCTGTGAAAGACGCGCCTTTCGTGGTGGAAATGGGAGCAAATGGCTTGGAGTTGGTGCCAATGTACGAACAGACAGCTTTCAATTTCCAAAATGGTGATTTTGAGACCTTACCTACAAGCGGCAATGTCGTGCCCAATTGGAGTTTTCAGGATAGTCCAGGTGTGGTTACTTTCATTGACCAAGAAGTGAAGCATAGCGGCAATGCAAGCATACGCGTAGAAAACCCCGAAAATGACCCGAACGCAAATGGACGTTTCATCCAAACGATAAGCGATTTGGCGCAATACCGCGACTATCATCTCAGTGTTTGGGTTAAAACGGAAAACTTTGAGCCTGCTTTTGTCCATGTTCTTATCAATAATAATGAAGGAAGGCAATTGCACGCAAACTCCACGCCTGTTGCATACACACAAGACTGGACACAATATCACCTCACCTTCAATAGCCTTGATAGTGAAATCGTGAATCTTTATCTAGGCACTTGGGGTGGCACAACGGGCAAACTCTGGTGGGATGACGTAGCAATTGAGCCTTCGCCTTTCATCAATGTACTGCGCCGTGCTTCCACAGCTGTCGAGCTAAGAAAAATGGATGGCACAGCCGTTTTGGAAGGCATAGATGTAGATGAAATCATTGACCCACTTCTTGGCATTACTCCTTTCCGAGGAGCATACACGCATTGGCACACACCACCAACTATTGGTATTCCAGCAGCTTCTTCGCTGCAAGAAGGAGATACGATTTTGGCAAGCTATTTCCATACTACCACGCTGCTCAACACTCAAATTTGTGCGAGTCTGACTGAACCCAAAACCATAGATATTGCGACCACTCAACACGAAGAAGTACGCGACCGCTTCGCAGAACAAGATATGTTTAATGGCTGGCTGTGGCAATATGATGAAATCCGATTACATGGTTGGGATAATAGTCCAAGCTATGGTACATCGGGCGACAATTTGGCATATAATTTCTCGGAAGTACATCGGCACGCAAGGTCAATTGCGCCCACCGAACTCATTATGACGTACAATTCTATGTTTGACCCCTACCACAATGCTTATGGCGAAGGCGCACCTTTTTACCTAGCCAAAGACTATTGGACGAATAGTTGGGAAGGACTAGCACCAGACGTAACGATAGTAAATTGGATAAATGTAGCACCCTGGCGCGCTTTATCAGCCGAATTCTTTGAAGAGCGTGGACATTCTCAAATATTAGCAGGTTTTTATGATAGTCCATTTTTTGTAAAAGATTGGTTGCGCGAAACAGAAGATTTAGAAAAAATATATGGCGTGGTCTATTCTACTTTTACAAATGATTTCAGCCAAATTGAAGCTTGGGCGGATTACGTTTGGGGTGGCTGTTCTTTTACCACTAGCACAGAAAATATAACAAAGCCCCAAGATGTACTCGTCTATCCAAACCCGACGCGCAACTCCTTCAAAATAGCACTTGAACCCGACATAAAAATAGAACGAGTAGAACTCTTCAGTAAAGAAGGGAAAAAAGTCATGCAGTATTCAGGGCATCGCACCGACTTTGAAATTCTAGTGCACTTGCCCAAAGATATTTACTTTGTGGTCATTCATACCAATCGTGGAAGGTTCAAAGAACGAATCGCAATTTTTTAAAACAGCTTCTTAGTTGTTATAAATTTAAGGCTTTGTTCATCTAAAATAAAGATGAACAAAGCCTTATTTAGTTTCTGTATTAACTACTAAAATGTAGTAGTATCCACATCAATAGCCTCCCCTAGCCTAAATCCACTTTTGCATCAAAGGCACGTAACCATTCTAGCAAATCTGTAGTAACGCTACTCGTATTTTCTCCCTCCAAATGACCACTTGCATTAATCAGCAATTGGAGGTGCGTACGATTCGTATCATGAAGCAAATCCGAACCAGTAGTACAAGTACCATCTTCTGCACAGCTCTCATCCCGCGCAAAAGCAAGATAAATGCGGCTACTTTGAAAATCGTCATTTTCGCTAACGGCATCTTTCTCAGAAAGTTGTTTCGCTTGCTTATAGACATCTGCTAACTCTACAAGCGAGAGCGTTTCCACTACTGTACTTTGATTATATAGACTTTGCAATATAGTTTCCGAAGCAAATGCTTTGCCCATAGATGTCGCTATGCCATCCGCTGTTTCTATCGTTCTAAGATTACCATCTATATCAATGAGGTAGCCTTTCATGCTATTGTCTTCATGCTGTATTTCAAGCGAAGCGAATAAGACCAAGCTACGCGTTTTTGCGAGATAGGCTTTTGCTATATCCTCTTCCGTAGGTTCTGCCAAAATGTCGGCATGTGTAGCTGTTAGTTCCTCTTGTTCGCAAGCTGCAAAAGAAAGACTAACGATAACTAGGCTAAAGATGATTTGTGTAAAATTTTTCATGCGTGATATTCATCAAGTGAAAAAATAAATTCCCTTACTACTCCCTAAATGCAATTTACATAAAGGTAGTTCAAATGTTTTACAAAATATAATCCTTCTAAAACACAGATTTGTCAAAATTTATCAATTGTACAACCTATGTTTGTATAAGCAACACCCGCGCCTATTTGATTTAGGCCATCACAAAGCAGCCAAGCTGTTTGAAATTCACTTTTTTTGATTAATTTTGGATAAGCCTTAAGCCGAGCCAACTAAAGCAATTCATCGTTCTCAGACAAATTCCGTGGACGAAGAAAAAGAAAGCACAAAAACGCTCGAAAAGTAGTGTTGTGCTTACTTTTTCTTCGGCTTCGTCACGGGATTTGTCTGAGAACCCAATTCATAAAGCACTTGAAAATGAAAAATCTACTTTGCATCTTTGTTTATATACTACTTTTGGGTTCATTAAATGCCCAAAACACTCCCTTCAATCGTGGGGTAAATCTCACCAATTGGTTTCAAGCAAATACGGCACAACAAATACAATTTTCTAAATATACAAAGACTGATTTTGAGCAAATCAAAAGCCTCGGTTGCGATGTCATTCGCTTACCTATCAATCTGCATTTTATGACCGATGGCGCGCCCAATTATACACTCGACCCCCTATTTTTAAATTTCTTAGATGAAGTAGTAACTTGGGCAGAAGCTTTGGATATGCACCTCATTCTGGATAATCATACCTTCGCCCCCTCTGGAAACACGAGTCCAAGCATAGGTAATGTATTAGGAAAGGTGTGGACACAAATGGCAGCGCATTATCACGATAGTTACGCCAATATTTATTACGAAATCTTGAATGAACCACATGGCATTGACAACGCGCTTTGGAATAGCATTCAAGGAGAAGTGATTAAGGCTATCCGCACGCTAGATGAAACGCACTACATTATAGTCGGCGGCGCAGAATGGAATAGCTACAATAGCCTTGCTTCCATACCTGACTATGAGGACGATAAACTAATTTACACCTTCCATTTTTATGACCCATTTCTATTTACGCATCAGGGCGCAACTTGGGTAGGCATTCCATTTCAGGATATTGGCAATGTGCCATTTCCGTACAACGCTAGTGCAATGCCTACCTTGCCTGCTAGTCTGCGCGGCACCTGGGGCGAGGGGGCGTATAATGGCTACCCTAACGACGGAACTATCGCACAAGTGCAAGCCCTTTTAGACATCGCTATACAATTCCGCAATGAGCGCAATGTGCCGATTTACTGCGGAGAGTTTGGCGTATATCAACCCAATAGTGAAGAACCTGACCGTGTAGCTTGGTACGATGCAGTGCGAACGTACTTAGAAGCCAATGATATTGCTTGGACAATATGGGACTATCATGGTGGATTTGGTGTTTTCGAGGAAGGAAGCAATGGCTTATTTGAACATGATTTAAATGTTCCCCTACTGGAAGCATTGGGTTTTAATGTGCCGCCCCAAAGCGATTTTGAAGCGCAGCCCGACACCGAAGGCTTTGCCATTTACACGGATTATCTTGGGCAAGCTATATTCGATGATAGCTATGGCGATGGCTCGATTGATTATTATTCTGATGATGCCCCACAAGAAGGAGAACGCTGTTTGGCTTGGAGTAACTCTAACCAATATGGCGTGATTGGACTAGACTTTCGCCCGAATAGAGACCTTAGTTATTTACTCGAAAATAACTACTATCTGGATTTTTATGTGCGTGGTACTGCTCCAAATACTTCCTTTGACATGCGCTTTATGGATACGGATTTGGGCGTGGATGACCACCCCTGGCGTATGCAGGTACATATTGGAGGATTACCCTGGAATGGAGAATGGCAGCACCTTCAAATTTTGCTTAGTGATCTGATAGATACAGGGGCATGGGAAGGACAGTGGTATGAATCGGAAGGTAAATTCGATTGGAGAGCTATTGACCGTTTCGAAATTGTTGCCGAAGTAGCTCCTTTGGCAGATAAAACGCTTTATTTTGATAATATTAGGCTGAAAAGTGATACGAATGTAGCGACTGAAGATGCATTTACACAACACTTGCAAGTCTTTCCAAATCCTACAACTGGGCTATTATATATCAACTTTTTGGGCGAGCAATCGCTTCAATATACGCTTTTTGATAGTTTAGGGCGTTTGGTCACAAGAGCAAACTTGCAAACAGGAACTGCTTTGGATTTGACGGCTTATCCTAAAGGGGTATATTTTTTGAAGGTTAATACCACAGATGCTTCGCATAGCTTACGAATTTTGAGTTTATAACCCAAGTTGCGCGGCAAGTTGGGTGTAGGACAAAAATCCCTTTTCCCATCCAATGGAACACGTTCCATTGGGATAAATCATGCGATTTAGGAAATTTGTCCTACACCCTGCCATATACCCTCTACCATACAACTTTGGTTTTATAGGTAATTTGCCAGAAAACCACACTAATATAAACCATTACAAAACAGAGCAACTCCTATACAACGCGCCTCGTTGGAGACGTGGACAGGAAATCATATCGGCAACACTCGCGCCTGTTTGATTTCGGTCATTACAAAGGAGCTTTGTACACGGCTAATATTTGCTAAGGAGGCTAATTTGTTCGTAATGAAATGCTGATAATCTGCCATATCTTTTACAAAAATCTTCAATAAATAATCGAACATGCCTGCAATGTGGTAGCACTCTACCACCTCTTCCAATTCATTGACTTCGCGCACGAAGCGTTGGATATTGTCCTGATTATGAATTTCCAAAGTCACCGAACAAAACGCAATTAATTGTAAACCTAGTTTTTCTCGATCCACTAAGGTCGTGTAGCCTTTAATGAAGCCCTCCTTTTCGAGCCGTTTGATGCGTTCAAAAATGGGCGTATTCGTCATTTTCAAGGCGGTCGCTATTTCCTTGATTTTCATTTTTCCATCTTCTTGCAGTAGTCGGATGATGCGTCTATCAATGGCATCGAGCGTATAATTCATCTTAGATTATTTGGTTCTCTGGCAAATTCCGCGATGAAGCCGAAGAAAAAGAAATCACAACACTACTTTCTTGGGCGTTTTTGTGTTTTCTTTTTCTTCGTCCACGAAATTTGTAAGAGAACGGATTATTTTTCTATTTCAAGTCTACTTTTCGCTTTGAAATAGCAATTTAATCTACAAAAGTATATTTTATAGAATTATTTTCTTCATAAATTTAAAAATTTAGAAATATAATCTACGACTTGTAATTTTGTCTTATAATTAGTCATTCAAAACAAGAACAAGCATGAGCAAGCATACATACGCACCAGAGAGTTTAATGATGTCCTTCGGCTACAAGCCAGAACTATCAGAAGGGGCAATCAAATCACCGATTTTTCAGACTTCTACTTTTGTATTTAAGACCGCCGAGGAAGGCAAAGCCTACTTTGAATTGGCGTATGGCTTGCGCGATAAGGCACAGCATGAAGAACTAGGACTGATCTACAGCCGTATCAATAATCCCAATCTTGAAATTCTAGAAAACCGCCTTTGCCTATGGGATAAGGCAGAAGACTGCGCTGTTTTTGAAAGTGGCATGTCGGCGATAAGTACGGTATTGCTAGAGTTTTTGAAGCCCGGCGATTTGCTACTCTTTAGCTCGCCTGTGTATGGCGGCACGGATCATTTTATCCATCATTTTTTGCCTAAAATCGGTGTGGAAGCCCTTGCTTTTGATGCTAATGATAGCTACGAAGACATCGTGCAGCGCGTACAAACTTCAGGTAAGGCGAATCGCTTGGCGATGATTTATGCAGAAACGCCTGCCAACCCAACCAACGCCATCATTGACATCGAATGTTGCCGAAAAGTAGCCGACATTTTTGGCACACAAGACCAGCGTGTGCACGTAGCGATTGATAATACCTATATGGGACCGCTGTGGTCGCACCCTTTGCAGCATGGCGCGGACATTGTAATTTATTCTGCCACGAAATATATCGGCGGGCATAGCGATTTGATAGCGGGTGCAGTATTGGGCAATGCAGCGGTGATGCAGCGCGTGCGCGTATTGCGTACGTTCTTGGGCAATATGGCAAGCCCGAATACTTGCTGGCTCCTCCTGCGTAGCCTCGAAACCCTAAAAGTACGTATGGAACAACAAATGCGAAACGCTAAAGTAGTGGCACAAATGCTAGCCAATCATCCCAAAGTGGAGCGGGTACATTATTTGGGCTTATTAGAACCAGATAGCCAACAATACGCGCTCTACCAAAAACAATACAACGCTCCCGGCGCGATGATTTCCTTTGATATTCAAGGTGGCGAAGCGCAGGCATTTCAATTTTTGAATCATTTACGCCTCTTTAAACTCGCTGTAAGCTTGGGTAGCACCGAAGGCTTGGCACAGCACCCAGCCACCATGACCCACGCTGGTGTAGATAGTGCTACCAAACAAAAAATGGGCATTAGCAGCCAACTGATTCGCCTCTCGATAGGCGTAGAAAATGCGGAGGACATTCTTTGGGATATTGGGCAGGCATTGGAGCAGGTGGATTTGCCTACGGAAGCCTTGCCAAAGGTGGAGGCGATGGTTGTTTGATTCCACACGATTCATCCGCTAATTTCCTATTAGCGGATGAATTTCTACCAACAGCAATACTCAATTCTTATAGAAACCTGCTGTTCGAAGTTGTCTAAATGTTAGTCCATTTTCATAAACGAAACTTCGTTCGTCCGCATGTAAAACCGTCTCAGGGTAAATGACACCCAAATACTTATCTTTTCCTACCCACTCACGCAAAATTGTGTTCACCTTACCCAAAAAACGATTATCAAAAATCTGTTTGTTCACATAGACATCAATCTTGTGTAGGGTATCTGTAGCTTCTATTATTATAGTAGATTTGTTATTTTCATCAATGTACATTTTTTCTACTTTATCGGTTACTTCTAGCCAATCAAAAATGTCTTCTAACAAAAGTTTATAATCACTAATATTGTTGAAGTCATTGTAATCCATTGGCAACATCTCTTCGATTAATTCATCTAATTCCACCTTACCAGCGTTATCAAAATTCGCGCCTGACTCTAGCATTTTTTTGTATTGGTCAAACACATCTGTTGTATTCAAGAAAATAATGACATAGACCGACCAAATAGCTGCACCAGCAAACAGTATGAGGAATACTATTTTATAAGGCAATAAGGCTTTTGACACGAAAATTGACGGAATTGCCATTAATAAATTAAAAATACTCACACCAGCGGCAAAGGTGTAATAATACTTCGCCCATGTTTGTCCACGCATAAGACCTACTGCTGCCACAAATAGTATAATTAAGCCTACAAAACTCCTGAATCTAAGCATATCTGCCTGTAAAAAGAGGAATACAAAGCCAAGTCTTAATATCACCATAGAGCCAGCGATAGCCAGTATTTGTTGGCGTAAGTTTAGAATTTTGTTGGATTTTATCATGTTTTAGATGTATTGGTCTGTAAATCAAAATCGAACGCAAAATAGTGTCTTTATTTTTTAACAACCGTTTTTTTTAATCAAAAAAAGTAATAAAAACACAAATAAAATCTTTTTGATTACATTCATTATTTTGCTTTCCCTAAACAGGTAGAACAAAGAGCAGCCTGTGCCGAGCACCGCTCAGCAGTTACAATTCACTTTATTTTGGATAGAAACGCAAGCACAATAGTTTTCTCAAAAATGGTCAAAGAGCCAAAAAAAGAAAGCCCCGCAAAAGATGCAGGGCTTCATTGAAGGGGGGGAGATGGGTAGATAGTTTTAGCTTTCCTCGCTGTGATGAGTTCAATACTAAATTGTCAATTCACTTACTGCTTTATCAGTCGTTCTGTAATCCGTTGCCCATTCGGGGCAATGAGGGTGATAAAGTATAAACCACTATTTAGTTCAGAAATATCAAGTTCAGTATTAGCATCGTAGATGTAGACTTGCTTCATCAACTTGCCGCTTAAGTCCGTAATATGTACCAAGCGGGTCGCGTCGGTCTTCGTTTCGATGCGTACCCAGCCGGTGGTGCTTGGGTTCGGTGCTAGACTCATCTTGGCATCGCCTAAGTTAGAATCTAGAGCTGCTGCGTCGCCAAAGTCAGGCAAATTACCAGACACCACGAACATAAATATCGCCGACCAGCCTGCGAATTCTTCATTACATTTTGCTTGTAATTGGTATTCATAAATCACGCCTGCTGTCAAGCCTGAAAGCGTTACTCTTGGGTTGATGACCGTGCGTACGCTCCATTCTTCCGTGTCATATTCGCGGTAGCGGATGCGATAAGCCATTGCGCCTGGTACTGCATACCAATCCATACTGATTTCGGATGGATTAGAAATATCTACGGTGCGTGGAGAAGGAATGCCACAGTCGCCAGCCGTCACGAAGAAGTACACTTCTGACCATTCCGACCAACCAATGTCGCCACAGTTGGTGCGTACTTGGTACTCGTAAGTACTGTTTTCCTTCAAACGGTCAATGGTTTCGCTGCCGCCTTCTGCGGTGCGGATTGCCCACTCGCTATCACCATTTTCGCGGTAGCGGATTTGGTAATAATTACCAAATTCTGCTTCCTCCCAGCTAATCGTCACACTACTCGCTGATTCATCTTCTACGCCTAATACAAGCGGTACATCGCAAGTAGGCGGGCATGGCTCAGGAGCGGTGAATAATCTGCGGAAATTGCGCGTATCCGAGCAACCACCATCCGATTCTACCGTTACAGCTACATCCACAGGGTCGCCATCAGCAGGCAAGCCATCTACGGTGATTTGCTGCGGGCTGCCCGTTGCATCGAAGGTATAGCCTACGCCATCAATACTCACGATGATAGCATCAGGATTGCCGCTATACGATAAACGTAGTGTTTGGTCATATGTCAAAGAAGAATAGTTGCATTCCGACTGTTGCCCTGCCACTAAGTTATTGATGCTGCAATTATCCACCACATCACCTGTGATGTTCACGGTGTAATCTTCCACCTCACCATAACCAAATGTACTACATGATGCTTGCGATTGGTCGTCTTCTTCGTACCACTTCATGCTCACACGCATGCGCGTCTTGCCCGTAGGTGCATTGCCTGGTATCGTCATGCGACCGCTTACGGCTTCGTTGGTAGCATTTGGACTTTGAAAAGCCAACTCATTCGAGTCGTCAAAGTCACCATCTTGATTGTAATCAATCCAGATGCGCCACATTTCGTTATAGGCTTCATTTTTGTAGCCTGGTGCAAGATTCACCTCTAGCGAACTACCACGTTCTAAGTCCGTCTCTACATTAGTGTAATCGCCATAGCCACCGTCGCGCCCAGTTGAGTTATTGATGTCGCCGATATTCACCTCTGCTATCCATTCATAAGTAGAGTCATCGCCTTCACTTTGGCAGTAATCGCTATCGTTGTCGTCACCACCGCCGTCATCGTCTCCTCCTCCGTCGTCATCGCCACCACCATCATCATCGTCGTCGTCGCCGCCACCGTCATCATCTCCTCCTCCATCGTCGTCACCACCACCATCATCATTACAGCTATCATTAGCAAAAGTGAAACGTGGGTTTATCCAGTACCAAACGTTATCAAATTCGTTAGTTTCGTTTACTTGATCTTCATAGTCAATAATATAGCCCATGTAGTACGTTCCATTAGGTACATTCATACTACATAAGTCCATATTTAGCGTCATGGGATGTATTGAGCCAACAGTTAAATAGGGTACATTTTTTTCTGCTACGAAATAGTCATTCGTAGATATACTATTATCCGTAGATAAGTAGAATCCTACTTTACTTGGTGCTGCTGCTCCATTTCCATTGTTTCGCACCGCCACTTCAGCACTAATGACCAAGCCATCAGCAGTTAGGTTGTCCAATCGTCTCGTGAGGTTTGGATCGCCAAAACCTCCACCATCATCGTCGTCGTCGTCATCATCTCCGCCACCGTCGTCGCCGCCACCGCCGCAGTCACCTGTTTGAATAGACAAACAACTAGCAGAAGCTACTTTAGAGCGAATTAAATTGCCTGGTAAAGGACCAAAACCTTTTTGAAAGTTGATTCCATTACTTGTCAAATGGCAATAGCTCATAATCGTACCGCCACCACTAGGCGAAGGCCCACGGGAGCAACTCCCCTCTGGCTGGAAACAATTATCAATCGCTCCACCTGGCCAGTCGCAGCTATGCGTATGTGGTGAACCTAGATTGTGTCCCATTTCATGTGTGGTCACTTCTACTGACCAAGAGTAGGTAGGAAATGGAGAAAATGAAGTACCGATATTACTATAAGCTACCGCGTAAGATTTCACGCAAAGTACGCCTACATAAGCTACACCTCCATTATTGGAAGGTACGGTAGAAAGCAGGTGCGCAATGTCACCGTTGAAACTACCACCTAAACGCGAACGAAACTCGGTAAGTGCCGAAAGCGAAGAGTTGCTCGGATAGCCATCGGGTGTTGACCATACTCGAATTTGAGATATTTGTGTATAAACATCTTCATTTTCGTACAGTGTTGCTACCACATTGAATAAGCCTGTTACATAATCGGAAGCTCCACTTTCTGTACTCCCCTTATCTTGGTACATGCGGTAATCTGCCTCAAAATAGACCTTCACGATGGAGCAATCTTGATTTTTCTCTAGATGTGCTTGTGTGTCAAATAGATTTTTATCAATAACTGGCAATTCATCGCTACCACAAGTAGCCGTGTTTTCAATCAGTAAATCGGATTCTTTATATAGGATATACTCGTTTCCGATAGGATATTGGTTCTGGTTTAAATGTCCCAAAACATAAGTCTCCCCTTCTATCGTAAACATCCCCATTAGCATATCATCGAATACGCTAATGGCTGCAATGCTTTCTTTGTGTCCTAAAACTTCGCCTCGATAATACAAGCCTTGTTCGTACGCTACTTGCGTACCCGTTTCATTATCTACATAGAAATCATCGGTCAAAATCTGATGCGTATAAAGGTCAATAGCGATTTGCTCACCTTGAGCAGTTGGAAAGTTGAGTCGCAAAGTAGAAGGACGCTCTAGCATCAACTTCTTCAATTTGCCGGTATTCAACTTTAGGTAAGTCGCGTCTTTTACATAAGCTTTTGTACTGGTAGATGTTTCACCAATGGTGAATAAATTGAACTCATGTTCAGGGGATGTTTCCGCAGCCGTGCTTATTCCTGCGTGCTGCGCCCAAGCTGTTGTCCATGCTAAACATAAGAACAACAGGATTGGTAATTGTTGATGTGTACCCATTTTAAACAGCGTTTTAATAATGGCAATTAAAAAATAAAATATGCGTGTGTGTGCTGCATTGCGAATAGTGGAAGTGTCATTACTCTTCCGTTTGTGAATTAGAAGCGGTTTTGAAACCTCTTCTTAGAGAAATCACCTAATTGAGTACACTAAAATCCAATCCTTTCAATACGCGTGTGGTACGTCATTTACAGTTTGTCTTTTAGCAAAAATTGATGTGTTGCTATGCTTATGTAAAGGCATAGAAATGCTTGTAAACAAATTGTTACACTCTGTTTATTATAGTATGTTTTAATAACAAATGTTTAGCTATAGGTATAGCAATAACCAATTATGTGTTGCCCTAAAAGCGGACAACTTCAAGTAAGCCACGTCTCTTTTTTGCAAGTAGCCGATCACCTGCATAGAGCGTTGAATTTCATGTTCAAACAAGTACTGAATGCCTTGTTTAAACTAGTTCACAAATTAAAAAAGAGTAATATGAGCTTGGTCTTTAACTATTGGCCTTTAATCTTTGGAAGCAAGACTATGACATCTTGAACTCTTGAAGACAAAAGACGAGTAGCTAAAGCCAACCTTAAGGAAGGAATGTTTATCCATAGAGGCATACATAACACTAAAAACTAAAAGTGAGTGGTAGTACGCAAATACAAAACGACTTGAAACTATGGTTTGATAACTCTTATGATGTTTAAGTAGTCTGATATAAATAATAATATATTGCTAGAGTGTCTTTGTTGTCTTGTTTTCACTACTTCTAACTCATGTACCGTAGGGTATAATCGTTATCAGCAGCCAAAACAATTCAAAAAATACCCATCCATCAATTATATCATTATTTATGTCAGACTACTTTATTTTCCAGCTAAATGCACTACAAATAACGGGACAAATTGGGTCATATTGCAAATTTTTTTGATGCTTTTGAGTAAGGGGGCTTTTATGTAGGGTTACTGGTATGAGCATTAGGAGAAAAGGAAGGTTAATTTTGGACAAACTTCGTAGCTTGAATATTAATGTTGTGTTTTTCACCTATTCGAGGGGGGACACTCGTCTCTAAAGTCAAACTCTATAAATAGGAAAAAAAAGGCTCTTTGACAATTTTTGCCAGATGGACGGGCGACTCCAAGCTCGAATGTCATCAACTTAACGATTTAGACGCTGATTTCCTATCAGCTTCTAAATTGAAATGCTTGATAAGCAAAGGAACAATTCATCAGCTAACGGGAAGTTAGCAGATGAACCGTCTTAAGTTGATGACATTCGAGCTTGGAGTCGCCTGTCCATTCGACCAGTACTTAGTGGACAGTCGAACTGAAGTCGACCGTCCACCTGTGCGCTTTTGGCAAAAATTGTCAAAGAGCAAAAATAAATTATAAAATCGCTTGCAAATGAGAACACTAAACACGATTCAAGCTACCTTTTTAATTCTTCTATTTCTACATAATCATCATAGTATTGCCCAAGTAGGCATTAACACAAGCGGCTCAAACCCACATGCTAGTGCTATGCTGGATATCAATAGCAATAGCAAAGGTTTACTTATTCCTTCCATGAGTACGGCGCAGCGCGATGCTATATCTAACCCTGCTGATGGTCTGATGATATTTAATACTACGAATGGCATTTTTTACTACTATGATGCAGCTAAGATGACTTGGCAAGAGTTTTATTCTCCTTTGAATAGTATATGGACAAAAGAGGATGGTTCAGATGACATCTTAGTTCGAGATGTAAATGATGACAATGTTGTCATTGGCTCAGTTCTTACAGACCTAGCACGTTTGTATGTACGCGGAAAAAACAATACGCAGCCTGCTATTTATGGCTACTCTGATACGCATTATGGCATATATGGCTATAGTTCGAATTCTACAGCAGGTGTATATGCGGAAACGTTTAGTGGCTTTGCTGCACTCTATGCGACTGCCAATCAAGGACATGGCATGTATGCAAGAACGAGTAATACGGCTAGTCGCTTTGCTGGTTATTTTGCTGGCGATGTATTCACGACAGGTGCTTATTTGCCATCGTATAGCAAATTGAAGCAAAATGCCGAAAACCTAAAAGGTGCGATGACTATTCTACAGCAACTAAAGCCTAAAACCTACCAATACAAAACCGAAGAATATAAATCCATGAACTTACCTGAAGGACAACGCTATGGACTGATGGCGGAAGAACTAGAAGCAGTATTGCCACAGCTTGTAAAAGATACCGATACACAGCTACACGATTGGGATACCTATTACAAAGCACAAGAAGCAGCCAAAGCAGCAGATGAACCCATGCTCACCAAGCCTGAATTGATAAAAGAAGTGGAATTCAAAGCCGTAAACTACACTGAACTTATACCGATTATGATTGCAGCGATGCAAGAACAGCAAGCGACTATCGAAGCGATGCAGCAGCAAATAGATGCGCTTAAAGCGAATTAACAAACAATAATAAAATAAAACATGGAACGATATATATTAATCCTCATCGCTTGTTTACCGCTTTGCCTAATAGCGCAAAACCAAATGATAGTAGTGAGTGGCGGTCATGTAGTGATGGAAGATGAACAATTGGTACTATTCAATACCAATATGGATAATTCTGGTACCGTGCAGGCGAGTAATAACGCACGTGTGGTAGTTACAGGCATAGCCAGTAAATCCAATTCGGGCGTAGGCGGAAGCGGTAGTACGCAGTTGCAAGATTTAGAAATATCAAAAACCTCCAATTCCGCACAGTTAAACGGTAATATCACCGTTTTGGATGATGTCTATATGACACAAGGCAATTTCGATTTAAACACCTACGACCTCACACTCGGAACTGACCCATCGAGTGAGATTCGAGGTGAAAATGAAAACCGACGAATCTATGGGCCGAATGGTGGAGAAATCGTGAAAGTACAAACCCTCAATGCCCCTTCGAGTGTGAATCCAGGCAGTTTAGGTTTGCGGATCACGACACCTGATAATCTAGGTAGCACCACTATTCGGCGCGGACATGTACCGCAAATGCTGGTTGGTGAAGAAAGCATCGAACGCTACTTCAATGTGACTCCCACTATGCCTTCGTCTTCAGTAGATTTGACTTTTTTCTACTTTGATGCCGAGCTTAATGGCTTGCCAGAAGAAGAATTGACGCTTTGGCAAACCCCAACACTCGCCAATTGGTTTCGGCAGACACCGACAGGGCATAACACAACGAGCGATTTTGTATACCATGCCTTGAATACGAATGCACGAGGTGATATTACCTTGGGTAAAGATGCCCTTTTTGTACAGCCTAAAATCTTCTTGCAAGGAGCTTATAGCGGAGGGCTGATGAAATCCAATTTATCGGCTAATTCCTTAGTCCCGACTACCGAACCATTTGCTGCTTTAGGCTATGCAGGTATTCAAAATGCGAGTGAGTCAATCCCTGTTATTCCTGCGGGTGGAGGTAATACACCTGTTGCTACCGACATCGTGGATTGGGTCTTGGTAGAATTGCGCTCAAGTGCTGACCCTAGTACGGTCGTTGCGACTCGTGCGGCTTTGTTGCAAAGCGACGGTAATGTGATAGATGCCGACTTATTGAACCGCAAAGCCGTTGGTTTTATAGGGGTTGCGGCTGGCGATTATTATGTAGCGGTGCGCCATCGGAATCATTTGGGGGTGATGTCTAAAACTACGATTAATTTTCCGAATTAGATGAACAATAAATGTACCCGAGTACTTATGGGTTAATACACTAGCTTTTGTAAATACTCAATGAGTGAATTTTGAATGAGTGAATAATTCTAAATTATATTCGCTCATTCACAATTCACTCATTGAGTATTTACTAGCTTTTTTCATAACTACCACTTCTACAGAGAAAAGGGAATAATTAAACTATCAAATCGCGCAACGCACTTTCTAGATGTTCAAACTGGAATTTGAAACCTG
>JAHDCQ010000089.1 GCA_020629845.1 Saprospiraceae bacterium | reverse complement strand
TCGTCTAAAGTTGGCATAATTCCATGTTTTAACGTTGATAAATAGAATGATTTGAGCTTACTAAGGAACGCGAAATAAATAAAGTTGCCATCTTCAAGTTGGTAAGGTTATTTTTTTCGCGTTCCTAAGACAGCACTTGCAATTTTCCTTTATTCACCACAGCAATTACTTTTCCTTTAAAATTTTCCCCTATGAAGGGCGAATTTTTTGACTTCGATTGGATAGCATCTGCGGTGTATGTCCATTCCAAATGTGTATTAAAGATAGTCAAATTTGCCAAACTTCCTGTTTGGATGCTTGGCATTTCAAGATTAAGGACTTTACGCGGCTGTTGTGCTAATTTTTCGACCAACTGCTCTAGTGCTAAGATTTGTTGCGTATGCAAGTGTGCGAAAGTTGTTTCTAAGCCAATGGTACCGAAGCTGGCATTCGGAAATTCTAGCTTCTTTTGTTCTTGCTCTAGTGGTGTGTGATTGCTAGTGATACAATCAATAGTGCCATCCTGCAAGCCCTCTTGTAGTGCCGTACGCGCGTGTTCGTCGCGGAGAGGAGGTAATACTTTATACTGAACATCAAAATGCTGTAAGGCTTCGTCAGTCTCCGTAAGATTCATAGCCGCCACAGAAGCGGTAAGGTGTAGTCCGCTCGCCTTAGCTTGACGAACTAACTCTACTGATTTGGCGGTAGAAATATTCAGTACATGAAGTTTGGACTGGGTATATTCTAGGAGTTGTATATCGCGTTGCAGCATGAGTTCTTCGGAAATGCTTGGAATGCCTCGCAAGCCCATGCTGATACTTACTTTGCCTTCATGTATTTGCCCATTGGAGATAAGGCTCGGCTCATGCGGATGATTGATTACCAAGCCACCAAATGCTTTGCTATAATCCAAGGCGCGCATGAGCAATCCTGCGTGCAATATCGGATGCTTACCATCTGAAAATGCCACCGCTCCTGCTTGCTGCATATCATAGAGTTCGGCTAACTCTTTGCCAGCGCAGTTCTGTGATATAGCACCAATCGGGAAAACATCTATTAGTTGTGCTATTGCATGGTTTTTGAGGTATTGCACTTCCGATTTAGAATGAATACTTGGTTTGGTGTTGGGCATGCTTGCAATAGCGGTATATCCTCCTGCTATGGCGGCAGCGGAGAGGCTGTCCATATCTTCGCGCTGCTCAAAGCCTGGATCACCGATATGCGTACCTATATCTAACCAGCCAATGGAAATATGGCAATTGATGGCATCCAACACTTTATCTGCTTTTGCATCTGGCAGTTTACCAATAGATTGGATAATGCCATCTTCGATGAGGATGTCTGCTTGCTGACCGTGATGAGCTGCATTTGGGTCAAGTATTGTTCCACTTTTGATTAAAATTCGCATTGGGCAGTTATGATTAAAGCAAATTTCAACAAAAGTAGGGATATTTCTTGATTTTGAATACCAAAGTCAAAGAATTTGCGAAGTCCCTTAAGTCTCTATTCTCTCAACAAAGTGGTCTCTGCTCTCTCTTCTGAATAATTACAGTTATTTTTTCATAGTCAGCCAAGACTGCCATCGCTTTTGACAATCCCCATTTCATTTTCTCCGCTCCGCTTCCTACATTTACCCAATCAAAACAAAAATAATAGTTCATGAGAAAATTGCACAATTATATTTGGCTAATTGCAGCATTAGCTCTAGCAGTAGTCGTCTGGAATTGCAACAGTGGGCAGCAGTTGAGTGAGGCGAATATCGAGCGTCCGCACGACCCTTGGGTATTTCGTTCGGTGATGGATGGCGAGCCACGCATGCTTACCGTAGCCTTGCATGATGATGTGTGGGCGAGTTATAGCGCGACCAATGGCGCATTGCGAAAAGTATGGAAAGGTGGCGTGAATTTCGATGGAGCAGTTTATACTACAGTACATGGGCCACAACCAAGTTCGCTAGGCGATGCCTATTTGGAAAATGCTCATTCAGACGCACCCTGGTCTGTTACGATAGATGGCAAAAGCATCGCACCCAAAGTACAGTTCAAAGGGCACCGTTTTGAGAAGGGACATGTACGTTTGAACTACAGTTTAATGCTCCCTGATGGGCAAACGATTCAAGTGCAAGAAATGCCTGAATTTACCGAACGTGCCGATGGACAAGTCGGTATAGAGCGCGTTTTTACCCTTTCAGGTGTGCCAAGTGGCGCGACAGTAGCCTTGAAAACAAATGTAAGTTCGGTTGCACTAGAAAGTAGCGTGGAAACGGACGGTGCATTCAATATTTCCGACAGAAAAGACCGCGAAGCGAAAAACCTAAAAGCCCTCGATTTAGATGGCGAATTGGTGCTGAACAACAATGCTTCGACACGCTTTGCTACTTATTTCGTGAAGTATCCACTTATCGAAAACCCGAATAAAATAGAAGGTGCAGAAGAGGAAGAAGAACTACCGCTTGGCTATCGCCTAATAGCGCGAAACGATTGTAAAACTTGTCATAATACCAATGTAAAAACCATCGGTCCAGCTTATATAGATGTCGCAAAAAAGTACCGTAATACTGAAGAAAATATCGCGATGCTCGTAGGCAAAGTCATCAAAGGTGGTGCTGGTGTTTGGGGAAAAACGGTGATGAACGCACATCCCAATATACCTGAAACCGACATCAAGGCAATGGTGCAATATATCATGGATTTGGATAAAGAGGAAGAAGCAGAAATTGTAGCCATTGAAAATGCAGAAACACCACTCAATATAGACGCACTAGCCGCTTCGGAGGTAGAGGACGATAAGGTAAATGTGGGGACAGTAGCAACCGTATATGTCTACGAAAACGAACTTACGAAAGTAGCCGATATAGACGAAAGCGTAGAGCCTGTTTTCAAGGGTATAATTCCCAATATTGACGCGCAAGATGCCGACTTGAAAGCAGTAGGTTTGAATGAACATTTTGCAATCATTTTCACGGGCTACATCAACATCCCGAAGGATAATAATTATGTTTTCCGACTAAGCAGCGATGATGGTTCCATTTTGACTATTGATGGCAATGAAGTCATCAATCACGATGGTCTGCACGGCGCAGATGCGCGCGATGGCGAATTGGCTTTGGCAAAGGGTTATCATCCGTTCAAATTAAGCTTTTTCCAAAATAAAGGCGGAAAATCAGTGCGCCTAGCTTGGCGTTCCTTCAACGATGGCGAATTTACGGTAATGCCTTCCACCGCTTTCGCGCATGAAGTGGATGAAAGTCTAGTAGGTGGCGCAGGTTTCGGAGCTGGCGCGAGTATTCCAGGCGATAAATCGGCACTTACCGACGTACATCCAAGCTTCGATTTGTGTCAGGCACGTCCTGAAACTTTCACACCAAAAGTGGGCGGTATCAGCTTTCTTTCGGACGGGCGCATGGTCGTAAGTACATGGGATGCAGAAGGTGCGGTACACATCATAGATGGTGCATCGGGTTGCGATCCTGAAAAAATGACGGTCAAAAAAATTGCAAAAGGCTTGGCAGAACCACTCGGTCTGAAAGTAGTAGATGATGAGATTTATGTACTACAAAAACAAGAACTCACCAAACTCATCGACCACAATGGCGATGACATCATAGACGAATACGAAACCGTAGCCAATAACTGGACAGTTTCCGCAAACTTCCATGAATTTGCCTTTGGTTTGGATTATAAAGATGGACATTTCTATGCTGCCCTCGCAACGGGTATCATGCCTGGCGGCGCAAGCATGAAACCACAGCCGAAAGACAGAGGAAAAGTCGTAAAAATAAGCAAAGAAACGGGCGAAGTCGAATTTATGGCACACGGCTTACGTACACCAAATGGGATATGTGTAGGCATTGATAATGAAATTTTCATAGCCGATAATCAAGGCGATTGGTTGCCATCAAGTAAGATTATGCACGTGGCAAAAGGCGACTTCCTCGGTTCGCGTTCTGTAGATTTTGAAGGAACAGCAGATTTGACACCTAAGCAGCCTGTAGTATGGTTGCCGCAAGATGAAATCGGCAATTCGCCTTCGCAGCCGAGCTACATTAATGTTGGCCCATACAAAGGGCAAATGATACATGGCGAAGTGACGCATGGCGGCGTAAAGCGCGTGTTCGTAGAGAAAGTAAATGGGGAATATCAAGGTGCGCTGTTCCGTTTCATTCAAGGCTTGGAGGCTGGTGTCAATCGCACAGTTTGGGGCCCCGATGGCGCGATGTATATCGGCGGTGTTGGTTCAACAGGAAATTGGGGACATAATGGCAAATTGTGGTATGGATTGCAACGCTTGGAATATAATAACAAAACGGCTTTTGAAATGCTCGCAGTTCGCGCGAAGGCGAATGGCGTAGAAATAGAATTCACCGAGCCGCTTTCAGAGCGTGATGGCTGGGATGCCAACGAATATGATGTGCAGCAATGGTGGTACGAACCGACCGAAAACTATGGCGGTCCAAAAATGGATTTAGAAAATCTGAATGTGCTTTCCGTAAGTAAGTCGAAAGACGGTAAAAAAGTCTTTTTGGAACTTGATGGCATGAAGGATGGGCATGTCGTTTACCTACGCTTGCCAAATAATTGGGTGAGTGCAAATGGCAATGAAATCTGGACGACAGAATGCTGGTACACGCTTAATGCAATACCAAGCGAAGCGGGTACGAAATTCGATAATACGCGCCCGACTTTCGCAGCAAACATGCTCACCGACGCAGAAGCAGCCGCAGGTTGGAAGCTCCTATTCGATGGCAAAACAATGAATGGCTGGCACAATTTCAATGAAAAAAGGGTGAAGAAAAGCTGGACAGTCAAGGACGGCGCAATCGCCTTTAATCCAGTAGAAAATGAGCGCGGCGACATCGTGACCGATGATGAATTTGAAAACTTTGAATTTGAATTGGAATGGAAAATTCAAGCTTGTGGCAATAGCGGTATTATGTATTTTGTGCAAGAAGGTGAAGGCTACGACCACCCATGGCTAACTGGCCCAGAAATGCAAGTATTAGATAATGCTTGCCACCCAGATGCAAAAATAGAAACCCATCGCGCAGGCGATTTATACGATTTGATAAAGTGTAAATACGAAACCGTGATGCCTGCCAATCAATGGAATAAAGTCCGTCTGGTATGCGATAATGGACGCTTAGAACATTGGCTAAATGGTAGAAAACTGGTAGAAACTACGATGTGGGATGACAATTGGAAAGAGATGATTGCCAATAGCAAATTCAAGGACATGCCCGATTTTGGCAAGTTCCAAAAAGGGCGCATCTGTCTGCAAGACCATAGCGATAAGGTGTGGTATCGGAATATTAAAATTCGGGAATTGAAGAAGGAGATTTAGATTTTGAGGTATTAGAGATTGTGTAGAAAGTCTCTAATTGATGATATTTGCAATATTAGTTAAATATGCTTTTTTTTAAAGCTCCATCCTGAGCCACTATAGCGTTTCAGGATGGAGCTTCTTAGGATTGTGTATAAATTACGAAGCCATTTTGTACACAATCCTTACTTTTTACTAACACGCTATTTTTTGCCTACTCCCTTAGTCCTTTTAACTCTACGAAAAATCACTTAACAGTATTTTTGTAAAAAGCCGTTTGTTTTTACATTTATCCGTGACAGAGTTACAAATAGCTAAATAAAATTTTTTAACTATAAAATACATTTTAAAGGGGATATACGTATGAATATAGGGGATACAATTCGTCAAGCTATTTGTTAAGATGTAGATTAGTTAATATCTTTGCTTTAGTTAAAGCTATACATACAAAACTATGTTGAAACGACCACGCAGGAATAGACGGACAGCAGCAATCAGAGGTCTAGTACAAGAAACACATCTCGCCACCAACCATTTAGTATACCCATTATTTTTGGTATCAGGAACAGGCATCAAGACAGAAATAAGTTCTCTTCCAGGGAATTATAGGCTATCTTTAGACTATTTGTTGGAAGAGATAGCGGCATGTATGAAACTAGGCTTAAAGAGCTTTATTCTCTTTCCAGCCATAGATGAGAAGTACAAGGATAAGTTGGCTACCTATAGCTATCATTCAGATAATTTTTACCTGTTAGCAGCACAAGCTATAAAGCAGCAATTTCCAGATTGTTGTCTTATTAGTGATGTAGCTATGGATCCTTACAGCTCCGATGGACATGATGGCTTGGTAGAAAATGGGGAAATTTTAAATGACGAAACGCTCCCTATTTTAGCAAAAATGGCGGTAGCTCAAGCTGCTGCTGGTTTTGATTATGTCGGGCCTTCGGATATGATGGATGGTAGAGTACGAGCTATCCGAATGGCATTGGACGATAATGGATTTAAAAATACAGGTATTCTTTCCTATACCGCAAAGTACGCAAGTGCTTATTATGGACCATTTCGGGATGCTTTAGACTCTGCACCAAAAGCAGGTGATAAAAAAAGCTACCAAATGAATCCAGCCAATAGTAAAGAAGCCCTTATGGAGGCAATGTTGGATATAGAGGAAGGTGCAGATATGTTGATGGTGAAACCAGCATTGAATTATTTAGATATTATACATGTCTTAAAAAGACACAGCAGCTTACCCATTGTTTGTTATCACGTTAGTGGCGAATGTGCCATGCTCATTGCTGCCTGCCAAAATAATTGGTTGGAGTATGAGAAGGCCATGCCTGAAACCTTATTAAGTATGCGCCGAGCAGGAGCTGACATAATTATCAGCTACTTTGCTAAAGACTTTGCGCGTCTAGTAAATACTCACCCATAAGTCGGAAGATAATATAGCACTATTTGATGATTATCGGTCTGCTAGTGAAATTGACTAGCTAGTTTATGACATTTACTCATTGGCTCTTTGCAGCCAGCTAGCACCCTTATATATTTGTTGTGTAATATATGTCACAATTTAAAACATTTTAGTATTTTTTTGACTATACACTTTAGCACACACCTGAAATAGTATCAAATAAGTACAAATACAAACAGTATATATATATCATTCAAATAAGTATCAATTTGAGAAAAAGAGAGTCTATTATGTTGGACTGCTCTTAGTACATTGTAAACTAAATTTCTTCGTATTTATGACTGCTTCTTTTTCCAGTCTTCTTCGTTACAAAATTGCGCTTCATAACCAGTTATGTTCCCAATTTTGCGCCTCGAATACTGAAAAAATAAGCACGATCAAAACACGAATTAATTTAATTTACAATGTACTTAGTCCTGGATGATTCAAGCAACTTTGTATCGTATTGCTAACACTCCATAAGTGTAGCATTTCAAATTAGATTTTTAAACACAAAAAATAGTGGTCTTTCTATCTTCTCGAAATATGTTTATGAAATAAATAGAAGTAGAAAAACTTACTTTTCAAGTAACTAAGTCGCTCATTTTTTACTACAACACCAGTGACTTGGATACAAAAAGTGCCTAAAAATGAAAGCTATCTTATACACTATTTGTGCATTCTTCTGGCTAGCTTATGGAAGTCTGAGCGCAAAAGAAACAATTGACGCAAACGCGTGTGATTTTAATATCCCTCCTGTTGCTATCTTTAGCATGACCCCTTCTTCTGGTGATTATCCTTTGACGGTTTCCTTTAATGGATCAGCTTCCTATGATCCAGATGGGCCTTTTATAAATCATTTCTGGACATTCGGAGATGGTAATATTGGCTCTGGTGCTACCGCTACACACACCTACACTACAGCAGGTACATTTACCGCACACTTATTAGTAACTGATATATATGGAGCTGCTCACTCCATCAGTAAAACAATAACGGTAACTGCACCTGATGGGATTTATACTATTGGTGTTGAACCAATTGAAGATGTCTTTATTCAAGTGGGGACACGTCAGAATATTTCTACTGTTGAGGTTTCACCTACTAAAAAGGCCTATCTAAAGTTTGATTTATCAGGGATAATCGGAAATGTAATTGATGCTAATTTGCGCCTTTCTTATGAAGGGCTGCTTCCAAGAACAGGTAGAGTCACGGTTTGGGAAGGAAGTCACAATTCATGGTCAGAAACAGGCATTACAGAGGCGAGTGCTCCCTTTCCCGTGCAGGTAGTCGGAGAGCGAGATAGTCTCTTTGAATATTCCTATTATGACTGGGATATTAGTGGTGTAGAAGCAGGCAACACCTATAGCTACATATTGCTATCAGATAATGAAAATTTTGCATTTGGCTCGACAGAATTTTACTTTGACGATGGGCATCCTCAACTATTCCTGACTGTAGATAACTCTAGCCCTTCTATCATACCACCTACTGTAAGCATTACCAGTCCAGGCAATGATGCTATTATTCCTCCAGCTACTAATATCTTAATAGAAGCTAGTGCGAGTGATGCGAATGGAACAATTGCTAAAGTAGATTTTTATAGAGGTAATATTTTATTGGGAACTGACAATACCGCTCCCTACACACATACTATTACGGGCACACTAGCTGACGAAGAATACAATGTAAAAGCTATCGCTACGGATAATGATGGTTTCACTACATCTTCCGAAATGATACATATTGAAATAGGCGATAATCAAGCACCTATCGTGCTTATTACTGCTCCATCCAATGAAGGGAGTTATGCTACTGGCGACGAAGTCACTATTGTAGTCTCAGCTTCCGATTCGGATGGGTACATTACGAAAGTAGAATTCTATGATGGTAATGTAAAACTAGGACAAGACAATACCTTCCCTTATGAATATACCATTTCCAATTTGTCCGTAGGACCACATGATTTCACGGCACTTGCCTACGATAGTAATGGGGCAAGCGTGGTATCTTCTACTGTTACCATAAATGTGAATAATTTATGCGGGATAGATGCTGTAGCCGATTTGGATTTTGATAGTAATAGTGGTAGTGGATTAGTGGCACAAAATGGTGGAGGCACAAATGGTATTTTACAAGGCGATGCGACAAAAGTGGCAGCAAGTACAGGAGGTAATGTGTTATTGCTTAGCTCTTCGGGCGACTATGTGTCTGTGCCGCACTATGCTGATATTGGTTTTACGGATAATATTACCCTTTCGGGTTGGGTGAATGTAAATGAATATATAGGAGATGCTGGAATTATTGTAAAAGGCTCAACAGCTCGTGCTTACGGTTTGCGCATTACTTCTGATGGTAGACTTAACTTTAATGTACCAAACGGTGGCTCTTGGTCATCTAATGGCACACTAAATCTACGCCAATGGTATCACGTGGCAGCTACCTATGATGGCAGTAATGTCCGTTTTTACATTGATGGAGTACTAGACCCGAACCAACCTGCCGCAATTATCAATTTCCCAAATAATACCGAGCCACTTACTGTTGGGGCAGATCTGGTCAATACGAATAAATACTTCGATGGCTTGATTGATGAAGCAGGGGTATACTGTAGAGCATTGTCGGGTGGCGAAATTGTAACACTAGCCAGCGAAACTGCGCCTAATATATTGCCTGAACTCAATGTAACTATGCCCGCAGATGGTGATTCTTACTTTTCAGGGGATGATATTGTCATTCAAGCAGATGCAAGTGATCTTGACGGCACTATTACTAAGGTGGAATTCTTTGTGAACGGGGTGAAAATAGGTGAAGATACGAGTGCGCCTTATGAATACACGTACAGTACACCACCTGTTGGTGACTATGATATTATTACTCGTGCTTTTGATAATATGGGAAGTGTGGCTACCATAAATGACATCACGGTACTTGTGGAAGCACCTGACATCTTGATGGAGGCGGAATGTGCCAATGTAGGGTCAGAAATAGGCACTCGTAGCATTGGAAGTGCTTCTAATGGAGCATACGTTTTATATCCAGGTGTTGGAAAAACATTTCTATCTGCACCAGCCGATCCTGATAATCACATCATCTTTCGATTTATTCCTGCTGTAATAGGTACCTATGAGGTACATGTGCGTGTGCAGGCAAATAGTAGTAACAACGACTCCTTCTGGGTGCGTATCAATGGTGGATCATGGATATTATTCGAAAATTTCCAGAAATCTTTAGGCTTCATCTGGGTTAAGTTATTCGATAACAATGATGGAGGCAACACCGTAGTGCGTTATCTCACGCAAGATATAAACGTGATAGAATTTGCAGCACGTGAAGATGGGACTAAGCTAGACAAAATAGCTATAGTGACAGCAGGTACGCCACTCCCGACAGGCGTAGGAGCTGCTGCTATGAATTGCAATGCACCACTCCCAATTGATGGTGATGAATTGGAAGCACGCAATAGCATGCCAGATGCGCCGACAGAACTCACGGTTTATCCGAACCCATTCCATTCGGTGTTACATGTCACTATTCCTGCTACCATAACAACTGGTACGGTTCAGCTAGTAGATGCTAAAGGACAAATTCTAGCTAGTAAGCCAATCAATGAAGAGACTGCAGAAGTGCAATTCCAGAATCAGACTTATCCAAGTGGAATGTATTTTGTGCGGCTCATTACGAACGATACTACAGTTACTAAGCGGGTTATGCATATCCAATATTAGTAAAAAACATACACAAAAAAAAATGCCTTATACCAATCCATGTCCAAAAGTTGTATTAAGCTGGATAGTGATTTTTGTTCTTAGACAAGGCATTTTTTCTAGGCATCCTTTTGGCTGGCTATGAAAAAATAACGAAGTCTAAGGACAAAAGCACTCCAGAATAATGTAACTTTTGGACATGGATTGGTATTATATCGTTTTCTTCGATATGAGGCATTTTTAGTTTCCTGCGGCATTTTAGGCTCATATCTCGCATCTTAACCCAAGTTGAATTAAAATTCCTTCTGTAAATTTCTAGCTGTTTATCTGGTATCTGATTACTACACTTTGTAAAGAATCGGATTAAAAGCTTTGGAAGCCACTACCACCTTATCGCCAATAGCTAAGTTTTCTACTTCATCTGCTTGTGCTACTACTTTGACCAAGGTGTTTTGGATTAAAACGGTAACAATAAAAATCACCTCTTGTACTTCGATATGCAGTACCTCACCAATAAACTGAAACTTGCCGCTCAAGGGCTTATTGATAAAAATTTCAGCAGGTATTCCGTCTTTGATTATCTTGCCTGCTTCTAGTACCAATACCCTATCAGAAAGTTTACTAATTTCCCCAATATCGTGGCTTATGAGGATAGTGGTAAGCTGAAATTGGCGGTGTACTTGCAGGAGATAATCCTGTAGTTTTAGACGAATTTTTCGGTCGAGTGCAGCCAAGGGTTCATCTAGTAGTAGGATGCGCGGACTTTGCACCAATGCTCTAGCTAAGGCCACGCGTTGTTGCTGCCCTCCTGAAAGTGTAGCGGGTTTTCGATTTTGTAATGCCCCCAATTCCATCAAATCTATCAATTCAGAAATGATGCGTTTATCTTGATTTTTTGGAAGGGCAAATGCTAAATTTTGGCGCACACTCATATTAGGAAATAAGGCATAATCCTGAAATACGTAGGCAATACCGCGCTCTTGGGGCGGGATGTTGATTTTTTTACTACTATCCAACCAAGTTTTGCCATCTACTTGTATGCTGCCACTATCTGCTTGCATAAGGCCTGCCAACATTCTTAGTGTCGATGTTTTTCCAACACCTGATACGCCATATAGCGTAACAAATTGCCCAGCTTCTATTTCGCAATTGACTTCTAGTAGCATCTCGCCTGCCGCGCTTTGTAAGCGTTTTTGTAGATTTAGCAGTATCATAGCTGTCTGTTTCCTGAAAAATAATTGCCATTTACCATATACACTAAAAGTAAAATGCAAAATGAGAGTGCAAATAAGATTAGTGAGTACACATTTGCTGCGCCATAATTCAAAGCTTCTACTTCATCATAAATGGCAATGGAAGCCACTTTTGTTTTGCCTGGAATATTGCCACCTATCATCAATACTACACCAAACTCACCTACGGTATGCGCGAAACTCAACACCATACCTGTAATTAAAGCTGGACGAATATTAGGCAGTTGCACCGCTCGCAAGGTAGTGAGTTTTGATTTTCCCATCAGGTAAGCTGCTTCTGAAAGGGACTTTGGTAAAGCTGCCAAACCTGCCTGAATGGGATGCACCATAAAAGGTAAACTATACAAGACCGAAGCTAATACTAAACCTGTGAAGGAAAATACCAGTCGAACACCTAGCCAATCGTCGAGCCATGCGCCAAAGGCATTATTGGGACTAAAAGCCAACAGAAAATAAAAGCCCAATACTGTAGGCGGCAATACCAAAGGCATACTTACCAATGTCTCAATAATAGGCTTCATGCGCGAATGCGTATGCACTAACCAATACGCTAGTGGAATCGCTACAAACAACAGAATAAGCGTAGTGATAAAAGCAAGCTGAAAGGTCAATATGAGTGGTTGCCAGTCTAACATTCGGTGAGCATTATTTCGTTTAATTTTATCATAGCAAGTACGGAAGTACCCACTTCCAAAGCTAGTGTTTGTACAGCATTGGTACTAATGATAGAGGCAATATTTCCTAGCTCGCTTTTTAGTGTAAGTTTACTGATTAAGGCCCCTTGCTCAATTGTCTGAATAGTGCTAGGAATTCGATTTTGTAAACTTATGCCAACTACGTTTTCTGTGCCAATAATCACCTCTGTTTCTTTAAATAGCACTTTTATACTCCCGCCAAGACGCAGATAGGCAGCACTTGCAGGGGTTTCAATCACGATTGCTTTTAATAACAATTCAGGCGAAACCTCTACGCTTACCAAAGATAGACTTCCCGATGTTTGTATCTGCTGAATGACTCCTTTTATGCTATTCAAGATATTGAAAATTTGTGAATTTGTGAATTCGACGATTTGGCTATTCGATAATTTGAATACAGGCATTTGTGGGTCTATTACAGAGCTTGACCGAGTAAATATTCCATGAGTGAATTATTCACTCCTTCACAATTTTTTCATTCACTCATTAATTTGACCGAATATCCGAAATCTTTTAAAATTTGCTGTGCTTTTGCCGAAAAAAGAAAATGATAAAACTGCATAGCCTTCGTAGTGTCAGCTTTATTGTTCAATACGACTACTGCTTGTTCGATGGGCGTATAGATGTTTTCATCTAGGGTTATCCATTGACCGCGTTCACGCATGTTGGGAGCTTTCACAACGGACATGGCGGTGAAGCCCACATCAGCCGCTTTCGATAGGATAAATTGATTGGTTTGTGCAATGCTTTCGCCATACACCAATTTATCTTGTACCGAATCTAGTAATTGATAATGTTCCAACACCTGTATTGCTGCTTCGCCATAGGGTGCGGTTTTTGGATTGGCTAGGGCGATGTGCTGTATTTGCGTTTGGGGTAAATTTTCAATGGCAAGTTTTAGCTCGTCTTGCATTGTCCAAAGTACCAACTTACCATAGGCATATACTTTAGGTGGGTGTACTGCTTGACCATTCTCATATACTGCTTGCGGATATTTTTGATTGGCAGCTACAAACACGTCATAAGGCGCGCCCTCTTTAATTTGAGCAGTCAATTTACCTGACGAACTCAGTACCATAGCACATTCTATACCGCTTTGTATAGTAAATGCTTCGGTCAGGGCGTTCATGGCGAATTGCATATTTGCGGCCGTCGCTATAATTAGCTTTTCGGATGAGGTGGTCGTACAGCTAGTTAGTAAACAAAATATCCATAACAGATGACAAGATTTCATTTTCATGCAGTAGCTTCTATTGAAAAGCAAAACTAGATGGTAGGCTTATTGCTATATTGTTTTATTGTCTTATTGCTTTAGTTCTAAGTCGTCAAGTCTTGCGGAAATTTGGCAAAACTTGAAATTTTGAATGACCAATTTTGAATGCGATAATGATAGAATGCGATAATGCTACAGTATTGGCATCATTATCGCATTCTATCATTAAATAATTATGCTACTGGCTTTGCCAGCTTAGGTATTTCAACCATAAAGCAATATGACAATAAAACAGCATAACAAAATTTAAGGGCATATTACCTCGATAAAATCACCCTTTTGCTTTCGAGCAATTGCCCTGCTACCTCTAATTGATAAAAGTAAATGCCTGCTGCCCAGTCGCTACTCGGTACGCGTACTTGACTGCCTGCTACGGGGACTTGTGTGATACGTTTACCTAATGCATTAAATACATGCAACTGCCCTGCTGCAATACTTTGGTCGAACTGTATCAAAATATCACCACTTGCTGGATTAGGCACAGCATGATAATCAAAGCCAGCTTCATCAATCGAGATGACATCCGTAGTATTATCTTCGCGGATGACAAACAACTCCAAATCATCCATATAATAGCCGTCGCCATCTTGATAGTTATCGGATACTAAGCGCAATCGAATAGAAAGATTAAGCGGTCGCCCTAAAGAAGTGCCTATTTCTAGATATTCTGTAATATCAATATCTTCTTGTACCCAAACTGGCTGCCTACCTACATATGCGCCTCTGATAAATTCATCTGTATATTCAGTACAAAGCGGGAAAAAGCCAGCTTCACTCATATTTATTTCTACCAAAACATAGTCACCTTCTCCCAAATCCCATTGTGCATTGAAGCGCAAACGGACATTAACCGCCTCTTCTAAATCTATGGCTTCCTTCAGGCTAGTAGTGCTTCTTATATTGTAACCATATTCGCCTTCAGGAGAGTCGGTAAGACTAGTGGGGGCAGAGACAAATTTTTCTTCGGTCAATGCCCATTCGCCTTCCCAATTATCAACAGTACTTATATCATCCGTAAACGCAGTAGCTCCACTGGAGTACACTTGCCGAACAGTATCTTCACGTGCGAACAATCCATTATCTACGCGCAATATAAACACGACTTCTTCCCCATCCGCTATATCGTCCACTAGCGTATAGTTGAAGGCATCTTCTATAGCATCTAAAGAGTTAAGTGTATAGTTTTTTGCTTCGTCTAGGCTTGTTACATTATCACTTAATGCCTCTAATGCAACTTGTACTTCACCATCGCGCAAGCCAATATTTTGTAAACTGTATCGAAAGGCATGTTCTAGCCCATTCAAGGTTTTTGAGTTGGCATGTTCCAGTAAAGGATAGGTGTGCGCTACATGCGCCGTCACGAAATTCATCAATAAAGCATCTTTACACAAATCGCGAATCCGCGAACGCGCTGGCCAAAACCCATCAAAGCCTTCTCCTACTTCAGGAGTCATGGAATAGATTTTAGGCTTCGTCTCCGTTTCGCCATACATCCAATCATCTGAATCTCCATTCACGGTATAGCCTACCGTTTGTGTGCCTGTTCCTATTCGATAATCATTTTCTAACGTCATTGCTCTAGCAAGTGCGTTGAAGGTAGGTGCATCTTCGGTGGGCGTATCTAAGAAGCCCCAGGGGTGAATCAGCAAATTGCCATAGGTATGATAGTTCAAGGCAACTAAAAATTCATGAGCATTGCAAAAATCGCGCACGGCTTGAGTTTCAGGCTCTGAAAATTCTGACGGCCCACGATAGGTAGCAGAGCTTTGACTGGAAGAGGAGCCGCTATCGTCATATGCCCAAGAAAAACCATAGTTTCTATTCAAATCCACGCCCAATGAGCCATTTTCATTTTGGCGCATATTTTTTCGATGCAGCCCGCCACCCTGTGGGCGTATCGTTTGATTATAGACATAGCCATCAGGATTGATACATGGAATGAAATACAATTCGGTATTGTCCACAAGATATTGCACCTCTGGGTCAGTCTCATAATTTTCTAATAAATACCAGATATAAAAAAGCATTTGTGAAAGTCCAGCAGGTTCGCGTGCATGGTGTAGTGCTGTATATAACACCTCAGGCTCATCTGCTTCATCTAGTTCAGGATTATCGGAAAGACGTAGCCAATAAATCGGGCGATCTTCGTGCGTACGAATATCGCCAATAGGTGTTCTTGGACTGAGCAAGTGCGGATATTTTTCTACCATCTCATCTAGGGTCGAGAGCATTTCTTCGTAGGTATAGAAACCACCCATGCTACCCAATTCAAAATTTTCCGGCGTATCATATGTGATAATATCTTCTTCCTCATCACAATTTTCGCCACCGCGTTCTTCCAACATTTGGCGCGCACTTTCATTCATATAGTATGCCTGCACATCTTCTATCAAGATTTCAAACTTAAAGCCTGCCGCTTGTATTTGAGCAATTTCTACTTCCGAAAAATCGCTGATAAAGTGCTGTTGCCGTTTCCACACGCCATGCTCTACATCCAAACCTAAGCGGGCTAGAGCTTCTATATTTTGTGTTTCATTGAGTTCGATTTTCACCTTCGCATAGTGGTGATGATGATGGTGGTGATGTCCGTGCTGTGCAGTAGCTACTACACCACAGATAAACAATAGGAATGACCAGAATAGACGCATTGATTGAGTGTTTTATTAGACTTGTTCGCCTGTAATTTTCAACAATAAGACAATATGACACTATAGCAATAAACCATTTTGACGCTTTCTAAATGACTACAAACTGATTAGTGATGGTGAACAAGTTTATTAATGATCAGAGCTAGTTGTTTTTCGATTTGTTGAACAAAGATAGGTTTTCCTTATCAAAAAGGAATTTTTTTTGTCAACCTCTCTCTTCTCTTTGTCCAAAAGAATGCTGTCTATGCTCTACTCTAAATGAGTACGAATAAAGTCAAAGAGTTTGTTAATGCCCTAGCAGGTTTGGGTACTCAGTCTATTTTGCGTTTCTTTGATGAAAAATATAAACCATGTATCGAATATTCATTTTTTTGTTTGCATTAGGATTTGCGGCTTGTGATAATGGCACAGCTACGCAAACTGCTACTAATAATAACGAAACCACCACTACTGCCCAAAAAGCACAACCCACTAGAAAAGGAACACCATTCCCAAGTATTCCAGAGGACTTGATAAAAAAGCTAGGCGCAGAGTGTGATCACTTAGATTATACCTTTTTAGAGTTACCATTTAGCTTAAGTGCGAATGAACAAGCTGCGAAGGGAAGCGTCATGAATTTTTTACGACACATTTCCACTACCCCTGCTATTGTGTTGCCCGATTGCGAACGAGTAGCTAAAATCTATTATCAAACGAAAGGTGAAATTATACTAGAAGCCGATTTTTATTACTTCAAGGATGAATGCAAATATTTTGTGTTCTATGAAGATGGGAAGCCTAAGTACGCGAACTACCTCACTGGTGGTGCCATTACTTACTACGACCAAATTTTTAATAGCGTTCGAACTAATACACAAGGAAAGTAAGTTAGGGAGCAGGTCATTAGTGATGCGTTCTAACTAGAAGAGAATCAATTGATTATGATTGCAGTCAT
>JAHDCQ010000511.1 GCA_020629845.1 Saprospiraceae bacterium | reverse complement strand
AGAAGAACCGATTTTGAGTACAATTGTAGATTTCATACTATAATGAGTACGATAACGATTTTTCGATTTGGGGTGTCGAGGTTTAAAAGGAACTATTTGCTTTGTAAGCTGCATCGTTTCTTTTAAAGCTCGACATCGAAAAATTCATCATCTTAACGTGAATTACATGAGAACAAAGCACTGAAATCTCTCCTCTCTCAATGAGCAAAGCGAATGTTCTCTCCTCTCTGTTCTCACTATCTCACCTGCCCCTCGCCCATAATAAACCACTTATTCGTCACCAATTGCGCCATACCAACTGGGCCACGGAAGTGGAGCTTTTGTGTACTAATTGCAATTTCTGCACCAAAGCCAAATTGCCCACCATCCGTGAAGCGCGAAGAGGCATTATGATAGACCGCCGCACAATCAACTTGCTCTTGAAAGTGGCGCGCAACTGCTTTATCTGCTGTAATAATAACTGCCGAATGCCCACCAGAATATTTATTAATCGCTTTAATAGCACAAGGCGCAGATTCGGTAAGATCAAGTAGGATTTTTGGGGATAAAAATTCTTCGTAGAAGATGTCTTCGCCTGCTATTGCTTGTACATCAGGTGCATGTGTACGTATGCGTTCTGTGCCGAATACTTCTAGATTCATGGCTTTTAAATCCTGTACGAGGCGCGTAATATTTTCCGCTACATTCGGCATAGTTTCATGTAGCAAGACCTTATCCACTGCATTACACACACTCAAGCGCGATTTGCCATTTTGAATAATCTGACTTGCCATATCAAAGTCTGCATCTTCATGCACATAGACGAAGTTATTGCCGCGTCCACTCACTAAGATAGGTACAGCCGTATTATTGCGGATGAAATTAATCAGACCTTCGCCACCGCGTGGAATAATCAGGTCAGCGCGTTCGGTATTTTCTTTGATGAGGGCTTGCATTTCGGTTCTGCTCAAATCCAAATAACGCACATAGCTGGTGTCTGCACCATTTTTTTCGAGGGCTTCATGCCAAAGTTTCACCAAATACAAATTGCTATGCCGTGCTTCTTTGCCGCCTTTCAGCAGGATTTTATTACCCGCTTTGAAGGCACTAATTGCCGCCTCCACCGTCACATCGGGCCGCGATTCGTAGATGATGAGTACGTTCCCAAACGGCACTACTCGATTTTCTACCAACATGCCATTGGGGTGCGTATAGCTGCTCAGCAATTGCCCTTGCGGGTCTTCCATTTCGATGACTTCGCGCACGGCTTGTACCATACCATCTACTTTTTTGTCATCTACTTTTAGGCGATCGTAGAGTGTAGCGTCTATGTTTTTGGCATTTGCCAAATCGAGTTGATTTCGCGCTATTATTTTGGCACGATTTTGGTCAATGAGTTGTGCTAAATCCGTGAGTATTGCGTTTTTGTTCATTGTGTATATTTCTAATCAAAATCGGGTGAATAGTAAATACCAAGCGGTGCTTGGTACAAGACGTATATGTAGAACAAAGTGTATCGTATGCCGAGCACCGCTCGGCAGTTACAAGTCTACGTTCACCTGATTTGGGTGATGAGCGGTAAATTATATCCCACATAAACAAATCGGTTCACCCGATTCATCCAGTATTTCCTCTTCGATTTCATGAATCGAAGCTGCCAATGGCATTGGACGGTTGCCGCGATTGTAAATATCTTCGAGTTCTTGCGTAGTGCCATCTTCATTTCGAATCACCAAATCATAGCGAAAGATGACTTTTGTGCCTAAAGGTGCGTGAAAATAGACGCGCCAAGAATCCGATTCGCGCATGCCAATGCAGCCATTAGAATAGGCTTTGCCAAGCGTTTTGATATTGGTCGTCGGATGAATCAATTGTCCATAGCGTTGCCCATTGATTTCTGGTTCTATCCAAGGAATATTAGGTAGCTTCGTCACTTTTCCATCGTCGCGGCGGGTGACTTTGTAGCGTTTATTATTCGCAGGATTGATAAAGTCTGGTCGGCGATTGATGCGTACAATCTCGCCTGTGCCAGGATGCGTACTGAGCTTTACGCTACGCCCTGCCATTGCTAAATATCGGGAGCGATTTTGTCCTACCCGCACCAAAAATTCATGCAGCAAGGAATCACCTTCCAAGATACGCAATTTGTATTCTGGAATATTGACATCAATCGTGATATTATCCAATTTCTCCCGAAGGATTGCGGCATCTTTTTCATTTGGAATATCCAACGTATCGCCTTGTTTGAAAATGACTACTGCCTTAGAATCCTCCATGAAATTCCCCAAGCTTTGCTGATAATAGTAGTCGGTATTGGCGATGCTATCCATCACCCAACTATTGGCATGAGCAATTAGGAATTCGTCGAGTTCGTAAGGTGTGAGAGTGTCGTATTGCGCTACCAAATCTTCCATAAAATCGAAGTATTTGCCTAGCGTTACATCCTCTGCTATGATGACTTCGTGCAGAGGTGGTTCAATGACTTCCACAGCTTCTACGGGGATCGTATCTGTCGCTACTTCTGTGACGGCTGATGTATCTTCCGCAGGTTCCGTAGTGCGATAGCAGTTGAATAATAAGGGCAATAAACAAAGACTTGCTAAAGCTAGTAAGGTATTTTTTTTCATTGTTTTATATTCAATCCTTGAATGTGTTTAAGTCTATTTACTCAATTACGACGAATATTTACTCATAAGGTCAAAAACTCACCTTCAACATTCTTATTAAAACCGAAAATAAATAAACGGATTAAAACCCTCCGTAGTTACCGCAGCTAAAG
>JAHDCQ010000510.1 GCA_020629845.1 Saprospiraceae bacterium | reverse complement strand
CCATCTTTGCGTAGCAGACCCGCGCGAGTGGCAATAACATTCGTGTTATCACTAGGATCGCGAATTTCTACGAGTACCCAATCTACAATATTGGCAGGCATAGAAGTAGTCGCTACGCTTTCTGTACCACTGTGATTATAAATCGCATCGGTGAATGGATGCTGCTCAGGCAATATATTTTGAGCTTGTAAATTCGTATTCATATCCGTGCCATTATGCGCGCCTTGTAACATCACCTTTACTTTGATACGCTTGGAAGTATTGCAGACAGTTCCAAAATCAAATTCGGATAGCTTGGTGGCAGCACTCATATAGTTAGCAGCGGTGATAACATGTGGCGCATAGTTGATGTTGCCTTCTATGTCGTCGCCTGTATCGCTAATATAAAATGGACGCTTAAAGACTTCCACTTTGCACAAGTCCTTATCGGCTGGAACAACTAAATTGAAATTGACCATATCAAAACGCGCCAAACCATAATCATCCGTTGGGTTGCGGTCATAAGAATGCCAGGGTACAATGGCGTGCAGTATTGTGCCATCTACATAGCTTAGTTTCAGGGTGAGGTCGCGTGAATTCCCATATAGCGTCGATTCAAAAACATCGAAGGCTTGCAAGGTTGCAAACGTAGTCGGGTCAGTCGGGTCGAGTACAGGAGGTAGCGTACCTTTGTATTTCACAGGTTCGTACACGATGTTTGCTTGCGCTTGTGTAGGGTGTGCTGTGCCATAAATCAAATAGACATCGGTTTCAATTTGCTGTGTACCAGGCAAGGTGTTGTTTTCTTCGGGATAGGTGCTTGTTCCTTGCAATGGATCGCGAGTGTAAACGCGCTGTCCGCCAACTAGCGACACAATAGGGCTACCATCTTGATAGCACAATTGATAGTCTTCCATATTGCCCTTGTATGGCACTTGCCCTGCCTGCACTTCTGCACCAATGATATGGCGATACATACTAATAGCAGAAAAATACCCAAAACCGTCCCAAGGTGCGGAATCGGTAGTGCGCTGCCCCAAACAAGGATACTCGCGCTGCATACAATCGCTGCGTTCAATACCCAAATTGGAGTTGCCAGGGTCACGACAGATAGGGTCTTCAAATTCGTAAGTGTGTTGTATGAAATTCCAAGCTTCTCCTCTGCCACCAGCATCATTGGTGTGGCCACCATAAGGGTAAAGATAGTTGTCTTCGCTAGGCGGTGGCATATTAAAATCTTCCTCCCAATGCGGCAAACCTACCGCATGTCCTAACTCATGTATGAAAATATCGGTATAGTCAAAGGTTACGAAACTTTTGTCGCCGCCCCAACCGCCAGGCATGAGATTGAGCGTATTTCCAAAATAGTAAGTCGATAAATAATCGTCCGTACTGTGTTGCATATTGAAAAGGAAACGATTTGCCAGATAATTGGTATTTCCTTCTGGTACACCATTTACAAAAGCATGCCCAACGTCATTTACCAGCACCAATGTTTCCGTATCATTCGTTCCTACAAATTGTGGAAAACGTATCGTTTTTGGAAATATGCCAAAACGCACCACACTAGCTGGAATGGCAGAAGCCAATTCTTCCAAAAAATCTGCGAAAACTGATTCAGCAGGCGGAACATCATTATAATCCAACAAATCCATGTTTACCATCACTAGATTGAATTCGGCATAAGGGCCGATGTTCAATTCTGCTACGGATAAATTGCGCGTTGCACCGCCTGCCGTTATGGTCAATGACAAGCCCGGCTGCACCCAACTTTTGGGCAGCGTTACCGAAAAATAATCGGTGAAATTTGCCATGTCTAAATTGACACTGCTACTCAAACTCGCAGGACCATTCAAGCAAAATGTGCCAATAGATGCACCGCCCGAAAAGCCTTCTACTTGTACATCAGGTGACGCGCCAGAACCCGTCACCGCCACTTGCAATAGCGCAGGTCGAAAACCAATATTAAAGAACAAAGGATGCCCAACGGCCTGTCGGTGCGTTTGTGCCATGAATACTTCCTGAATAGTGGCGGTATTGTTTGTCGCGCCTGTACAGTTCCCCTGATCGTTGGGTTCGGCAAAGACGTATTCTTGGAAGTTGTAGGAGGAGGGTAAAGCCAGATTGGTGTTTGGCTGTATCGTACCGAGCGCAGGCGGTGCGATACCTGTAGGCCGTAAGTTGTTTTTACTTTTGATGGTATGTGAGCAACTAGCACTACAACTGCTATGTGAAACCTGTGTGAAGCCGCTGTAACTCAATAGGCAGCATAGGGAAAGGAGAAATATAGCCTGTTTCATATTTTTTACTTTAATCTTTGTTAGACTTTATCCTAAACTGGTGGATTTTGAATATTCAGTTTGAGTATCTCGAATGCAAATACTCAATGACTAAATGGTCGAATGAGTTTAGCATTATTCACTCATTCAAAATTTCTTCATTCACTCATTGAATACTTACTCTCGAATCAGATAAAGGAATAGTATGCTGGAACATACTCCTACTGATTATGCCTTTTGTGCTTGCTAAACACTAATATTCTGAGTCGTGTAGTTTTCTATCAAACTCAATCGTTAATTTCGATACGATGTTTTTTATAGGTCAGTTTTGGTTGATGCGGAAATGGTATAGTATCAATCCACATTCAAAAGTTGCATTATTCTGGAGTGCTTTTCTCCTTAGACTTCGTTATTTTTTCATAGTCAGCCAAGAGGATACTGAGAAAAAATGCCTGCTTGTAGCAGACAAACCTTGCCTAAGAAAAAAGGACTATCCAGCTTAATACAACTTTTG
>JAHDCQ010000509.1 GCA_020629845.1 Saprospiraceae bacterium | reverse complement strand
TGCAATTGGTAAAAAGAACAAGACAAATGGGTAGGTTATTTTTTACCTGCTCCCTGACATAAGGAATTTATTCTTTTTCTTGAAATACCTTCTTAAATAAGATAAAGGCAGTAAAATTGATTACTCCAATGGTGTGTATGCGACTAATCTAAATAGTATTACTTTTGTTATGGAAAAATAGTTTCTATTTAGAAACGAAAGCAGAGACCGTCCTTTGGACTGAGAGAACAGAGAGAGACAAGTGTTTTCTTTTTCATTCCTTATTATTCTTTGGTATAACATCTCCTCTCTCTTCTCTGCTCTAAATAATTACGGAAAAATAAAAGTAAACATATTCATGTCAAATATAGCAGACTTAAGAGAAGACTACCGAAAAGCGGATTTAGAAATAAAGGATGTAACTAGCAATCCGTTGGAGCAATTCCAAATTTGGTTTCAGCAAGCCCTACAAGCAGAACTGAAAGAACCCAATGCTATGACCTTAGCCACCGCTACTGCTGACGGTAAGCCTTCTGCGCGTATTGTGCTGCTAAAAGGGGTGGATGAGCAAGGTTTTTTGTTTTATACCAACTATAACAGCCGTAAAGGACAAGAATTAGCCGCAAATCCACAAGCCGCTTTGGTATTTGCTTGGCTCGAACTCGAAAAACAAGTACGTATAGAGGGAACTGTAGAGCGCATCACGCCCGAAGCATCAACGGCTTATTTTCAGCGTCGCCCCAAAGGAAGCCAAATAGGAGCTTGGGCGTCGCCCCAAAGTGAAGTCATTCCAGATAGGCGTATATTAGAAGAAAATGTGCAAGCTCTACAAGCAAAATATACCCAAAGCGAACAACTCCCGCGCCCTGAACACTGGGGCGGCTACCGCCTACGACCTACGGTAATAGAATTTTGGCAAGGACGCTCTAGTCGCTTGCACGACCGCATTCGGTATAGCTTGCAAACCGATGGAAGTTGGCATATTGAACGGCTTGCGCCTTGATTTTATGCTTAGCTTTCCCAAAATTATCCCTAGCTTAGAAGCCACCTAATCTAATTCTCCATTTAGTTTCATCTCAATAACTAATGTTACGCACGAATAGATTTGACCTTAATTGCTTTTAGTGGAAAAAGTGGCAAAAAGGCGTTAAAAATACTACACTGTTTGAGCCCAAAAACAATTCAGGCAATAGTTATGAGCGCAGATTAGCAGATTGGCTTTGCTTGCAAAACTGTTCGGAAGGCGAGTTTGTAGGATTTAGCTTTTTGTCGCTTTTGGAGCGTTAAGAAAGGTCAATTAATGTAATATTGAACTTTATGCGTAACATCAGTCAATAAGAAAATCAGGAACACCATACCACAAAGCTAACTGCTGATAGTTTTTTATCTTTCGCTGTAAGTCATTATTTTTGCAAGCAAAAACAAATGCACTCAAAAGGATTAAATGCAGTATATGCTAACCTGGTCTATGATACTATTGAAGTATATAGTTATTGTAGAGGGGAATTACCACATCTAGGGAGTATAAGAGAACAATATCAGGTAAAAGAGCCTTTCAAAGTTGAAATTTTGGATATACAAGAACGCCTGCATCCAACAGCACGTCTGTTACATACTTGTGATAAGCATGATAAGTTTACAGAGCAGTTACACGAACTTTTTTCACTCAATTCAGAGGCTTGGATACTTTCTAGGTGCTTGCCGACATATAGAGATGCTGTTATTTTCAAGCAAAAAAACAAAACCGTAGAAGCGATTAGTATATGTTTTCAATGCTATGATGTGCAAGCTTATCAAAATGGACATTTGCTGGCATCTGAGGAATTTTATAAGGGTTATGCACAGCTTTTAGCTAGTATTGGACACGACGTACAGGTCTATTAGGATTTTTCCTAAACAATCCCTAGCTTTGGAAACAAGAAAACAAACATCATGCAAAGCATACAAACACACCACCGCACCTGCAACATCTGCGAAGCCATGTGCGGCATCGTCATCGAGCATCAAGAGGGGAAAATTTTGTCTATCAAAGGCGATAAAAACGATCCCTTGAGTCAAGGACACATCTGCCCTAAAGCGGTGGCTTTGCAAGATTTCTACCAAGACCCTGATCGTTTGCGGAAACCGCTTCGCAAAACCGAAGCTGGCGAATGGGAAGCCATTTCTTGGGAGGAAGCCATTGATACCGTAGCGACGCGCTTCAAAGAAATACAAGCCAAATACGGCAAAGATGCCCTCGCTACTTTCTTGGGTAATCCGAACGCGCATAATTTTGGTAATTCCATTTTTATGCCCTTTTTGTTGCGTGCCATTGGTAGTAAAAACCGTTACAGTGCCTCTTCCGTCGATCAATTGCCGCATCATGTCGCGTCCAATTTTATGTACGGACATGGTTTGCTAAGTCCTATTCCCGATATTGACCGCACCGACTTTATGATGATGATTGGTTGCAACCCAATGGTCTCGAATGGGAGTATGATGACCGTTCCGAATTTCCCGAAACGCTTGAAAGCTTTGCAGGCGCGTGGTGGCAAATTCATCATCATTGATCCACGCCGCACCGAAACCGCCGAGCGTGCCGACCAACACTACTTCATCAAGCCCGAAACGGACGCGCTGTTCTTAGCGGCTATCGTCCACACGGTTTTTGAGCAAGATGCGGTGCGTTTGCGTCACCTTGCCCAGCACATCAAAGGTTTGGACGCGCTACAAGCAGCCGTGCAGCCCTATTCCCCCGAACGTGTCGCGCCTGTGACGGGTATCGCGGCGGCGGATATTCGTGGCATTGCACAGCAAA
>JAHDCQ010000088.1 GCA_020629845.1 Saprospiraceae bacterium | reverse complement strand
GCAAAAATACAGAAAAGCCAACGGCTTTGCTAGTTTAGCGTATCCAATTCTTCTAGTGCATTAACTACTGTCTTTCTGCAATATAATCCTCCACCAATTCCTCTAAAATAAATAGCGGTACTGCGCCATCTTTCAAAATGACATCATGGAACGCGCGAATATCAAAAGCGTCGCCTAGTGCCTCTTCAGCACGTTGGCGGAGTTCGCGGATTTTAAGCTCGCCGATTTTGTAGCTCAAGGCTTGCGCAGGCCAACCGATATAGCGATCAATTTCCGTAGTGACTTCGTGTATGGAGAGCGCGGTATTGCTTGCCATAAAATCAATGGCTTCTTGGCGTGTCCAGCCTTTAGCGTGTAGCCCTACATCTACTACTAAGCGACAAGCGCGCCACATTTCATAGGTCATGCGTCCGAAATGCTCGTAAGGTGTTTCATACATATCGGCTTCGATGCCTAAATATTCGGAGTAAAGTCCCCAACCTTCGCCATAGCAACTCAGATAGGTATAGCGGCGAAAATCGGGTAAATCTTCCAGTTCTTGCGCTAGTGAAATTTGTAGATGATGTCCTGGCACTGCCTCGTGTAGGGTAAGCGCAGGCAATGCGTATAAAGGGCGACTTTCCAACTTATAAGTATTCACCCAATAGTTGCCCGCCTTGTGTTTTTTCCAAGAACCACCCGAATAACGCCCCGAAGTATAGTTGGGTGCAATAGCTGCTGGTACAGGCTGTACGCCATAGGGCAAGCTTGGTAAGGTATTGAAGTAAGCAGGCAGTTTACCATCCATTTTCTTGGATAGATAGGAGGCAAACATGAGCAATTCGCGAGGTGTTTTCGCATAAAATTGCGGGTCGGTGCGTAGGAACGCTAGAAAATCAGCGAAGCTACCTTCAAATTCCAACTCCTCTATAATGCCTTCCATATCTGCCCGAATACGCGCTACTTCTTTTTCCCCTAATGCAAAAATCTCATCCGAACTCATGGGCAAAGTGGTGAAAAACTGAACGCGTTGCTCGTAGTAGGCTTTGCCATTCGGCAAGTCTGCCGCGCCAAGTGTCTGCGAAGCATTCGGGATATACTCTTTCTCCATGAAGGTATCGAAGGCTTGGATGGCGGCTAATATTTCGCCTGCTATAATGGCTTTGCCCTCCAACTGCAATTGTTGCTGCGCCTTTGCATCTACGCGCTCTGACATATTTTTGAAGGGACGATAAAAGAGATTTTCCTCGACTTTTTCTGTCAGCATGGATTGCATTAGTACGCGATAATTTGTCAAAATCACCTGTGGACGTACCATGCCTTTTTTGATACCCAATCGCAATAAATCTATATTATCATGGATGTATTTTGATACTTTTTTAAGATTGCTAATGTAAAGTTTATAGTCTTTCTCCTCCTCAAAAGTCGCACCGCCAACGGAGTAATTGAAGCCTGTGTAAAAGCCACCTTCCGCATTGAGTGGCATGAGGTAATCTTCAAAACCAATCCGCGCTACTTTATCTTCTATCTGCACTTTAAAAATGCGATAGTTCATTTTATCCTCCTTGTTGAGTGCTTCATAGTCAATAGCAGCGAGGCGTTCTAGTACTTCCGACCAATAGGCTGCGCGTTCCTTTTGCGCTTTGGGCGTGACATCAGGGATTTTATCTGCCGCCATTTTCGCGCCCCAACTTGTTGCAGCATTGGAGCGAAATTCCCATTCTTCGGTAAATAATTCGTGAAGTTGTTCGGCAGGTGTTTTGGTCTGTTGAGCATAACTGATGCTTGCCATGAATAGGCAAAATAGTAGGATACTGCACTTCATAAGTTGAATTTTGGAGGGAAGATAGGCGTTTGGGGTATACTTCGCAAATTGAATCAAAGATTCAAAGGTATTAGGTACAAAGTATTAAGCGAAATACCACCTAATACCTTGTACCTAATACTTAATACAGCGCAGTCTAATTATTAAAACCACCGCCTTGACCGCCTCCTTGTCCACCGCCTTCGCCTTGTTTGAGGTCGGAATTACGGATTTTAGACTTGCGTTCGCGTTGCTTAAAGTCGAGTTGCCCGAAACGATAGCTAAAATTCAAGCCAAAGGAACGGAAGAGGACTTCGTAATTCGCATCTAGTGTAAATTGTGGATTAGATTGCGATGTGCCAAAACCTTTCCATTTGCTAAACGGCTCTACTACACGTACGCCTATAGTACCTTTTTTCTTTAAAATTTCTTTTTGCGCGCCTACGCTAAAGATAGAGAAAGAAGGAATTTCGCCCTGTGTGGTGAGTTGTGGAGCTTTATAAAAACCAAAAGCTTCCAGTTTAAATCCATTTTTGAAGGCAAAGCTACTGCTTAAGAAACCATCCAACTGTATGCCTCTGACATCATCTAAATTGATGCCATTAATCGTGCCTTGTGGATTGTAGGTATAGACATTGCCGCCTGCACGAATGGTGAATACTTTTTTGATGGTAGCCGAGCTGAAAAGATTGACTCCGACTGAATTATTTTCGCCAATATTCCGATACGAACTTTCGCTTACATTATCCGTCACACCTATTACGAAGCGTTCGATGATGTCTGTCGTTTGGCGTTGAAATAGCCCTATATTTACGACTACGCCTTTTATGAATGCACCATAACTCACTTCATATTGCGATACCAATTCAGGGTTCAGCAAGGGATTTCCAAAACTTACATTACGGGTATCATTCGCATCCGAAAATGGATTGATATAGAACAAACTCGGACGCTGAATACGGCGGGTATAACTCGCCTTAATCGTCTTAAAATTATAGGAGCGCGAGAGGGTAATACTTGGCAAAATATTACTATAACTTTCATTGAAAGGCGCGAGACGCTTGGCACTTTCATTCACATCTAGTACTCTTGTGCCATAATCACCACCAAAATCGGTATGTTCATAGCGCGCACCCGCCACTAAGCCGTATTTTTTTCCAAACTTAATGTTGAAAGAAGCATAGCCCGCATATACATCTTGGTCGTAATTAAATAAATTGGTGCGGTAAGGGTCGTTATCAATGCTTTGTGTCACATTATCGAAGCGGCTATAATCACTTTCTATGCGACGCAGTACGCTTTTCGCGCCTATTTCTAGCTTCAAATTGGGATTGAAGGGCTGCACATAATCCACTTGAAAAGTAGTCTCGCGATTGCGCCCGTCATTGAGGGCAGCAAAGTCTATTGCATCACCCGCATCTTGCGCGACATTATTTTCTCTATCGTCAATATTACCTGAAATCTGGAAGGCAAATACCAACTCTTGTTCCTTATTTTCCTCAAATTCAATGCGATAGTCTGTACTCCAATCATAGCCGCTATACAAGCCCGAATTATCGTAATTAGTAGTAGAGCTCAGGCGGCGTAATTCATCAAAGCCATTATCAATCACATTTTGCAAACCATCGCCCGATAAGCGTCGCCCATTCAAGCGAAAGGTGGAGGTTAAACTATGATAGGCATTGATGTCGTAAAAAGCGTTTACGGAACCATTAAAACCTAAGTATTGGCTTGTACCAGCACCAATTTGCTCGGTGGTGTTGCGTTCGCCTGTGAAAAAATCTTCACGGAAGTATGTACTCCTGCTATCGCGTGGCCATGAATAGTACATTGAACCATTACCATTGATACCAAAGCGACCTTTTGCTGCGCTTAGGTTCAGGACGGTATTATTTTGCACATTTCCTATCGAAGCATTCACCGAACCCGTGAAGCCTTCTACACTTTTTTTCTTGGTGATAATATTAATAATGCCTGCTGTACCTTCGCCGTCATATTTCGCAGAAGGCGAAGTAATAACTTCTACGCTTTTGATTTGGTCAGCAGGAATCGTTTTTAGGGCATCGGCTACATTATTAGCAAACATCCCCGAAGGGCGACCATTGATAAGAATACGAAGATTCTGCGAACCACGTAAGGAAACATTCCCTTCTAAGTCCACCGTCAGTAGCGGTACACGACGCAGCACATCCGTAGCGTCTCCGCCCCGATTAGCAACATCTTTTTCAGCATTATAAACGATTTTATCAATCTTATTTTCGATAAGCGAAGCTTCTTCGGTTACTACTACCTCATCGAGCTTGAGGCTTTCGGAAACCATGAATACTTTATCCAGGTTGGCATCTGGTTTCTTTTTGTCGAGCTTTACTTCGGCTATGGTTTTATTTTCATAGCCTAAAAAGGATGCAACTATTTCATATGTGCCGAGTTTTACTTCTGTGAGCTTAAATTCGCCTTTTTCATCCGAAATAACGCCATCTACTTCTTTCTTCGTTCTAGCGTTAATCAATACGATAGTTGCGAATTCGACGGGCTTTTGCGTAAGTGAATCTACGAGTTGTCCACTTATTTTTCCCTTAATAGAAGGTCCTTGCTGTCCAAATCCCCCCATGAATTGGGCATTTGCAGTACAGCAAAAAGCAATTGCTAAAAGTGTAAAAAGTATTTTTTTCATACAAGCGAGTGATTTTTGAATGAAAGGTACAGGATATTCATTTAATCTATTTGTCACACATCTATAATTAGATGCGAATTCTTAACAAAGGGTTAAAAAAAAGGTTGTTTATCTAGTCCTACAAACATATTCAATAAGAGCTTGGAGTAGCAATTTTATGGATGAATATACTTTCTTGTCCGATGAAATAATAGCTGGATTCGATAAGCTGACTTTGGACTGTCACAAAACAATATTAATTAAAGGTGAAAAAAATTATAAGTCTCTGATTTTATTGTACCTATCGGCGAATTTAACGTCTAAACTGGTGTCACGCGAAAATTCGCTGACATTTAAATCAGTTTACAAATACATCAAAACAAACTAATTTAATTCAATCATGGCAGTTAATTTAATCGAAATTCTTAAGAATCAATTAGGAGATTCATTAGTAAAACAGGCTAGTTCTTACTTAGGTGAAACGGAATCTAAGACAGAATCAGCTATCAATGGTATCCTTCCAGCATTGTTGGGTACTATGACCAAAAAAGTAGGCAACAACTCTGGTGCAAATGCACTATTTAATGCAATAAAAGATGGCGGCTTCGACGGAAGCATGCTAAATAATGTTTCTGGCTTATTCAGCGGTGGGCAGAAAACAACGAACTTATTGAATAGCGGTGGCGGCATCCTAGATATGCTTATGGGCAACAAAATGGGTGGTGTTATTGATACTATCGCTAGTTTTTCAGGCGTAAGCAAAAGTTCTTCAAAGTCGCTGATGTCAATGGTTGCTCCTCTTTTGATGAGTACTATCGGCAAGCAAGTAGTTGGTAACAAATTAGGTGTTACGGGCTTAGTGGACTTATTGAAGGGTCAAAGTAGCTTCATTAGCAAATTGATGCCTACAGGCTTGGCTTCACTTTCTAGCTCATTGGGTCTAGCTGACTTGGGCGACGGTGTACGCAACACAGCAAGTAGAGCTACGAATACTGCACGCGAAACAGCAAACACGGCACGTACTGCTGCTACTCAGACTACTGAAACAGCAAAGAGTGGCTTTGGTCGTATTTTGCCATGGTTAGGTTTATTATTGTTAGGTCTATTGGGAGCTTACTTACTACGTAATTGTGGTGGTGAAGTAGGAAATATGGCAGACAAAGTAGTAGAAACTACAGAAAATGCTGTGGAAGGTACGGTAGATGCTACAAAGAATGTAGTAGATGCAACAGGCGATGCTATCGGTGGTGCAGCAAAAGCAGCTCGCGAGAAGTTGGGTGCATTGACATTTGAAGTAGGTTCTTTCGGTGATAGAATGTCTAAATACTTATCAGGTGGTGATGGCGACGGTCGCTTTGCATTCGATAAAGTAACATTCGATACAGGTTCTGCTAAATTGGCAGGCGATTCTAAGGAGCAATTGGATAATTTAGCAACCATGCTGGAAGCTTATCCAAAAGTAAAAATTAATGTAGAAGGCTACACCGACAATACGGGTAATGCTGATGCTAATAAAACACTTTCTCAAGATCGTGCTGACATCGTGAAGGCATACTTGGTAGGTAAAAGCATTGCAGGAGACCGTATTACAGCGACTGGTTATGGCGACGCAAACCCTGTAGGTGATAACGCTACAGCAGAAGGACGCGCAGCTAACCGTAGAATTGATGTAGTAGTTACAGAAAGATAAAATCTCTAATTCTGCAAATACCAAAGGCTGTGTATATGTAAGATTATGTTGTATTGAATCCCCTTCGATTTTTTTCGGAGGGGATTTTTTTGTGCCAAAATATTCAACTTTTCAGCTCTATCACTTGTCAACTCATCAAATGAACAAATGAATTTCTTAGCACACCTTTTTCTTTCTTGTGATAATGAGCAACTCCTATTAGGCAACTATATGGCCGATTTTCTACGCAATAACGAAGTAGCCGCACTCCCCGAAGCCATCCAAAAAGGTATACAACTCCACCGAAAAATAGACAGCTACACCGACCAACATCCTATAACACGACAAGGTACAAAACGACTCCATGCAAAGCACCACAAATACGCTCCTGTGATAATTGATATTTTCTATGATTATTTTTTAGTGAAAAATTGGGAGAGATATAGTCCACTTCCGCTCGAAGACTTCATGCAAAGTACCTATAAAAGTCTATCCAGCAATCTCCATTCTATGCCCGAAAAACTCCAAGCTCGCACCCAAAATATGGTAGCGCACCAATGGCTACGTAGTTATACTACTACTATTGGTTTAGAAGATACTTTCCGACGAGTACAACAGCGTGTAAGCAGACCTGAATATTTTGATGGTGTAATAGAGAGTCTACTTCGGGATGAGGTCTTGCTGAATCAAGAATTTCAAGTTTTTTTCCCCGATGTCATGCGCTATGTGCAAGAAGAGTGCCTGTGTTAAACATAAGCGTAGTTTCCTTGTTTTGTACTTGTTTTCAGAAAGACATTAAAACACGAAGAATTGCACTACTTTTGCAATTGCTATTTTTGTTAATGAAACGTCAATAGGCAATTGGAATCACCAATCTTCAAACACTTCGCAATTCCTTTGCCGATAAATAACACTTACTTATCTCACACCTAGTAAAAATGAAAAAATTACACACTTCACTAGCATTGCTTTTCTTGGTACAATTCATATTTGCACAAGTAGGGCAAGCTCCTATAACTGTCAAAAAAATAAATACCCCAATCAAAATAGATGGTGCATTGGATGAAGCCGTATGGCAAGACATTCAAGCCACACAAAGTTTTCATCAATACTTTCCTACGGATACGGCCCAAATACAACAAGATACGGAAATCTTCATGGCTTTTGACGATAAAAATCTCTACGCGGCAGTAAAGTGCTACGCGGCTGGCGATAAGTATGTAGTTCCTACTCTACGCCGTGACTTTCGAGCGGGTGGCAGCGACAATATTACCTTGTTATTCGACCCTTTTAACACTAGAACCAACGCCTTTGTCTTCGGAATTAACCCTCTTGGCGTACGACGCGAGGCTATCATTTCAGGTGGTGGTAGAAATAGAAGAGACTGGTCGGGTTCTTGGGATAATAAATGGCGCGGTGAAGCCAAAATTCATGATGGCTATTGGACAGCAGAGTTTGCCATACCATTCAAAACCTTACGCTACAATGAGGGCGTGACAACCTGGCGATTCAACAGCTATCGCTTTGATACACAGTCGAATGAAATTAGCTCTTGGATGCCTATTCCGCGCAATCAAATCGTGATGAATCTTGCCTTTATGGGTGAAATGCAATGGGAAGAAGCACCGCCAAAACCTGGCTCTAATATCTCACTGATTCCTTATGCTATTGCCGATGTAGCTAAAGATTTTGAAACAAACGAAGATGCACAATTTGCTTGGAATGTAGGAGGTGATGCCAAAGTAGCGGTAACTTCGGGCTTAAATTTGGATTTGACAGTGAACCCTGACTTTTCGCAAGTGGAAGTGGATAGGCAAGTAACCAATCTGACGCGTTTCGAGATTTTCCTCCCCGAACGACGGCAATTCTTTCAGGAAAATTCAGATATTTTTAGTGGCTTTGGTGCGCCACGTGCCAATCCTTTCTTTTCACGTCGTATAGGTATTAGTTATGATACCTTATCGGAACAAAATATTCAAAACCCTATCTATGCAGGCGCACGCCTAAGTGGAAACTTGAATAACGACTGGCGAGTGGGTTTCCTTAATATGCAAGCCGCCGATGACAAACTCAATGGCTTGCCTAGCTACAACTATACTGTAGCGGCAGTGCGAAGAAGGCTCTTTACGCGCTCTAATATTGGTGCTATACTGGTCAATAAACAAACCTTTGAAGATGTAGCAGAAGACAGCGAATTCAGTCCATTCAATCGCGTAGTGGGCTTAGACTACAACCTTGCTTCTTCCGATAATTCTTGGACAGGCCGCGCGTTTTATCATCAAGCCATCACGCCTGAAAAGTTAGATAAGCAATATGTGTATGCCGCCAATCTTAACCACACCAAACGAGATTATGAATTTGAAGCGGGCTATCAAAATGTTGGGGAAAACTACAATGCAGAGGTAGGCTTTGTGCCGCGTACAGGCATCCAACAGATTAGCACAGAGGCTCGCTTGAATTACTATCCTGAAGATACCCGCGTTTTAGTACAGCATGGCCCAAGCCTAGAGACGGACTTCTTCTTCACGCCCGAAGATGGCAAAACCGATCATAATATAGAACTAGGCTGGGATTTTTCATTAAGCAATTTTGGACGCGCTGGTGCTGGTTTTACCCATCAATACACCGAATTATTTGATGAATTTAATCCAACGCGGGTAGATACCACCGAAAAAAATGTAAAACTATTGCAGCCTGGCATCTATCGCTATACGAGTTTTAGAGGCTTTTACTCTAGCGACCGTCGCAAACAATTTTCTTGGAACATCCGTCCGAATATTGGGCAATTTTTCAATGGTCAGCGCTACGGTTTAGCAGGTGGTTTCGGGCTGAATCTGCAACCTCGCGCTCGCATTGAATTGGATTATAATTTCAACTATATTGAACTACCAGAAGGCTATGATTCCGCAGCTATTCTACTAGTCGGGCCGCGTATTGATTTGACCTTTAGCAAAAGTCTATTCTTAACTACCTTCTTCCAATACAATAATCAAATAGATAACTTCAATGTAAATGCGCGCTTACAATGGCGTTTCGCGCCCGTCTCGGACTTCTTCTTGGTGTATACGGATAATTATTATTCCACGGATTTCACCACTAAGAATCGGGCGATTGTGGCAAAGCTGACCTATTGGTTGAATGTTTAAAATTTATCCGCTAATTTCCCATTAGCGGATAAATTTTATACGCTTGAACGCGCGGTTTTCCTATCTTTGAAGCTGCGCGTTTTCTTTTTAAACCTAAATTTATGACGATGAAAAATCTATTGCTTTTCGTATTGGGGTGTTTGCCTGTTTTGGTATTTGGACAAATCTGGGAGCGACATTCTATTAGTGCATGTAATCAAGCTTCTATGAATATACATGTCACCGATATAGATGGTGATAACGATATGGACATTTTCTTTTCCTGTATCGAATCAGATGATATTAGTTGGTATGAAAATGACGGTAACGGTAATTTTCCTACGAAATACATTATTGATACCAATTTAGGATTTCAAGATGGTCGTTACTATCTATACAAAAATAACGCTATCAGAACAGGAGATTTCAATCAAGATGGCAATATAGACCTTGTATTGTCATTTTTCGATGGCGATAAAATCAATATTCAGTGGTACGCAAGTGATGGCAATGGCAATTTTAATGAAGCGCAACTAGTAATGTCCGAATTTAGTGATCAACTATATTTTACCTATATGAATGTGCATGATATGAATAATGACGGCTTTGACGATATACTTTTCTCCTATACACAGAGAATTATTTGGTTAGAAAATGATGGAAATGGCAATTTTGAAAGAATAAATGAAGACGACCAATATGTTTTTGATGGACAGTTTATTGATATGGATAATAACGACCTAACAGATTTCTTGATAACTGACAGAGAAAAAATTCAGCTCTATATCAATACTGAGAATAGTACACCTCAAATAATACAAATTGACTCTGCTAGTTCAATACCAACAGTTCATGCAGCAGATTTCAACAATGATGGTTTACAAGACATCGTTGCTGTTGTGAACATAGACTACTCAGATTATATCGTTTGGTATCAAAACAAGGGCAATTATGAATTTTCAGCACCTATTGGAGTAGGCGCAGTTGTTGGTGCTTATGGACCTTATTATCAGTTATATAGTCAAGATGTAAATAAAGATGGTAATATGGATATTATATATGCTACTAAGAATGGTACTAATCCATTAGATACCCCATACACAGGCTATATAGATAATGAAATTGGCTGGTACGCAAACAATGGAAACGGTGAATTTTCAGCACCACATACTATTGACTTCACAGATCGTTCTATAGAAAATTATGAACTTAAAGAATTTGCATACTTCTATCCTAGTGATATTGACGGAGACTCGGATTTAGATATTTTTTATTTCTATAATCATTTTACACCATCACGAGGCACTAAATTAGTTTGGCTGGAAAACCAAATTACTACTTCCACAAAACAAGTAGTAACAAATGAAGCAATAAACATTTACCCCAATCCCTTCCAAGAAAGCCTTACCTTTCAATTCGAGCAAGCAAGCCCAAATCAAATCCAAATATTCGATGCGCGAGGCAGGCTATTAATGCAAGAAAATACGCAGGAAAAAACACATCAACTTTCTACTAAAGATTTGGTGAATGGTTTCTACTTTTATCAAATTAAAGACGCAGAAGGAATGTTAGTGGCTAGTGGAAAGCTAATCAAAAGTCAAGCCTAAAAAAGCAATTGAGGTACTAACAAAGACTAGTACCTCAATGCTGTATTATATATTCTAATTAATCGCTACTGGCGAATTTGTCATCACGCCGAGGTGGTTTCTATGGCGAATCGCCACATGATACATGCCTGCTGGCACCGAAAATGCAACGGGCGAAGTACCGTCCACATCCACTACATCACCATCAGCTTGAAGTAAGGCAGAACGGGTGGCAATCACATTCGTACCTGTTGCAGCATCGCGGAGTTCTAAAAATACCCAATCTATAGCTCTATCATTGCCTGTTATCGTTCCTACATTAGCAAATAAGATTTCTCCGCCACCATTTACATGCGTGAAGCCTAAAGCAGTATACGGCTCATTATTAGGTAGCATTCCTTCTGCATTTATAGCAACATCCATCAAGGAACCAGTAAGTGGCCCCTGTAAAAAGACCTTCGGCGATAGATAAATTGATTGAACAAAGACACACTCGGTATCTTCAATTGAGCCAATATTTTCGGTAAGGACAGCTTTGTTTAGTAAAGCGGTATTCTCATCGGTAGAAAGCATGATATCATCAACATACCAACCGTCTCCTGTTACAGAGTAATCATAGAAGAAATTAAAACGAATACTTACAGGCTGACAGTTTTCATAAGAAGAAAGATCAACCTTTGTCTGAATCCAACCGTTGCTTGAGCCACCCCAAGAAAGCTGCGAAGAAGCACCATCAACATAACTGGTGTACCCATTCATAGTGATTTCACTATTTAGGCGACTCCAAGTTGCACCACCATCTGTAGAAATTTCTAGAAATCCACCATCATAGCGAGCTTCTGTATCATAATTATGCCAGAAACTTAGCTCCGTTGGTCCCTTTACAGTAAATGGTTCAATGGTAAGGTATTGATTTTCAAAGCCTCCTGTAATAAAGGATTCTTCCGCAAACCAAGAACTATTACCACTATTGGAAGTCGTTGTTGAAATCACCCAATTACTCGTATTAGAAGCATTTGAAATAGTAAGGGCAGGATCTATACCTGATTCTACATCATCGTTGATAATAACTCCCCCATTAGGCGTTAGCATGGAGCAATCCACAATTGCTTGATAGGTGTATGCTTCATTCGCAGATAAGGAAGCAACAGTCGGCCAGCTAATCACACCACCGCTTTCTGTACCGCCATTCGATGCAGAATTGGGTACATAAATCATGCCAGCAGGCAAAATATCTGTAATATCTACATTAATAGGATTAGCAGGCACACAAGGAGTGGTTGCACCAGTATTCGCTGTTAAGGTAAATGTCACCACTTCACTACAAGATACAATAGACTTGTCAGCAGTCTTTACGAAACTATAAGGTGTATCACCTATACCAGGCGGTAAATCAAATGCTTCTGTTTCACCACCTGCACCTGTGCCACCTGCATTAGCACTAAAGCCTACGCCTCTACGTGCAAAAGCACTCCAAATAAAACATTCATAGGCACCGCCGTATAATGCTTGATCGGCAGCTAAAATACCATCTCGACCACTAACAAAAGTAGGACTACAGCCCTGATATTTACAAGCCTGTGTCACTAAATTCATAGCGATGTTATTGCCACCTGTACCATTATATAAATCGGTATCATAGCCATAAACATTCACTAAATCCCAGTATAAATCCCAAATTATCGTACACCAAATAGAACCCACTCCATGTGGTACTGCTGCACCTCCTACATCAGCATAGGTTTGAGGATTTACATTCATATCACGAGAGTAAGGATACGCGCGAATACCATCACCAGTAATGGGTTGATCTAAAGCATAAGTACCTATTCCTCTAACTGTATTGGCATTATCGCCAGGGCGAACGCTAAGTACCAGTCCCCACCAGTCACTCCAGCCTTCACCCATCTGTTCTCCATTGTTTAGGCAGTTTGTAGAAGGGCCACCCGTCAAACGAGTAGAAATACCATGTCCATACTCATGCGCGATGATTCCATTATCAAAATCACCATCTTTATCAGGATTGGGTGCTGTCCAAAGATACATTTGCATGCGTGGGTTACTCCCTTCTACTAAGGGAAGAAAGTTCGCATTATTTGAACCACTACCGTCTTGTGCCTCTGCATTTACGGAATCGCCACCTGTGCCACCATTTCCGTAGTTATTTTCTTGGAAATTTCCAGAAGCTTCATCAAAACCATAGTTGTAAAAAACATCATGCATGAAATTGCTCCAAACAAATAAATTGACAATCGCTGCACTTTGTGTTGGGTCAGAGATAGGATTTGCTCCAAAATCAGGAACAAAATTAAAATCAAGTGAAGCACCACCATCTGGACTGAAACCTGGCCCATCATTATTACCTGTATCTTCGTAAGCGAACACATTGTTTCCTCTTGTGATGGTATATTCAGCACCCGCTGCACCATTGGTATCATGCCACCCAAATGGAGAAGGCGTATCGGTAGGGTCGTCATTTGCAGGATCTGCAAGCGTAACGAAAGCGCCATGGTTTGGACTTTCTACACCAAGCGGCATAGCATAATAGGTATTAGCTAAAACCGTTTCACCTGCATGATGTGTATGTGCATGTCCTGCATGACTATGATTATGTGTATGAGTTGTACATGATCTACCATATACGCTATAGTCCATAAAACCATTATCAAGTGCCTCTTCTGTTTCTTCGCAAGTCATCAATTGAAGTTCTTCTAGGCGGCAATTGTACTCATCAGGATTGGGCGCACCAAAATCACAATGAATCACTTGATCTAGCACATTTATAACCTCTGATGTGCCTGCATCTACTCGAACACTCCAAGCATGTTGTCCGCCTTTTTCGTAAATATCAACATTCCACACCAAGCGGACTTGGTCACCATCTACAATATATAGTAGCTTGGATGTTACTGGAGTTTGCGCAATGTCATCTAGTTCATAAGTGCTTTCCTTGTTAGGTTCTCGAGAAGTGCGGGTAGGAACTAGCGGACGACTAGTAGTTAAAGAGCGATTTTGTAATGCTAACTGTAAGGCAGTTGTTGCATTAATCGCTTCTCTGTTACTAAGTGTTTTATTGATTTTACCAAAAAAACGCCCTGTAGAGTGGAATATTTCACCATGCTTAAGGTGTACAGAGACGAGTTGATTTAATACATCAATTCCATCATATGTCTGTGTAAAATAGACATGAGATATTCCCGACTTGTCTTCAATAAGATCAGAAGTTCGCCAATCCACATCAGTATTAATAGCAAATTTTTGTGGATTTTGATTTAAATAAATTGTTGCTTTTTGCAAAGTAGTTTGAGCCAATGTCAAACTTACTGAAGCAAGCAGCATCGTAAGAATTAGAGTAAACTTGAAAGTAAGTACACGCATTTTATTCTTGTTGAATTTAAGTTAAAAATGATTGAATGTAATTAATAAATCACGAGGCAACTACTTATTAGTTGTCTTATTTTTAATATTTTAAATTTTTATATGTAAATGTTTAACAAACAGACTGTATATCGTCATTAATATCTAAGCGGCCTATTATAGGCAAGTTCTACTAACGTACCATAGGCAAGCGAATCTGCGAAGGATATTTCTCCGAATGGTGAATCTGGTTACGTGCTACCACGCCTTCAGCCTCATCAAAATTATTGCCGCCCGTATTCAAATTTCGGGCAAAACGCGGAAAATTACTACTCGATACCTCAATACGGATACGATGTCCTTTCTTAAAGAAATTGCTGGTAGACATCGGGCTAAGTTCTATTTTATACACCTCATCCTCTTCCATAAAAACCTCCTTATCAAAACCTTCACGATAGCGCGCACGGAAAATAGTTTCATCCAAATTATAAGCTCGTCCATCAGGATAGACATCTATCAATTTGATGGTAAAATCCGTGTCTTTTGCATCCGAAGATACATAAAGCGTAGATTCAATGAAGCCGCTAATCTCTACGCCTTCTTCTAGCACATCGCTGGTATAGACTAAAATATCGCTGCGTGTTTCCATCTGCTGTTGGTCGAATGAACCACCTTGTACGGCATTACCTGTACAGCATACATTGCCCCCATAAGATGGCACAGGATTCATCGGGTCGTAGACATATTTATCGCTAGGCGTATCTTTGGAAGGCACTTTTTTAGTTAATTTGCCATCGCCATATAAGCTATTCGCGCTGCCCTTGCTACTTAGATGAAAAGTTTCCATACTTGCAGCTTCGGGCGGCCAAGTGTTGGCAGATTGCCATTCATTGCTGCCCATTGTATAGTATTGAATACGCGGCAATTCGCTGATAAATGCCTCGTTTTCTTCCTTCATCCAATGCTCAAACCAGCCATACACGAGTTTATCATAGTCTAGGCGTGCATCACCAACGCTACGCTCCCCAACCATTGTATTTTCAGTAGCCCGCGTAAAACGACAATGTAGTGTTGGAGCAATCACCAAGTATTGATTATCGGCTACTTCCTTCGGTGCATTTTGGCGTAAATGATTAAACAGCTCAATATTTGGGCCAGTCGAAACATCGTACCAAGATACAAACCAAAAACTTGGCACTTCTAGCGGCATGTTATCGTGATAAAGTCCGCCTTCGTACCATGCAGAATCATTGGGTTTACGACGAATCAATTCATCATAAATACCCTTTGAGCCATTTTGTGCTTTGATAATATCCGAAATTGGTAAGTGTTGTAAGCCTTCTGACCAATCCACCTTTGGCATTTCAGAAGCTAAATCAAAGAAGCGCGAAATACGAATTAAATCTTCTTGTGTCGCGCCCTTCGGTACTCGTGGGCGAAATTCATCATTCTGTACACTATACAACCAAGAAAAAAAGAGCATTTGCTCTGCACCACCTCTAAACCAATTGCCTTGCTCATGGAAACGTCCCACACGCCCTACACCTGCACCAAAACCCTGTGGAACCATAGCGGCTAAGGCAGGGTGTTTCAAGGAAGCTACTGCCATTTGCCACTCTGCCGTAGAGGAACAGCCTAGCGTTCCGATTTTACCGTTGCTCCACGCTTGCTTTTGCATCCAATCGAAAGCATCATAGCCATCAGTAAGGGGCGTGCCGAGGATGTCCCATTTACCTTCCGAGAAGTAGCGTCCGCGTTCATTTTGTACCACATAAGCAAAGCCACGCTTTACGGCTTTATAAGCACGTTCGTAGGTGCGAGTACGCATTTTGCCATCGCCCCAACCATTGAAATTATAAGGTGTTCGAGAGAAAATAATAGGTACAGGCTTATCCGTTTTTGGGCGATAAATATCGGTGCATAGTCGAATGCCATCACGCATGGGCATCATTACTTTTTGGTCAATGATGGCAATGTCTTCTAGTTGTTCTAGGATGTCGTTTTGAGCAAAGAGGCTAAAGCTGCTTGCTATTAGGCAAAATAAAAGAGTGAGTCGTTTCATAGTCGTAAAATTTTGGATGAAGATACAAATCTATCATCAAAATCCCATCGCTGCCACGGTCACCTCCGCTCAATGATTGCTACAACACATAGTTTTTGAAGATACGTTCAATAACTTGCTCTGGTTGATGGCATAGCCCAGGATGCGGCTTAGAGCATTGTATGATGGTGCTTTTAGAAGCCGTCAACCAACGAAATCTAGAGGGAAGTTCCAATGCGCCAATCGTTCCGCCATGCGGCGCGCCTGTGCAGATGCATTCCCAAGCTTCCAGGTAAGACCGAACGGTATCAATATCTACTTCGCTGGCAAAAGATTTTATGCGGGCTTCATCAATTTGGTATTTAATGCCAAGATATTTTTTTCGCTTTGAAAAAACGAGTACGCCTATATTAATAAACTCTTCGCGCTCCACTTTGGGTACTAGCCGAATAATCGAAAACTCGTATGTGACTCTATCTTGCATCTGAAGCTTCTTTTACTAGCAAATCAATTTTCGCCAATCTAGTATTCAAAAATTCAACATAAGCCGCTCTCATTGCATCCGTTGTTAGGGGGCTTTCTTCTTCCTCCAACCAATCTTCGGGTATGAGCGCGACGATTTCCTTGAATATATCCTCATTCAGCAGTCTTTGAATTTCCTCGGAAGCTTCTTGTAGCTTATCAGCTCTTTCCAGTAGGACGTGATTTTTTACAAGCGGAAAGGTACGAGTAAGATGCGTCTCCCAACTGCTCCAATTATGATGAAAATACAAACTCGCACCATGATCTATCAACCATAATTCTCTTTTCCAATTCAGTAGGTTGGTGTTGTTTGCTGTTCGGTCAATATTTGCAATGATGCTATCGAGCAACACCACTTTTGAAGCGGACATTCCATCTGCCACAGAAACAAGCGGATCATACGTAATCGCGCCTGACAGAAAATGTAAACCCAAATTCAAGCCGACACTGAACTTTAATAAATCCTGAATTTCTTCATCGGGTTCTGTTTTGCTAAAGGAGTCGTCCAAGTGCATAAACACCAACTCGGGTACTTTTAACCCAATTGCTTGCGCCAGCAGCCCACCAATCAATTCTGCAATCAATGCTTTTTTACCCTGTCCTGCACCTCTAAATTTTAAGACGTAGCGAAACTCATCATCCGCTTCCACAATGGCAGGCAAAGAACCGCCTTCTCGCAAAGGTTGTAAGTATTGAATCACATTGACGCTTCGTACTTCGATTTCACGCATAAATTTTATGATA
>JAHDCQ010000508.1 GCA_020629845.1 Saprospiraceae bacterium | reverse complement strand
ATCTATAATTATTCACTCATTCACCATTCTTTCATTCACTCATTGATACTTACAATAATCCTAGTTATGCTTATGAAAATGAAATTTTTGACCATTCTATTGTGTGCTTGCACCACTATACTAACAGCGCAAAATGGCTTGCAAAACGCTATGGACGCGCTGGCTAAAGACGAAGTACTAAAACATGGCGCATTCAGCATGACGGCTATTGATGTGGAAACGGGGCGGGTACTTGCTACCCATGCACCGAATAAGAGCCTTATTCCTGCCTCTTCTCTGAAAGTAATTACGACTGCTACTGCACTGGAACTATTAGGCAAAGATTTTCAATTTGAGACGCAATTGCAATACGATGGCACGATACGAAATGGCATATTGGATGGAAATATTTACATCAAAGGCTTCGGCGACCCAACGCTTGGTTCTGACCAAATGGAAGAGGCTACGTCCCTAAAAAGCTTGATGCAAACATGGGTGGCAGCTATCCAGCAACAAGGCATTCGGCAGATAAATGGCTTTATTATCGGAGATGGCTCCTATTTTGAAGATGTGCGCGCGGGCAAATCTTGGAATTGGGCGGATATTGGCAATTATTATGCGTCGGGGGCATGGGGACTGAATATCCATGAAAATCTCTACTACCTCGACTTCGCGCAAACGGCAAAACTCGGTGCAACTCCCAAAGTAGCTGGTACGCGCCCTTTGATTCCAAATTTGGAATTTGTAAATGAATTAAAATCGGCAGGTAGCAAAACGGGCGATAATGCCTACATCTATGGCGGCCCCTATGCCTACACCCGTTCCATTCGCGGTACGATACCTGTGGGAAGCGGCACATTTACTATCAAAGGTTCCATGCCCGATCCCGCTTTTCAGGCAGCTTATGAATTATATTGCGCGCTCGAAAATGTAGGAATGCGGGCAAGTAAAGGGGCAAGTACGCAACTGGCTTTACAAAAAAATAGTCAGCGAAAAACGTTCCATACGCATCGTTCACCTGATTTAGCAATGCTTATTAAACGTGCCAACCATAAAAGTGTCAATATTTACTGTGAAGCCCTTTTGCGGATACTCGGTAAAAAGCACGGTAAAAACGGCAGCATGGAAGCAGGCGTAGAGGTAGTGGAACAGCATTGGGAAAAACGCGGTTTGGATATGTCGGGCTTTTTTATGGAAGATGGTAGCGGACTTTCGCCCCGCAATGGTGTGACAAGCTACCAATTTGCTCAACTGCTGCGATTGGTGCAGCGCAATAGTGCGGTATCGGATGTATTTTGGGAATCCTTACCGATTGGCGGACGCACAGGCACGGTGCGCTATATGTTCCGAAATACGATAGCAGATGGGCGTATTCGATTGAAAAGTGGCTCGATTAATCGGGTGCGAAGTTATTCGGGCATTGCAAAATCGAAGGCGGGACGCTTGATTGCTTTTTCCATTATTGCTAATAATTATACCTGCTCCAGCAGCACAATTCGGAAAAAAATGCAAAATGTAATGGTAAAACTCTGTGAATAGATATTTTTGCTAGAAAAATTAGCTTATGTCTCCTACCACACGTCGGTTTTTGATTCTTATTGCGTCTATCATTTTGATTGTATTAGCGGCGGGTTCGCTTTTAGCAACCGCTTTGCTCTTTCGCGCTTTTATTTTCGATACTTATAATAAAGTTTTTCTAGCACAGTTTACGACTATCGTATTTTTGCCTGCTATGACTTTTTGCCTAGCAGTATTGACACTCGTGATGCTAGATAGATTTAGTGTATCGAAGGCGAAAAAGAAGAAATAGGAAAGTCATAAAAAGAAGGAAGCCCCATCTTAGGCAGGCAGTTAAGATAGGGCTTCTAAAAGGTTCACATAGTTAGAAACCAGGTTATAGAAGCTTTTACAAGTTCTATTATGGTGTAAAAATACGATTTTTTTTTATTTCCTACAACTTCTGTTTAAAAACTGCACCTTCTTAGGAAACATTTATTCTACATTTAACTAAAAAGACGGCGAAAAAATAATCGTATCCCTGCGAACAAATCTGCTTTTTTATTACCTCTTCATAAGGCACTTACGGTAGTATTGAGGCGCGCAGCGATGTCTTCAATAGTTCCCATACCATCTATTTTATGGCCTTTTCCTTTGGCATCATAAAAATTGAATACGGGTGCCGTTTCCTTATGATAGACACTAATTCTGTTGCGAATAATGCTTTCGTCTTGGTCGTCGGCACGGCCAGAATCTTTTCCACGAAGGAGTAATCGCTGCACAATTTCCGCTTCTTCTACCTCTAGCGATATAATGCCATCCACTTCTGCACTGCTAGCTGCTAAGAGTTCATCCAAGGCTGCTGCTTGTGCAATGGTACGCGGAAAGCCATCAAAAATCACCCCTTTCACATCTGGATTAGCATCGAGTTTGTTTTTGAGCATACCTATCGTTACCGAATCAGGAACCAGTTCGCCCTTTTCAATATAACTTTTCGCTTCTTGACCTAAGGGCGTATTATTGCCCATTTCGTAGCGAAATAAATCGCCTGTAGAGACGTGTAGTAATCCAAATCTTTCCGCAAGAAACTTTGCTTGCGTTCCTTTTCCTGAACCCGGTGGGCCGAACAAAATAATATTAGTCATTCCTGATATTAAAAGTAAGTATTAGGTATAAGTATTAGGACTTCCTATTTCTATCGCTAATAATGTCTACCAATAGTATAATACAATAATAAAGTATATAGGTTTATTCGATTGGTGGCGAAGATACGAATTGTTAAGCAGATAAAAGACTACGAAATAATTGGAAACT
>JAHDCQ010000087.1:1916-17532 GCA_020629845.1 Saprospiraceae bacterium | reverse complement strand
GCGGCGAACCATAAGCTTTCTCCGCTACCTTACTCAACCAATCGCCTTGCTGAATGATATAAGCTTGTCCTGGGCTTTGTGCGATGCTCTGCTGTACGAAGCAAGCGCAAAGCAGTAGCATCAAATAGAAGTGTCTCATCTGCTGTTGATTTTGTGTTTTGTGTCTTCAAATATAGCGATTTAGTGGCTAATTTTCCAGCAGCTAGAACTACGATTTATCCGCTAATTTCCCATTAGCGGATAAATTCGTGACCTTGCGCTTCGTAAAATTTAGCCGCCAATGGGAAATTGATGGCTAAATCCTATCTTTGCAAAAACACGAACAACGCTATGAACCCAAGTCAAAGAAATCTTTTGGTGGGTACATTATTTGGTATGTCAATTATGATATTGGCTTACTACTTCCGTAATGGATTAAGTGAAAATGCACCTCCCTTTCTCATTGGCTTTCTGACTTGTTTAATTATTATCATTGGTTTAGCAGCTTTCGCTGCCTTATTCTACGAAAAGCAAATTCGCAAATTTTTAGTTGGCGAACCCGAAGAAGACAATGGAAATGATGAAAACATCAAAACAACTTTCAAGAATCTTGCTCAAAAATATTTACCTGAAAGCAACCCACAAGAAATAGAAACCTTAGCACGCTATTTTCAAATGTTTAGTTGGGGAAGAGCTGTATATGCTACACTTGGAGTTATTGCGTCTATATTCATTGCACTAGGTGGAATATTGGGAAGTGTTTTGATTTTTAAGCAAAATAGCCTTTTGGAAACGCAGACCGAAAAAATTATTGAGCAAACGGATTTATTGGCGGCACAAAACCAAAAATTTGATATTCAAAATAAACGCTTAAGCTTGCAGAATAATCTAATTGAAGCAGAGCGTAGAAGCTCTTTAGTGTTTTTGATGAGTAATATTTTGGATAAGGTGGATGAGGAAATTAAGGTGCAATATCAAGAAGGAAGAAGTAAGAAATTTAGATTGAGTCAGCCATTAGTAAGTCGAATAGTGGCTTTAAGCAAAGCTTTCCGTCCTTACCGAATGATGGAAGGCGACACACTTTCTGAAAAATTAGTAAGCCCTGAAAGGGGACAATTATTTATTGCATTGATGGAGAATAACTTGGATTCTTTGACACAGAATACGATTGTGGCAGATGGGGATTTTTCTTATGCAGTGATTGGAAAAATTAACCTTAAAGGAGCTATGTTAGTTAATGCAAGATTAGAAAGAGTAGACTTATATGAAGCAAACCTTGATAAAGCGAATCTTCTTAAAGCAAACCTAGAGGGAGCAAACCTAGAGGGAGCAAATCTCAATGAAGCAAATCTTTCTACCACAAATCTTGATGAGGCAAATCTTTATAGAGCGTCCTTAATAAATGCAGATATTAGAGCAGCTAAGCTTCATGGCGCAAGTCTTATTGCAGCAAATCTTGATAGGGCGAATCTTCGTGGAGCTTTTCTTAGCGAGATAAATTTTGCTGAAGCATATCTTAATAGGACGAATTTTAGCGGAGCATATCTTAATGAAGCGACAAATGTTGTCAAACATCAAATAGTATTAGCACGTACACTATATTTAACCAAAGGACTTGATTCTACATTGAAAATAGAATTACAATTAGAAAAACCTTGTCTATTTAAAAAAGTCGAACGTGACAGGAAAATACAAAAATATATTTACCCCTGCGACAACAACAATAGCCCGTGGTAGATTTTAGTCCCTATTTTTAGATAGAATCTATGCGTAGGGGTATTTGAAAAAATAAAACATTGATAATCAAATGATTAAAAGTTTGCTGTAGTAGTAAATTCTATAAAGGTAATTAAAGCAGGGTCTGTATCTGACCCCAAACCCACATTTAATTAGCTATTTAGATTTATTACTCATGTAAACACTTGAATATCAAGTTCAAATTTACCACGGACTATTGAACAACTAAACAATGGCAAAACTCAACCAATTCGCATCACAAGCTTATGACTATTTGCTAGAGGGCGCATCAGCTATCAAAGCATCGGTGCAGCGTATCGGGCAAAATGTACAGGAGGCAAAAATTCTAGAGCAGGATTATGTGGAGCAATTACGCAATGTATCGGCACTCATCGGGGTGCAAGAAGCGCAGGTGCAATACCTCGCCACCTATCCTGAAAACGCGCTTATCCAAGCAGAAATCGCACAATTGCAAGGCGACTTAGATACTCTCGCACAGCAACGCCAAGAACTAGAAGCGGCTTTGCAACAGCTACAAGCCCTCGCGCCTAGTCTACCCACTGCCCCTACGGACACGCCCCTTATGGAGCTACAGCATCAACTCAAAGCCTTACTCGCAGACAATAAAATTCAGGAAGCTTTGGAGGGCATCCGCCAACATTTGCCACCCAATAGTGCTGCCTATAATCAGTCGGTGTTGTTTTCTGCCAAACTGCGCTCTACAGAACAACAAAAAGCCCTCGGTCTGCTCTCGGTGGTGGACTATGATTTGCTGCATTCGCGTCTGTTGTATGGGGTCTTGGAGTTGGTAAATGGCTTGGAGGAAGGGGAAATAATCCACTAAACGATTTATCCGCCAATTTCCCATTGGCGGATAAATTCGTGTTGCCAGAAGTTTAGTAAAATTTAGCGGCTAATGGGAAATTAGCCGCTAAATAATACACCAACTTATAAGAAGTAAGAAAGCAAACTTCTAAACGATTTATCCGCCAATTTCCCATTGGCGGATAAATTCGTGTTGCCAGAAGTTTAGTAAAATTTAGCGGCTAATGGGAAATTAGCCGCTAAATAATACACCAACTTATAAGAAGTAAGAAAGCAAACTTCTAAACGATTTATCCGCCAATTTCCCATTGGCGGATAAATTCGTGTTGCCAGAAGTTTAGTAAAATTTAGCGGCTAATGGGAAATTAGCCGCTAAATAATACACCAACTTATAAGAAGTAAGAAAGCAAACTTCTAAACGATTTATCCGCCAATTTCCCATTGGCGGATAAATTCGTGTCGTCAGAAGTTCAGTAGAATTTAGCAGCTAATGGGAAATTAGCCGCTAAATAATGCAGCATTTAGCCGCTGATAGGAAATCAGCTTCTAAATTGGAGGCTAGACAAGCGGATAATTCATCAGCTTATATGAAATAAGCAGATGAATAGTTTTGGAAAAACGAAAGGAAAGCTCTAATTTTCTACTTTCTAAACGAATCATCAGCCAATAGGAAATTGGCAGATGACAGGATAAAAAATCAGCCATGCAATTCTACGAAAACCAACTTTTTCATATTTATAATCAAGGCAATAACAAACGGCAAGTATTTCTTAGCGAAGAGAATTACCGCTTTTTCATCTGGAAAATGCGTGCGTATCTACCACTTTACGGCGATTTGATTGCATGGTGTCTTATGCCCAATCATTTTCATTGGCAATTCTTTGTGCGAAATTTAACCGTAGAGAAAAATACTCCGAGAACATGTAGACAAAATTGAATACCAAAGACGCGTACAGAAGTACGGCAAAAATGCAAAAGCCGTAGATAGAGCTTGGACGAGAAATGCAAGTCCAAATTCTTTTGTTACCCTTAGTCAATCTATTGGAGAATTGACGAAAGCCTATACACGTGCTATTAACAGCGAACATGATTGGACAGGAAGTGTTTGGCGAAGCAAATGCAAAGCAAAAGACGGCTGGCTAGATGAATTTGTGACTATTTCCAAAGATGGCGATACTGACTTTCGTTTTGATGAAAAGAATGATTATGCTTATCAATGCTTTCACTACATTCACCAAAATCCCGTGAAAGCAGATTTAGTACCTGAAGCTACAGATTATGAATGGTCATCTGCTAAAGACTATGCTGGTTTGCGAAAAGGTAGTCTTTGCAATTTAGCATTGGGAAGAGATCTAATTGAACATATCTAGACGATTTATCTGCCCATTTCCCATTGGCGGATAAATTCGTGTCGCTAGAAGTCAGTAGAATTTAGCGGCTAATGGGAAATTAGCCGCTAAATAGTACACGATTTACCTGCTCCCTAACTTCCAGTCAGCGGATAAATTCACCTTCAAAGACTAAAGTAACTTATCCACCAATGGGAAATTGGCGAATAAGGGACATTCCACCCACAAAAAACAACCTTTCGTAGAAGATTTTTGTTGCTTCATCGTTCCTAAAGTACATTCGTGCAATTATTGGTAAAGAACTGATAATCAGACACTTTAAAATTTGAATCATCCGAATAAAAATTTGAATTATGAGGCATAGCTTAGCACTCATTTTACTAAGTCTGTTGTTTGCTCAATATAGTTTCGCGCAGGAGCAATTTACCTTGAGCGGAACGATTTCGGAAGCAGAAACAGGCGAAACCCTGATTGGCGCGACGGTGAATGTACCGAGTCTCAATCAAGGCACCACGACCAATGAATATGGCTTTTACTCCATCTCCTTGCCAGCCAATGAGCCGCTGGATGTGCAGTTTAGCTATATTGGTTTTCAGCCGATTACGCAAAGTATCACGCTGTCAGGCGACCAAAAGCTAAATATTGAACTTGGCGAAGGGGTGCAATTGGAGGAAGTCGTGGTGAAAGCCAATTCCTTTAAAGAGCAACTCAACTCGACGCAGATGAGCGTGGAGGTGCTGAGTACGCGCGAGGCAAAACTACTCCCTGCCTTGATGGGCGAGGTGGATATTTTGAAAACCATTCAACTGAAACCTGGTATTCCATCGGGTTCGGAAGGGCGAACGGGCTTATTTGTGCGCGGTGGTGCGGCTGACCAAAACCTCATCGTACTCGATGAGGCGATTGTATATAATCCGAATCACCTGTTTGGCTTTTTTAGTACGTTCAATGCCGATGCGGTGAAGGATTTGCGCTTGTTCAAAGGTGGGTTTCCGCCGCAATATGGCGGTCGTTTGTCTTCGGTGATTGATGTGAAATTGAAGGAAGGCAACAACAAAAAGTTTTCGGGCGCAGGTGGTATAGGACTCATTTCGTCGCGCCTCACGCTAGAAGGCCCAATTCAGAAAGGCAAGTCGTCTTATATTGTTTCTGGGCGAAGAACGTATGTCGATATTTTCACCCGTGCTATCAATAAGCGCAATATTGAACAGGGCAACGATGATGCTTTCCAAATTCCCGATTATTTCTTTTATGACCTCAATACGAAAATCAATTATCAAATCGGAGAAAAAGACCGCATTTTCCTAAGTGGCTACTTTGGGCGCGATGTCTTTAAGTTCGATGATGACTTTTTTGATTTTAATTTTAATTGGGGAAATGCCACAGGTACAGCGCGTTGGAATCATCAATTTTCGCCGCGCCTCTTTGCCAATACGACCTTTACGTACTCCGATTATGAATACGAAATTGAGAACAAAATCACCGATTTCTCTTTCAAAGTAGATTCTAAAATCCGCGATGCAGCAGGGAAAGTTGATTTCTATTACAATCTCGATGATCGTCAAACGGTACGTTTTGGAGTGAGTGGCATTTATCACCGCTTTACGGTTGGTCGCTTGCAAGCAGGTAGTGATGATGGCGAAATTTCCTTCTCGGCAGGGCAAGAATTGGACGGTACAGAAGTCGGCGCATACATCTCCGATGAGTTTAAAGTCACTCCGCGCTTGACGCTGAGTGGAGGTTTACGCTTTTCAGGTTTTATCAATGAAAATAAGACCTATACGGGCTTAGAGCCACGCATTGCGAGTAATTTCAAAGTCAATGATCGCTTTTCGCTCAAGGCGAGTTATGCGCGCATGATGCAGTATGTGCATTTGGTGTCTACTTCGGGTATTGCGCTACCAACAGATATTTGGTATCCTTCTACGGAGGCAGTGAAGCCACAAATTTCTGACCAAGTGGCGATAGGTGGCTCTATCCAAATTGGGAAACAGTTTTTCTTGAACAATGAATACTACTATAAATGGCTTGATAATCAAATTGACTTTATTGATGGCGCGCAATTGTTCGCCAATGATGATTTGGAACAAGAATTTGCCTTCGGAGATGGCTATGCTTACGGTATGGAAGTGAGTCTCGAAAAGAAGGAAGGAAAACTACAAGGTTGGATTGGCTACACGCTGGCATACATCCGCAAAGGCAATTTTAGAGGTGTGAAGCAAGACATCATGGATGGTCGCTATTTCGCGCCGCCTTATGATCGTCGCCACGATATTTCTATCGTTGCTTTTTATGATTTTGAAAAAGAAACCGGCCCGCTAAAGAATACGCAAGTCACCGCGACTTGGGTCTATGGTTCAGGTGATTTGGCGTGGTTGCCGGGCGGACGTTTTACCTATCAGGATATTCCAGGCGCAGATTTTCAGTCCATAGTGCCAGTATTTGGAGATAGAAATACCTTCCGTTTGCCCGCTTATCATCGCTTAGATGTGGGCGTGGTGCGTACCTTCAAGCCAAAGTGGGGCGAGAGTGATTTGACGCTAAGTGTCTACAATGCCTACAATCGTCTAAATCCCTTTTTCGTGTTTCTAGAACCTGAATTTAGAACGGTAGAAGCAGGCGGAACGCTATTTGAAGTTCCTGAACGCATCACGGCAAAGCAGCAATCGCTTTTCCCAATGATACCTTCGGTGACTTGGAATTTTAAATTTTAAAAGAAGACCGCTTCGCTGAGAGAGCAGAGACCGTCCTTCGGACTGAGAGAAGAGAGATTTTGTCTCTCCTCTCTCAATCCCGATTTTTATCGGGATGGTTTCTCTTCTCTCAGCGAAGCGGTCTCAAAAAAAATACTCATGATAAAATATATCGGTTATATAGCAGCGATTTTCATTTTTCTATCGGCTTGTGGTTCTTTGACGCAAGATGTGGAAATCGACCTCCCTGAATATGAAAGCCAATTGGCAATAGAAAGCTTCTTGATTCCTGGGCAACCTATTACGGTTTTGTTGTCGCAGAGTGAGTCGTATTTCGCGCCCTTCCCAACAGATGATAGTTTTCTGGAAGATATTCTTGTTGATGAGGCAGAGGTACGCATTACTTTTGATGGAGAAACGCACCTTTTAGAAAATGAATTCTTTTTCAATCCATTTACAGGCAAATTAGCAAATTATGTGCTGCCTGGTGCGCTTGTGCCTGATGAATACGATGGGGAATTTGAGCTAGAAGTACGTGCAAAAGATGGGCGTTCGGCTACTGCAAAAACGGTACTGCCTGTGCATATTCCCGTAGATAGCGTGAATGTGGAATGGGCGGAAACGGATAGTTTGGCACGCGTATTGGCGTATTTTCAGGATATTCCTGATGAAGATAATTACTTCCGTCGCTTGCTGACGGGTGGCGAACAGGATACGATTGTTTTTGACTTTGTATTTGATGATAGTTTCAATGATAATACACAGCTTGTGGCAGGCACGAACTTTGATTATGCCGTGGGCGATACGATGTCGCATGTGATTTATCATATCACCGAAGATTTTTATAACTATATGATAAGCGTATATGCTTCTGTAGATGCGAATGGAAATCCGTTTGGGCAACCGAGTTCTTTGCTTTCTAATGTAGAAGGAGAGGGCGACCCGATTGGGATTTTCACTGCCATGAATGTGGAACAGGTGCGGGTGATTGTGGAAGATTGATAAGATAATCCTGCAAAGCTATCTCATAGCTTTGCAGGATTATAATAAGTCTTCTTCTTCTAGTACTTTTTCGATAGAAAAGGGAATATCTAACACTTTTATCGTTTTATTCCAGTCTTTTGTAAGCCAATCTTGGGCTGGTGTAGCCACTATCACTTTCTTACTAGAAGTGAATATCCAAACAACTTGTTCGACTCCAAAATCAAGTAAATGCTACGTTTTTAGATGCACGTATTCTTGAGCGGATGTATCGTTATCGTCTATTTTTACATCTACTTCTAGCACGACTTTTGGAGCAATTTCCAAATACTGATTATCTAATTTGTCTTTCAGCTTTGATTTTTCATAAATGGCAATATCTGCACTTAAATTTTGATTTTTGGAAATATGTAAGCCCACTTCATTGGAGAGTACTTTGTATAATTTTCGATTGATTTTATCATTCAAAAATTCAATGATAGTAGCTATCACATATGCTTGTAATCCGCTACTGCCCATGATGTCTTCGAGTGTTTTTTCTTGATTTAATACGGCATGATAATTTTTATAGTAAAAGTCGATACCTCCGACGCGCTCTCGTATGAGTGCAGCAGGGATATTAAGGATAGGTGTTTTGGCTTGTACCAATGTTTGTTCCATAATTCCTGATTTAGTCAGTTGCTTTTTCAAAAATACAAAAAATAAGACTGCTTTGCTACTTTTCTAAAATTAGCTTTCTTTTCATCTTTTTTTGATTGCCTGTCGCCACTAAGAAATACGTACCCGCAGGATATACGCTAAGGTCTAAAACAACACTCTTCTTTTTTCCTAACGGATAAGTTCGTAAAATCTCCCCTGAAGTATTTTCTAGCTTTAAAAACTCAAATCCATCTTCTACAGATATTTCTAGCAATTCTGATTTTAATGCAGCAGGGATAGAGAATTCTTCTGTTTCTGCCATGTGGTTTCTGGGTAAAATAGTTCCTATCTCACTAGCGGGAATTAAAACTGTAGCCCCCGAGACAAGTTTGCCATTAATGTAATAAGCGGGAGATGGACTCCGTCCTGAGCGCACACTGATTTCATCTCCTGCATCATGGGCAAAATTGGCGGCTGTTTTCGTAAGTTCTTTAATATTTCGAGTGGGTAATTTTTTGATGCCTTCTTTGGTGATTACCTCTTTTCGTGTCGTGTCACTTTGTTCAATAATTATTCGACTGAAATCACATCTTGTAATAACCACTTCCTCTAAGATTTCGTGTTCATCCAAAACCACCTCTATGATATGACTTTTACCATCTAATTCTACAATATTTGTCTTATATCCTGTGTATATAAACTTTAATATAACTAGCGAATCGGGTAAGTTTAGTTGAAAATTACCGTCAAAGTCGGTGTCCGCTTTTATTAGGAAATTTTCATTTTTATATGCCTCAATTCTGGCAAGTATAACACCTTCACCATTTTCATCTACGACTTTACCCTCCAATAAAAACTGTGCTTGCAATCCATTTTGCCAGAAGAATAGTATACAGAAGAATAGTAGGAATTGATATTTTCTCATACTAGATATGCTTATTTGAAAGTGTAACGTATCAGTACCGCGCAATGTCCACTTTGACAATCATTTCTTACCTTTACCCACATGAAAGCAAAAAAATCCTATGGGCAGCATTTCTTGACGAGTGAAGCAATTTCAGAACGTATTGCGGATAGCCTTTCGCGGCAAGGGGAGTATAAAAAAGTGATAGAGGTTGGGCCAGGCAAGGGCATGTTGACCAAATATTTACTCCAAAAAGACTACGAACTCTATGCGGTAGAAGCCGACCGCGATATGGTGAGTTATTTACAACGCCATTATCCTGATTTGAAAGAGACGCTGATTCCTGCGGATTTTTTGAAATTACAACTCGAAGACTTTTTTAAGGAAGAAGCTTTCGCCATTATTGGTAATTTTCCGTATAACATTTCATCCCAAATCCTGTTTAAAATGTTAGATTATAAGACACAAGTGCCTGAACTCGTCGGGATGTTTCAGAAGGAAATGGCAGAACGGGTGGTAGCGAATCCAGGCACAAAGGATTATGGTGTGATAAGCGTGCTGATGCAAGCCTACTACGAAGGCGAATACCTCTTTACGGTTGGGCGTGAGCATTTTGCACCGCCGCCTAAGGTAACTTCGGCAGTCATTCGACTCTCGCGCAAAGAGGATTTAAGCATGAATTGCGATACGCGCTTGTTCAAGCAAGTAGTGAAGCAAGCTTTTAGCCAAAGACGCAAAATGTTACGCAACACCATGAAAACATTCCTAAAAGATAGTCCACGCTTGAAAGAAGCGTTTTTTCAGCAACGCCCTGAACGCTTGAGCGTAGAAGACTTTGTGCAGCTTACGAATTGGGTAAGTGAAGCGCGTGTGTAAAATAAGTAGTCGAGTCTAAATAATTTCCGCTCCTATTGACCGCTTTTTCTAAATGACAGCGTTAAAAATTATGACCAGCCAATGAGGATGCTAATAATTTTTGCCTCGTCCTTCAAAAAAATGGCACTACGGTGAAAAGTGTGGGTCATTCTTTTTTGTCCCAATGGAACGCGTTCCATTGGAGGGAATACGTATAAAACAGAAAATGTACGCTGAATTGATTGAATCAAGTTGAGCGTACCCACACTTTTCACCGTAGTGCCAAAAAAATCAATCCAATAGGAGCAGGAAATTATTTAAACTCGACTACTTAAGAGCCTTCACATTCGTCTAAATTTCACTTGTGTCTATCGAAGGAAGGGGCAACACATACAACTAAAGCCTAATTTAGTCTTGTTTCTATATTGATAATTTTTGTATTAGGTATCATGTACAAAGTATTAAGTATAGCTTCAAATTTTACCCGATACTTTGTACCTAATACTTAATACCAAACATAAAGATTAAATTAGGATAATGAAATCACACGTATTGGACAGCAGACAGATAAAGTATACAAAAGTGCAGAAATCGAAAAAGGATAAAGTAGTGGCATCGGTGTTGGCACTCTTTTTAGGAGCGTTTGGCATACACCGTTTTTATTTAGGACAGACAGGAATGGGAATACTATACTGTATTCTAGGTTTTGCATTGTGGCCGCTGATGGCAGTTATTTCTGTCATTGATGCAATTGTGCTATTGGCAATGGATTCAGATAAATTTAACCTCAAATATAACCGCGACTTATTCCAATGGCAGGAACCTACGCAACAGCCACCAACTACTCCACAAAACCGCAAAACTGTAGAGCCTATTCAGCCGGTAGACCGCTATCAGCGCGAAAAACAAGTGCGTAAAGAGCAGCAGTTGAAGCAACGCGATCGTCGTGCTGCGTTGAATAAGCATAAAGCAAATGGCGTAGCGCACTTCAGGGAGTATGATTTTAAATCAGCTATTGTAGATTTTGAAAAAGCCTTAGCCATCAATCCAAAGGACACGGCTACGCATTTCAATATGGCTTGTGCTTACTCGTTGCTGGAAGATGCAACTCAATCGCTTCATCATTTAGATAAGGCTGTAGCTAATGGCTTTAATGACTTCTTGCGTATCAAAACGCATGATGCTTTGGCTTATGTGCGTATCCAAGATGAATATGAGGCATTTGAGGCGAATAAATTCCGTTTGCCTGTAAAGAGTAGAATGATTGCGGTGGAGGAAGTGACGCAAGATGCTCCTAACATAGAAGCACCAAAGGAAGATTTACTAGAGCAATTGAAAAAACTAGGTGAGCTACGCGAACGTGGCTACTTGACTGATGAGGAGTTTATAGAGCAGAAGCAGAAACTTTTTAGATAACAATAATCTGGCGGCTAAAGCTAATTTGGCCACCAGCATTACTTGAAATGCCAATGGTATAACACTAAGTAATCAGACAAAAATAACTTAACAACTCCTTGAAAGCTCTTTTTACCTGACTTTTCGTTGCAAAAACTATCACTATGCGAAGGCATAACTCAATTTTTTGCGCCTCAATTCAGATAAAAACTGCATCCAATTAGTTGTCAGCTTATTTTTGTCTGATTACTTACAAGAGGCAATCCTTTTCTTTATAGAATTTCTACTATTTCATAAAAAACAACAACTCATGTTTGGTATAATGCACCAGTCATTATGTAGAAATGTTAATGAATATGCGGTGAATGACAATCGATTCAACTACTGCGGTACTTGTAAGAGTATGGGCAGCACGATGGGGCAGTCCAGCAGATTGGCATTAAACTACGACATTGTATTTCTCTCCGCTCTACTGAATGAATATGTACCCAATTTGCAATATGAAGCTGCTTACTTCGAAAAATCTTGCTGGAAACTCCCTAAGACTAGTGCAGTGCCTTTAGTTTTTGAATATACTGCTGCTTTGAATGTATACCTAGCTGCTGTAAAAATTCAAGATAATATACACGATTCGAAGTGGTGGCAAAAGCCGCAATGGTACTTGGCAAAAGCAGGCTTGCTAAAAGCTTTTAGAAAGGCAAAAAATACTTTACGAAAGTTAAATTTTCCTTTGACGAAGGTTGAACTGTTGCTAAAAAAGAACTGGATAAATGAACGCACTCCAAATCTAGCCTTAGCAGAATATGTAGCTCCAACGGCTCAAATAACAAAACTCTCTTTTGAGCATGGTGCAGACTTGTTGAATATTAGCACAACAGATAAAGATAAGCTTGGCGAAATTGGACACGCGCTTGGTGAAATGGCGTATTGTATGGATGCAGTAGAGGATTGGCAGATGGATAAATTGAATAGGAATTTTAACCCTATGATTGCTAATACATCCATTAGCAAAAAACAAGTAAAAGATAGAACAGCTAAGTATGCGAATGCTATGATTGAAGCACTTTCTGCTTTAACTATTTCTAGCCAATTGAAATCGAGGTATATTTTATTATTATCAAGCCTCGATTCTTCTGAAAAAAATCCGAAGCTACAGCAGCAAAAGAAAAAAGAGCGCAATTCTTGTCTTGAGTTTTGTTGTGTTGATTGCTGTAGTAACTGTTGTTGCGAAATTTGTAGTAATAGTTGTTGTGGAGATTAAAGCTGTTAAAAACATCAGGCATTTTTTAGAAAATACCTGATGTTTTCACTACATGCCTCCACTCACTTTTTCTCCATTTTTGTATTCATACTCCAAAGTCACTTGCCCCTCTTTATTGTAGAAACGCATGGTACCATCGAGCTTACCATTTTTGTAGATGGCTTCTTGTTGCAATTTGCCCCCCGTATCAAAATACTTTTTGTATTCTCCATTCAATATGCCATTTACATATTGGAAAGATTCCATAATATTATTGAATCTATAAGTTGCTGCAAAACCATGCAATTGTCCATTTTTGTAGCCACGCTGTGCCACTACTCGATTATTATCATCAAATTCTAAGTAGCGACCATTGAGTTGCCCGTCCAAATAAGGCGTAATGGATTTCACAGTACCTTTTTCGACATTGTAAGTCGTCCAAATCCCTGTTTTATTAGCACCGTCTACGAAGCCTTCTTCCATAAGCGTGCCATTTGCATCGCGCTTCACCACATATTCCGCGCTACTGCCTTTTAGTTGTTCTGTAAGGTATCCATTTAAATCAAGCGTTTCATTTGCTACGCCTGCACTACTTCCCGACTGCTGCTGACAAGCCAAGCAAAGGGCTAGTATTAGAATAGAAAATAAGCCGTTTTTCATGATTTGTAATTTTGAATGATGGACTATTTCTGATTATCAAATTTACATACTTGACAAAGCACTAGTTTTCCTCTAAAATATCCTCCACCTTTTCTTCCACTTGCTTCAACTTATCTGCGCGCTTCACTAGTTTATTCTCATTCATTTCCTGATATGCTGCGCGATGTCTAGCAATGTCTATGGCACTAAATAAAGCCGTACGAAAAGAGCTAAAATCTGCCCTGTTTTTACCTACTAAATCGTAAGCTGTACCATGATCGGGTGAAGTACGGATGGCAGAAAGCCCTGCGGTATAATTTACACCCGCATTGAAGGAAAGCGTCTTGAAGGGAATCAAGCCCTGATCGTGATACATCGCTAGGATAGCATCAAATTTTTTGAACATGCCTGCGCCAAAAAAGCCATCTGCTGCATAAGGTCCCATCACGGTAATGCCACTCTTTTTCGCTTCAATAATAGCAGGGCGAATCATTTTTTCTTCTTCATTTCCCATCACGCCCTCATCGCTTGCATGCGGATTCAATCCTAGTACGGCTATGGTTGGTCGCTCAATACCAAAATCCATTTTAAGCGTTTCATTCAGGATATTTAATTTTTTTAGCAGGAGTGCTTTTGTGAGTGTTTTAGCGACATCCGCTATTGGAATATGTCCCGTCACTACGCCCACACGCAGTTCGTCATTGAGCATGAGCATGAGGTGGTCTTTGGCATTGAATTGTTCGGCTAAATACTCCGTGTGGCCAGGAAAAGGAAAATTCGCCAATTGCATTGCCTTCTTATTGATGGGCGCAGTCACTAAGGCATCTATCAAGCCTGCTTGTAGGTCTTTCACGGCATGTTCTAGCGACTGAAAGGCGTATTTTCCACCAGCTTCGGTAGCTTGCCCAAGCGTAATATTGACATTATCATTCCAGCAATTCACTACATTCACTCGATTATGGGCAAATTTATCCGCGCCTTTAGTCGAGTTGAATTGCATATCTACTCCCACTATATTTTTGTGATACGAAACAATTTTAGTAGAACCATAAATCAGAGGCGTACACAGTTCCATTACTCGTTTATTGGAAAGCGTTTTTAGGATAACTTCCAAACCCACACCATTAATATCTCCGATACTAATTCCTATCTTTAGTTTATTCATGTACTTGTTTGAACATTATGTAAACGCTCTATTCTAGGGCATTTACATAATGTTCTCCCAGATAGAGCCTATATTTTTTGAATTTGCTGCACAAATATCTGATTATTCAAACGTATTTTAAGGAAAAAAATTCGATTTGTGTGATTCGATAAGTCTAAGCGGACATTTTTACGCTGTGGAGCAAGTTTTTCGCTATAAATTTGCTTGCCTAATAGGTCATATACTTCTAAAAAATCGTCATTTGAACTTAAGTACGGTAAATTTATTTCCAATTGTCCGTTTGTTGGATTCGGGAACACTTGCAAACGCATACCCTTGTCAAAGTTCTTCATATCGGTAAGCGTCATACAGTCTTCTGCGTCGCCAGGTGTACTAGCTGTTCCGCAAAAGGCAATACTAAAACCATGTTCAGGATAATAGCCATTTACGGCAAGTGCATAAGTTGTGCCTTCGGTCATAATGATGGGCGCAAGAAAATTATTATCTCCATCATCGAGACAGTTCGTCCGTTCTGCAACATCTGTATTCCTGAAATCTAAGCCTGTTGCGCCCATACAAGGACTAGGAAAATCAAAATCGCCTGATGCCATACAGCGGACAGGACGTTTCTGTTCGCAGCCATTATCGGGATGCAATTCATACAGCACAAAATCAATGTCGTGTTCTTCCACTTCGGGCCAGATAGTGAATACTTGCTGCCCCGTAGTACTTGCTGTCCAAGTCAGCCAAGTGGAGTGTGCTTCTATATCAAAAGCAGGACTACCTGTGAGACTAAAGCATTCGGCATCGTTCATCTCCGTAATAATATCACCTCCGCCTTCCATCGCTTGGTGATAGATAAAGATGGATTCATCACTTACATCAATAGCACTAGCACAATCACTATGTGCATTTGCTTGAGCTAGTAGTGTAGCCCTGTTGCATAGCAGCATGAGACAGAGTGGTAATAAGCATCCTAAATTTCGCATAGCCCAAAAACTAAAAACCTCTAGAAGCAAAACTCCTAGAGGTATTGTAATTATTTTTAATGATGAGAGAATTTATCTTCTAGCGCGGCGACCTGTCATTTTTTCTTTGTGTCGCTTCAGTTGGCGCTTCAAAATATCTACTACTTCGCTGGCCGATGCTTCAAAACTCTTGTTTTTGGCACTTGCCACTAAGGTTTCTCCGGGGAGTTGGAGTCGGATTTCGGTTACTTTGTCTTTCACTTGTCCT
>JAHDCQ010000087.1:0-1816 GCA_020629845.1 Saprospiraceae bacterium | reverse complement strand
GGTTTCTCCGGGGAGTTGGAGTCGGATTTCGGTTACTTTGTCTTTCACTTGTCCTGAGTTTTCGAGGCGTAGTATAACGTCGGCTTGGAGAATACGGTCAAAAAAACGGTCTAGTTTTCCTAATTTTTCTTCAATAAAGTTCAATAATTTGCTGTCTGCGCTGAATTGAATTGCTTCTGTTCTAACTTTCATAAATCTAAGTTTTGGTTAAGTAAACTTTTTCTTTAATCGAAGTTTTTTAAGATTGTCTGTTGCTAAAATATTTACAATAAAAAACTAACTCTTATTTTCTACATAGGCTTTGAATTCTTCAAGTGAAGCGCGTGTAAGTTGGCGAATCACTTTTTTGTTAAATAATAGTATTGTCCAATACATGAAGCCGAGATTCTTTTTTGTCGTCTTCAGTTTAATAATCGTTTCTTGTTCTGAAGGGGCTTCAAAGCTATAACTCACCACATCATTAATCTCAGGCGCGATAAAGTGCATCACTAGCTCATTTGGGAAGTCCAATTTCCGCACCCGTTCCAGCACACTCATCGTTTCCCCTTCCTGCTCATAAGTAGTCACTATCTCCGTCCCTACTTGAATTGCATCTTCAGGCGTAATGCTTACATCCGATACTCCAGGTCGCCATAAGTGATACTTCTCTGTGTCTATTAGTGCCTTGAATACGGTCGCTCTATCCTTATGGATATGGAGTTCATCTTTTATGTTTACTTGCATAAATTATGATTGGGAATCCTCGTCATCTTTTTTAGCCACTATAGGTGGATAAGACTCCTTGCGTTCTGCTTTCGGATGTGCTTGTTTATAGGCTTTTTTTAATTTTTCAATGGTGTTATGTGTATAAATTTGCGTAGCAGCTAGGCTAGAGTGTCCTAAAAGCTCTTTTACTGCATTTAGCTCCGCTCCATTGTCCGACAGATGCGTAGCAAACGAATGTCGCAGCACGTGTGGGCTTCGCTGCTCTACCGTAGTGACGAGTGATAAGTAGCGATGCACTATATTATACACCAACTTTGGATACAAAGGCTTTCCTCTGTCCGTGAGTAAGAGATTATTGATAGTCACGCTTGGAAACGCTTCTGCCCGAAGCGGTAAATAAGCTTCGATATTGCGTTCTAAGAAAGCAGTAAATGGTACTAGGCGTTGCTTGCCCCCTTTTCCTGCCACCTTGAATACGCGACTGGCATAATCTATATTTTCTAATTTCAAATCTATTATTTCAGAACGCCGCATGCCTGTGCAGTAGAGAATTTCTAAAACTAAGCGATTGCGTTGTCCTTTAAAACCTGTTCCAAAATCCACCTCATCGAAGAGTTGATGCAAATGATTTTCGTGTATGAAGGTCGGTAGCCGTTTCCCTTTCTTAGGGGCAATAACCTTCTGCATCGGATCGCGCTTTATAAGCTCCCGATAACGAAGAAACTTGAAGTAGGACTTCAAAGTGGCTAACTTTCGATGTATTGTATTCGTGGAAATATCCTGCGTCAATAAATGCACCGTCCAAGCACGAATTTGCGAAGCATCGGCTTTACTGATGGATGTTAAATCATAGGTTTGCTTTAAAAAATCTGAAAATTGGTTTAAATCTGTTTCGTATGCTAAGAGAGTATGTTCGGAAGCGCGCTTTTCATATTTTAAGTATTGAACGAAGGTCTCTTTGTGCATAGTTTTCTTTTGGCTGTCTTAGGAATGAGCTTAGAATTAAAATATTTATAGGCTCATTCCTTATAAATAAGGACAGCTTTACATTATTTAAATGTTAAGTTACGGCGATTATTTAGATTGTACAAAATAAATTTCACATAATTTT
>JAHDCQ010000507.1 GCA_020629845.1 Saprospiraceae bacterium | reverse complement strand
AGCTTTTCACTATTTGTTCCGCTGCTACCCGCGCACTTAACATGGCATTACCGATACCATCGCCCGTGCTAGGGTCAATGAGGGAAGCCGCATCGCCTGTAAGTAAAAAACGCTCCCCTGAAACTTGCACTTTTTGGGATCCAAAAGGGAGTCCAAAGCCCATGATTTTCCCTTCCAATTTCGCACCTTCTAGTCGTTTTGATAATTTAGGCGAAGCCTCAATAAATTCCTTAAATGCCGTTTTCAAATTCACGCGATGTTCCGAAATATAGTCCGAGCGCATCCCGAAACCTGCATTGGCGCGTCCATTTGGTAAGGGAAAAAGCCAAAAATAGCCTGGCAAATATTCCTTTCGCATATAGACTTCGGTGCAATGCTCATCCATGCCTTGCACATTGCTATAATAGGCACGTACTGCGCCGCCATAGTGCAGCAAGTCTACTTTATAATCCGTCAATTGCTTATTCACGATAGAATGTGCGCCATCGCAACCCACCACTATTTTTGCGCGAAATTGTCGCCCTTTATTGCATTCCAATTCCACAAAATCTTCCTGCTGCGCGATGTTTTTCAAGGCACAATTTTGGATAATTTCAGTTTTCGTATAGCGATTGACCAACTCAAATAGCTGATTGTCAAAGTCAAGTCGCGCACAGGTGAAGGCTTTATTCACCCATTGAATTTCGACATGCCGTTTATCATTTGCCCAAAATTCGGTGCGTTTGGTATAGCATTTTTCTTGTAGCGCGTCAAAATCCGTGACGTATCGCTCATCCAATTGTGCTAATACCTTTACTGCTCGCCCCGGTATTGCATCGCCACACACTTTATCTCTTGGAAAAGTTGCGCGTTCTAGGAGCAGCACCCGTAAGTTAGCATCGCGTAAGGCTAAAGCGAGCGTACATCCCGCAGGACCTGCGCCCACTATCGCTACATCGTATAGTTCACTCATTGTCTATTTGAATTGGGGTGTAAAGATAGGAGAACTTGGCTATTGTGGGGCTATGATTTGGGGGCAATTTCATTAGGCAGCCATTTTAATAAACTGTCCCGATAACAGTAATTTTGCATAGTTCAAGCTCGCAAGAATATCCTCCCGTTCCAGTTCTGGATAGTCTTCTAATATTTCTGCAATGCTCATATCAGCAGCAAACATGTCTAGAATCACTTCTACTGGCCAACGCATTCCACGAATGCAAGGCTTGCCATGACAAATTTCAGAATGTATCGTAATGCGCTCTAAATGCTGCATTTGTTCTTATGTTTTTTGTAAAAGTAAGAGATTTTTACAGTCCATGCAATCGAAATTTCAAAAGCAAAGACAAGAAAAAAGATTTTCCCTATCTTTAGCCCATTCCGTAACGAAAAAACAACAAATACAGCATATTGGTCGCTCCAAACGACATATTAGCTCGGCGAAATGAGATAAAAGACTGCGTAGCCACCGCACAGTTAGAAAAAGCCATCAAGCGATTGATTGATTTTGTGCGTGACTTCCATGAAGAAGCTGAAGATGAAATCGTGCTGCTGAGTATGGACTATTATGATTTACGCCAAGATATAAAGCTAGGCGTAGTAAAACGCGAAGACGCTCGACTCAACAAACAGCAGTTAGTAAACCGCTTACTCATGTCGCTCAAAGATATTTTTGAACAAATCCAAATCCAACAAACCGCATGAACCAACAACTACGAAATAGAGCGCAGCTCATCAAAGAGCTATTGGGGCAGCAGCCCGAAACGGGGGCGGATTTGCTCATGGATTTTGCCCGACAATATGCGGCACATACCAATTTGGAGGACGAGGTGATTCTACTAAAATTGGAACTCTTGGATGCAGCCACACCCGAGGAACAGACCGCTATTCAAGGCGACTTAGCTACCATAGCGGATAAAGTGGCACAAAATTACGATGCGAATGCCGTGCAGGACATCCTAGCGCGCGAACAGGCACTAGCAGAAAAAATACAAGCGCAAGACAGCGACGAGCGCGTAGTAGTACGCACCCAAAACCTGCAAAAACGCTACCGTAGCACCAATTTTGAACTGCAATGCGAAGATGTAGATTTCCGACTAGGCGAAGTAACAGGCTTGGTGGGCGAAAATGCAACAGGCAAAAGCATTTTCCTACGCATACTGGCAGGGGATTTGGCGCATGATGGGGGCGATTTGCGCTACCCGCTTTTCCAAGATGATGACAAACGCTTGCGCTGGAATAAGTTGAAACAGCAAATTGCCTATGTGCCGCAAGAACTCCCAAAATGGCGCGGTACGCTCTTGGATAATATCCGCTATGAGGCGGCGATACATGGCATAAAAGGCGCGGACAACCGCAAGGCGGTGGACTACATCATTGAGCGATTGGGCTTGCACGAACATACCGAAAAGTCCTGGCAGCAGTTGTCGGGGGGCTATAAGTTGCGCTTTGCCCTAGCGAAAGCCCTAGTGTGGAAGGCGCGCCTATTGATTATAGATGAACCCCTCGCCAACCTAGATATTAAAACGCAGATAGTAGTGCTGAACGACCTCCGAAATTTGGCAAAAAGCCTACGCCAACCGATGGCAATAGTGATAAGTTCGCAGCACCTACACGAAATAGAAGCCGTGGCGGACCAATTGCTCTTTATGCGCGGCGGAAAACTGGAAAACTTAGGTGAGCGTAGTACTTGGGGCGAAGAACGCAGTCACAACACTTTTGAATTTGGCTGCGCCTTGAGCTATGCCGAACTCACGGAACGCCTAAGCGATTTCCCGCACGAAAAACTCTGGTACGATGGCCGCCACTATGTACTAGAATGCAGCCGCGAGA
>JAHDCQ010000506.1 GCA_020629845.1 Saprospiraceae bacterium | reverse complement strand
ATTTTAATAGAGCCGCAACGCACTCTAAAAGTAGCACCTTTCTAAGAGCATATATGGTCTTTTATTTTGTCATCTTGATAATTATCAGGGGCAAATTCTTGATTTTCAGTTCGTAAAAATTCCAAACATACCCTAACTTAGCCACTACAAACCAAGCGATATGAAACAACAGCTTACTACACTTCTGATTTGGGTGTGTTGCCTAAGTAGCCTGACGGCACAATGGCAAATTGAAGATACTCATCGCATTGCTCGAAAACTAAATGAAGGCGAAGCCCTAAAAGACAATATCGAAATGGCAGGTCGAAAAGTGGCTGCTATCGTGGAATATGCGATTGACAGCACGGGCAGTCTGCAGCTTAGCCGCGATATTATTTTTCCACAATTGCATCCCTACATCAAGGAGAGTGACCCTGATTGGTATATCTATCGTGCCTATTTGCGAGAGAATTATGTGGGCGATATGGTAGAACCTAGCTTTTATATCAATGATAAACGCTTTGTGGCAGGGCCTGTGGATAGTCTTGTTTTAGATGGCGTATTGCACATTGTACATCAGCCTTCGGTATCGGGTTTGCAACTCACACGGCACTTATACCCGTCTATGCAAGAACGCCTTTTTGTTGAAGAGTGGGTGCTACAAAACGTAACGGATGCTCCCATACAAGTGAAGGCACATAACAGGGAAGTACAACGCGGCAGTAGTGGTGCAAAGGGCGATTTTGTACAGTTTGCAAAAATGATGCTGCCCAAACGTTTTGAAATCGCACCGAAGGAAAGTTATCGTTTTGCCATTCATTTTGGTGCAACTTGGCAAACCGAACTGGGGCGCAAAGCAAGCGTAGAACAAGCCACGACTTCCCGAGAAAAATTCCTAACGCAGATGCAAAATTCCTTGCAACTTGTCACGCCAAATGAGACGCTGAATACGCTCTTTGCCTTTTCTAAAATCCGCGCCTCAGAAAGCATTTTTGATTCTGAACTGGGGCTTATTCACTCGCCGGGTGGTGGGCGTTATTATGTTGGTATTTGGGCAAATGACCAAGCGGAATATATCAATCCATTTTTTCCATATTTAGGCTATAAACTAGGCAATGTCTCGGCAATGAATACCTTTCGTGCTTTTGCCGAAGAAATCAATGAGAACTACAAAGCCATTCGCTATGCTTTTGAAATCGAAGGACTTGTACCGCCCTTTCAGTTGGATAGAGGGGATGCTGCCATGATAGCCTATGGCGTAAGTCAGTATGCGCTGGCATCGGGCAATAAAAAGGAAGCGGAGGAGCTTTGGCCACTTATTGAGTGGTGCTTAGAATATTGCCATCGGCAACTCAATGAAGAAGGCGTGGTGCAATCCGAATCGGATGAAATGGAAGGGCGCATCGAAACGGGCAAAGCCAATCTTTCCACTTCTAGTCTCTATTACGGTGCCTTGTGGCATGCCATTAGCTTAGGAGAAGAATTGGATAAAGACACCAAAAACTATCAGCAAGATGTCAAATTCCTAGAACGCGCCATCGAAGCCTATTTCGGCGCAACGATTGATGGCTTAGATACCTATCGCTACTATGATGGACATGAAGTACTACGGCATTGGATTTGTTTGCCACTAGTTGTGGATATTCATAGACGTGCAGAAGGAACGGTCGAAGCCCTTTTTGATAGATTGTGGTCAGAAAATGGCGTGTATGTGGAGCGTGAGCATCCGAAGAAGGAAATTTCGGAAATATTTTGGGATAGAGGTACGCTTTACGCGCTGCGTGGTACGCTCATTGCAGGCGCGACGGAAGTATCCATCGAAAAATTAATTGAATTTTCTGAAAAGCGACTTTTAGGTAATCGGGTACCTTATGTAGTAGAAGCTTATCCTGAAGGTGCGATGGCGCATCTTTCGGCAGAAAGTGGTTTATATTGTCGAGTATTCACGGAGGGACTGTTTGGTATTTATCCGACGGGCTTGCATAGCTTTGAATTTACGCCGCGCCTCCCTAAAGCTTGGCCAAGTATGGAACTGAATCACGTCAAAGCCTTTGGCGAAGATTTTAATATCAAAGTAGAACGCTTGGGGAATGGTGACTTAAGCATCAGCGTTTATGATAATGCAAATCGTTTTGAATTGTTGAACACTAGCGTTGAAGAAGGGGATACTGTTCCTGTTACATTTAACTAAAAACACATCTTATGCCACTCACCCATTCCAAGAGTCGCTTAGAGGGCTTTAGCGATTCGGTTTTTGCGTTTGCCGCTACGCTTTTGGTAGTCTCGCTAGAAATTCCTGAAGATTTCAAAGTGATGCGGGAGCAATTAAGTGATTTTTGGGTATTTGGTTTGAGCTTCCTAGCCCTTATGCTAATGTGGAAATTGCACTACAATTTTTTCCGCCGCGTAGAGCGTATTGATAATATGATTATCGCGCTGAATATGCTCTTTTTGTTTGTTATTCTCTTCTTTGTATACCCTATGAAGTTTATGATAAATGTCAATTTTACGAGTGCTGGTTTTCAGAGTATGGACGATGTCGTTCTCCTCTTTCAACTCTATAGTGGTGGTTTTGCCTTTGTATTTTTGTGTCTGGTGCTGCTCTATTGGTGGGCGGCGCGTAAGTCATTTGCTGCTCCGAATCGTAGAGAACTCCTGTTTTATGCGCGCTACTTCTGTATTTTTATGGGAGTGGGCTTGTTCTCTGTTTTATTGGCAAGCTTTCAAGTGGGCATCCGCATTGGCGTACCTGGACATGTATACGTGCTTTTAGGTCCACTTTGTTACTGGTTCGGTTCTCGCTATCATCCTGAAAATTTCGAAGATACTCTAGT
>JAHDCQ010000505.1 GCA_020629845.1 Saprospiraceae bacterium | reverse complement strand
CCTAGCTACGTAAGGATTTTTACAACGAAATTGAAGGAAAAAAGACCAACTCAGACCTGCTTGCAGACAGGCAAGTGCGTAGGTTATTTTTTTCCGAAGCCCTAAACTCCTATTTCCAAAATAAAAACAAGAACAAAATTAGCTACTCTAAATTTACGAACTTATTTCATACACAATCCTAAATGATAGGTCTTTCGCTCGCTTGCACCATCCTTTCCTATCTTTGCAAAAATCTAACTCATATGTTTGAACTTATCCTCCTAGCAAATGCCATCTGGTTTGGACTGGGATTTCACCTTTTTGCCTTGCGCGGCAACATATTTGCAAAAATCATTGTGCCGAAAGTACATCGCGACACCCCAGTTTTTGATACTCTTATCGAGACGGGAAAGTTTCTAGGCGGATTCAATTTTGCCTTCTGTGTGCTCAATGTGCTAATTTTAATCAATCCAAGCGTTTTCCCAGAAAGCAACCAACGAATCATTCTAGCTGTTGTTTTTGCTTTAGCACACGGGTCGCAGTTTCTTGCTAATGTGCCGATTGCACTACAGAACCGAAAAAGTAAAGGCGTGTGGCAGGTAAAAGGACTTATGTGCTTTATTTTTATTACCGATTTCGTGTTGATGCTTGCTAATTTAGCGATGGTAGTGGTATACGCTCAGTAGACTAAATAAGAGCATGTCCATTATGTTCTGACCTTCAAATTAGTCATTCCTAAGACAACTCTCTCAGCATTCAACTAGGGAAGGTATTAATTTTCTATTTTTGAAAAATGAAATGCCAATATCTATACTTTTTGATTGTGCTGATAAGCCTTCAGTTGGGCTATAGTCAGCAACTGGAGTTGCGTTTTCAGCTAATAGATGAAGCGACGGAAAGCCCTATTTCAGATGCACATATTTTTATAAATGGCTCTAGTATGGGGACAGTAAGCGATGCAGAAGGTATCTGTGAGCTTAATGTGTCTCCACAAGAAACGCAAGAACTCATCATTACGCACATCGCTTATGAAACCTTAGTTCTTTTACCCGAACAATATCGAGCATTGCTAGAAAATGCTCCCATAAGGATGAAGGGAAATGGCGTGAATTTATCTGAAATTGAATTCACGGCAAAGCGTAGTAGTAAATGGAAGAAAAACCTTCGAAAATTCAGAAAGACCCTTTTAGGAGATGGTATCGCTGCTTCAAAATGTAAAATCTTGAACCCAGAGGTATTACGATTTGATGAGCAAGATGGCAAATTTTCGGCACATGCCATTGACCTCCTACACATTTATAACGACTATTTGGGCTATGACATCCAATTTTTACTAGAAGAATTATCCATCGAATCCGATGGCTCTACCATTTATAAAGGCAATGTTCAATTCACTGATAAAGCCGATGTCAATGAAGCACGCAAGAAAAGAAGATCGCAAATTTACCAAAATAGCCTCGCCCACTTTTTGAGTAGTCTGATTAGCAGCCCCAATAAAGCAGCTTTAGAACAGCAAGGCTATTTAGTGGCAATGGAGCGATATAGTCAAGGGCAATTTACCAACACAGCAAGCCCTGAACCGCAGGAGCTAGTTCAGGCAGATTCAAAGCCAGGTTTCTATCAATTGCACTTCTCGGAATTTCTTAGCATTAAGCATAAAAGCATTAAACTGAATGTTGCTGGACAAAAGGTGAATGTCTCCAATGCAGAGCAGCAAAAATATGGCTCGAATGCATCGGTATCCATAGGAGAGGAGGAGACATTGGCTACTTCGCGCTTATATAAAATAAAGCCCTATCTGCTTGTTGATATACGAGGCAATATTATCAATAAAGCTGCGGTGAAGGAATACGGCTATTGGGCAGACCGCCGTCTAGCAACTACGCTGCCTATAGATTACAAGAAATTTTCGGACTTCAATCTACCAAGTCCAAGCACTGAGTCTGCTGTGGACACCTTACTCGTTTTCAAACATTTGCTCGGCGGCAATCCAGAAAAAGCAGAGGCGGCAGTACAATTTTTACAAAACAACTGGTCGGATACTTATATCGCTCCGCTACTCGATGTATTGAGATTGGGCAATGCTTGGCAGCAGCGTGAAATAGGGGCTTTGCTGAAAGCGCGTGTTCCTGAAATGGAAGCAGAATATTTTGCAGGCATCCAATACTTATGGAAAAATAAACCAAGCTATGACAGTTACTACGCTAATTTCAAAGCGCATCTATACAGTGCTATTGATACTGCCTTTCATCAATATTTTTTTGAACGCGAAGCGCAAGCTAACATTCGTTTGGATGAAATCGTTTGGGGTGGCGTAAAGCAAGATGGCATTCCTCCGCTCCGCGCACCTAACATGATAAAGGCCGAGCAAGCACTTTATCTATCCGATTCCGATGTCGTTTTCGGATTGGTGATTAATGGCATGGCCTATGCTTACCCGAAGCGTATTTTGGCTTGGCATGAGTTTTTTACCGACGATATGGAGGGACTATCCATCGCGGGTGTTTATTGTACCCTTTGCGGAACGCTCATCATATACAATACCGAATTTGATGGCGTGAAACACGACTTAGGAACAAGTGGTTTTCTATATCGTTCCAATAAACTCATGTACGATAGTGCCACCCAATCCTTATGGAGTACGATTATGGGGGAGCCTGTTGTAGGCCCATTAGTCCATCAAAATATTGAACTCTCTACCTTGCCCGTTGAAACAACTACTTGGGGCGAATGGCGCAGCAGACATCCCAATACAAAAGTCCTCTCCCTTAACACTGGACACGACAGAAACTATGATGAAGGCGCAGCCTATAAGGACTACTACTCCAATGACGCGCT
>JAHDCQ010000086.1 GCA_020629845.1 Saprospiraceae bacterium | reverse complement strand
ATCACCCTTTTTATTCCATCGTTTACTTTTTTATTGCTCACGCTTTAGTGTTTTTATCGGTCAATGGATTGATATAGCGGTGTTTTTGTTCGTGCATGGATTGATGATTTCGTTAAAAAAATCGACACATAAAAACAGCATATGTTAGTTAGTACTGGTTTTACTTATCCAAATAGTGTTCTAGGTATCTTGTAGTGTCTATTCAGATTATACAGTGACTTATCTTGATACCGATTAATCATTTTTCGATTTTCTAACTTATTGACAACATTTCGTATTGAACGTTTAAAGGACTCATATCCTTCAATTTTATTAGCATTCCCCATTTGTGCCCATAACTTATTTCCAATTTCACTTGCACTTAGATGTTTTTTTGAAGAGAATAAAGTATGTTGATATAATAAGTTGAGAACTGACTTGTAATTTTCAGGCAAACTGGAATACTCTACTCCAAATATCTTTAATAGTTCTTTACTGTAGGAGTTTCTAAATAATTCCTTATCAAGAACGAAGACGGGATTATAGCGATTACTACTAATATGTTTGCTACAAATCTTCTTTTCTGCTAAATCTAAAAGCACACTATAGTGTTCATTATCAGGGGTTAACAAAATAGTATATCTATACTTTTTATTATTTAACTCAGATTTATATAAATAAGAAATTACTATTTTTTGTTCTACAGATAGCTCTTCTCCAAGATTTAAATTCTTTAAATATCCATCATAAGCACTAAAAAGTACTTCCATATTTTCATCGAAAACTTTTCCACTTGGGAGTATTAAAGATAAGTCATGGTCATCATAAAACCTGAAGTATGGTAAATCTATTTTATTTTCTAAAGCAGAATTTGTTAATACAGACATTCCTATACCTTTACCTTCCCACTTATTAAAAACCTTTAGAATATCTGCTAATTTCGGATTTTTAGGTTTCGTATTAGGAATTATTCGCTTAATAACAATTTCTGAATCTTCATGTTCAAGTAATAGACTAGACTTAAAGTTTCCAGGATTTCTGATTTCTATATTTTTATTGGGAGTAATATTTATATTTATGTATTTATCTATGCTGTAATCTCTGTGAGCAATCGCGTTATTGACAGATTCTCTTAATAACTGTTCTGGATATTCAAACGTAGCACTTCCCCCCATCCCTATACTTACACCTATTTGGATATTATTAAATACAAATGATAGACTTTTTTCAAGTAAGGGTAGAACAGTATCTTTTATAATCTTTTTATTTTGTGCCACCTGAAACGGAGAATTAACAAAACAATCAACTTGACACCTGCCACCTATAATATCATGTGGATGCTTTCCGCAAACAAGCATTCCTAGCATTGTGACTTTATCTTCTTTAATGAATTGTTTTCTTTCTAATAAGGAACGTGAGTCATTCAAATTTGCTTTAATGGTCTCTATTTTTATTTCCTTGTTTAATTGAACTATATATTCATTTAATTTATCTAAATCAACATTATTTAAATTTGTATTACTTACTGGAAGTAACTCTCTTGCTAACTCTAACTCTGTTTTGTATTCTCGATGTTCAAGTATTTTAGTCTTTTCAAGTATATGGTCTCCTGTTAGTTTTCTAGTATAACCTATACCATTAAATAGAGCATATTTTCTATCTTCAGATAATTTTGAAACGAAAATAAGAGCTATTCTTTTTTCTCGAAAATCCCTTAATTCATATCTAATTTCATTAGAAATATCAATCACATTCCCTCTATCATCAGTAAAAGTAGTTTCGATTGTTTTTAGATTATTTTCATTATGGTCATTAAAGCCTGTCAATTTGTATTTTTTGGCTTTAAGGTTTTCTTTTATTCCAACTATAACTATTCCGCCTTCTGTATTCAAAAAAGCACAAACAGTTTCCTTAATACTAGTCCAATCATTTTTGGTTGAGCTATCTTTTAATTCAATTTCATGATTTTCAACGGGACGATAAATTCCTCTATCAATACATTGTATTACTTTGTTAAGTACAGCATCTACTAATTTCATTTAATGTTTATTTTGTTATACAATTCTAAATCCGCCAATATATAGGTGAAGGCAGTCACTAAAAAAGACTGCCTTCCAAAAACTATTTCTTCTTCCCCTTCTTCGCCCAACCATCGCGCAGCGTCACCGTCCGATTAAAAACCAACTTCTCCTCGCTACTATCCGTATCTAGCACAAAGTAGCCTTTGCGTAGAAACTGATAATACGTCCCTACTTGCGCGTCCTTTAGGTGTGGTTCGCAATAGACCGTGTCTAGCACTTTCAAAGAGTTCGGGTTGATGAAATCCGTGTATTCCTTATCTTCATGTCCTGCGGGCGATTCATCTAGGAACAATCTATCGTATAGGCGCACCTCTGCCTCCACCGCGTGTGGCACAGACACCCAATGCAGCGTACCTTTCGCGCGCACGCCAGAGGTATCTTGCCCACTCTTGCTATCGGTGTAGTAGGTGCAGTAGATTTCCTCGACTTCGCCTTCCGCGTTTTTCTTCACGCCTTCGCAATGGAGGATATACGCACCTTTCAAGCGCACATTGCGCCCAATACCCAAGCGGAAAAACTTCTTCGGTGGGTTTTCCATAAAGTCATCGCGCTCAATATAGATTTCGCGGCTAAATGGCACTTGGCGCGTTCCAGCGTTTTCATCCTCTGGATTATTGCCAATTTCCAATTGCTCCAATTGTCCTTCTGGATAGTTCGTGATGACCACTTTCACAGGATTCAGCACCGCCATCACCCGCGAAGCGATTTTATTCAAATCCTCGCGCACACAAAACTCTAGCAGCGAGACATCAATCACATTTTCGCGCCGCGCCACCCCGATTTTATCACAGAAATTGCGAATCGAAGCAGGCGAATATCCGCGTCGGCGCATCCCCGAAATGGTCGGCATACGTGGGTCATCCCAAGCCGTTACATGACCATCTTCTACCAGTTTCAGCAGCTTGCGCTTACTTGTAATAGTGTAATTGACATTCAGGCGCGCAAACTCATATTGCTTCGATGGAAAAATCTCCAAATTTTCAATACACCAATCGTATAAAGGGCGATGATTCTCGAACTCTAGCGTACAAATCGAATGTGTGATTTTTTCGATAGAATCCGATTGTCCATGCGCGAAATCGTACATGGGATAAATGCACCACGCATCGCCAGTGCGGTGATGATGCGCGTGTTTGATGCGATAAATCACAGGATCACGCATGTGCATATTCGGCGAAGCCATATCAATTTTCGCACGTAGCACCTTTGCTCCATCAGGAAATTCGCCTGCCTTCATCCGCTCGAATAAATCCAAGTTTTCCTCCACCGTGCGGCTATAATACGGACTTGGCGTACCAGCTCGCGTAGGCGTACCTTTCATTTCTGCGATTTCCTCGGCAGTCGAATCATCTATATAAGCCTTACCATCGCGAATGAGCTTTTTTGCAAATTCATAGAGTTGTCCGAAATAATCGGACGCATATTTTGCTTCACCATCCCACTCAAAGCCCAGCCATTGCACATCGCGCTTGATGGAATCTACATATTCGGTCTTTTCCTTCGTTGGGTTGGTATCATCGAAGCGCAGATTGGTTTTGCCGCCATAAGTTTGCGCTACGCCAAAGTTCAAGCAAATAGATTTTGCATGACCAATGTGCAAATAGCCATTTGGTTCAGGTGGGAAGCGCGTCAAAACCCGTCCGTCATGTTTCCCTGTCGCAATATCTTCTTCAATTATTTCCTCGATGAAGTGTTTGCGCTCGCGCGTTGTTGTGTTATCGCTCATTTGTTAAAATTTCTACGATGGTTTTAAATTTAAGGTCTTTATCAAAAATTGCTCTAATATCAATAGTAAAACCTTCTACTGCCTTAGACGTTATCGTTCCTTGACTTGATTTCAGGATAAGCTCATACTTATTTTCCTCATCAAGACGATATTGTTCAACTACTTCTTTTTTAGGGTCAATTATCCAATATTCCTGTACTTCATGTCTTTCATAATCCTTGAATTTGGTTGTTCTATCGGTTTTTGCTGTGCTTTTTGATAGAACTTCTACAACTAAATCAGGTGCAGGAAAAACACATTGATCATCTGTGAAAGCATCAGACTTTTCTTTTTTGAAAAAACAAACATCTGGCTCGTAATCATTACGAGTGAGTGCTGTCATAATTTTTTCATGTCCTACAAAGCCTAGTTTATGCTTCTCCACATAAGCATCCAGCAATTCGGCAAGTGCAAACGCTGTATCGTAATGAGACTTACGCACAGGCGAGTGCATAATGACTTGCCCATTGATAAATTCCGCTTTCATGGAAGGCGTAATTTCATCATAGAACTGCTTACGACGAATGCGCTCTTCTTCCAATGCCTTATTTACCTCATCCATGATGATAGGCGCAAAAGGATATTCCAGAATTTCTGCGACGAGTTCATTACTTGTTCTATTCATGATGCTTCTTTTGGGGTATTAAGTATTAAGTATCAGGTATCGGGCACTTTTTGTACGTACCTAATACTTAATACTTTGTACCTAATACCTATAAAAATCACATTCGTTCAGGCATCTCAATACCCAACATTTCCATGCCCGATTCTAGCACATTAGCTACCGTTCTACTCAATTCCAGACGGAAGGCTTTTGCTTCCTCCGAGTCTGCACGTAGTACCGAATAATCGTGATAGAACTTATGAAAACGCTGCGCCAGATTGTAGCAATAATTCGCCATTTCGGACGGATCGTAGCTTTCAGCAGCCGATTGTACTACTGTTGGAAACGCATAGATTTGTGCCAAAAGTTCCTTTTCGCCTGACTCTATTGTTTTATAATCCGAGAAATTGCGCGACGCATTGCCCGCTTTTCTCAAAATAGACTGAATACGCACAAAAGCATTCTGCACATAGGGACCAGTCTGCCCCTGCATATCCACCGATTCTTGCGGATTGAAGGTCATGCGCTTCTTAGGCGATACTTTGATGATAAAAAACTTCAAAGCTGCCAGTCCGATTTTTCGTAGAATTTCATCCAATTCAGGCTTGTCCATATCTACGAGTTCGCCGCGCTCCTCGATGTTTTTTCGTGCCTCGGCGATGACTTCTGCTACTAGATCATCGGCATCTACGACAGTTCCTTCTCGGCTTTTCATTTTACCTGAAGGCAAATCTACCATACCATAGGAAAGGTGATGCAAGCCATCCGCATAAGGTTCGCCCATGCGTTTTAGGATTTCAAACAACACTTTGAAGTGATAATCCTGTTCATCGGCAACCACATAGACCATTCTATCTGTCCCGAAATCTTGATAACGCAATTGCGCCGTACCAATATCCTGCGTCATATAGACTGAAGTGCCATCGCTACGTAGGACAATTTTATGGTCGAGTGCGGGTTTTGCATCGGTCAAATCTGCCCAAATAGAGCCATCTTCTTTTTGATAGAAAATAGCATCTTTCAAGCCCTGTTGCACCGATTCTTTACCCAATAAATAGGTATCTGATTCGTAGTAGAGTTTATCAAAATCTACGCCTAACTTTTCGTAAGTTTCCTCAAAGCCATCATAGACCCAGCCATTCATCTGCTTCCATAGGTCGCGCACGGCTTTTTCATTTGCTTCCCAAGCGAGTAGCATTTCGCGCGCTTCTTTCCCCAATGCACTATACTCATTAAAGTACGTATTTTTGAAAGCTTTGAAAAACTCTGCTTCGGATTGCTCTTCTTTTTTTCGTCCTTTATATAAGCTACCCGCTTGTTCGCTATGCTGCCAAAAACGATATTCTTCTTGGAATTTCTGCTCGAACATCACGTAGTATTTCCCTACGAAGTGGTCGCTCTTGATACCCGAAGATTGCGGCGTTTCGGCTTTACCAAATTTGCGCCAGGCCAGCATACTTTTACAAATCGCGATACCTCTATCATTTACGATTTGTACTTTTTTGACATCGTAACCAGCCGCATCAAGCAATTGGGCCGAAGACCAACCGAGCAAGATATTTCGGATATGCCCCAAGTGTAGTGGCTTATTCGTATTGGGCGATGAAAATTCTACCAAAACGACTTTACCATTGCGTGGCTGTCGTCCATAAGTTGCATTTGTGGAAGCATCTTCGAGAAAAGTGAGCCAATATTCATCGCTCAAGACTAGATTTAGAAAGCCTTTGATGACGTTGAAATCCTGAACTTGCTCGATGTTTTCTTTGAGATATGCTCCCAATTCTTCACCTATAGCTTCGGGCTTTTTACGCGCTGCTTTGGTATAAGGGAATACCACAACCGTATAGTCACCCTCGAATTCTTTTCGAGTACTTTGCATATTGACGCTCTCCGCGCCGACTTCCATTCCATAAAGTGCCTGCACCGCATTTGCGACACCTTGTTGAAGAATAGGCAGAATATCCATTGAGTTAGTCTTTGTATATTGAACCATATAAGACATATAAAGGCATATAAAATGTAGTTTTTCGCGGCTTTCTAAGCTCGACTTATATGTCCTTATGTACCTTATATGGTTCAAACATTGAGTCCAAAAACAGGAATTAACACAACAAAGCCGCTTCCTTCCTGTTTTGGATTTCGTTTTAAGCTTGCAAATTTAGCAATGTACTAGGTAAATAAGCAATCTTGAAATAACTAAGTTCGCTTTTTTTAGCAATTCCTAGCCAATACTAGTAATTCCTTCTTTTACCACACTTTTTTCTAACAGAAGGACGACTAAAAAGATTCATTCTTTGAGGATTTTGATGTGCAACATTATTTTTTGTAAAATGAGTTAGGGCTACGGTCGATTTTTACAAAAAATAGTGTTGCTTTTGCATCAAAATGCTCAAAGAATCAAAACAATTAAATAATGAGACAAAGATTCAGCGTTGGAATAGATGATATGGCACTATATGTCCCAAAATTGTATTTGCCTATCGAAACCCTGGCCCAAGAACGCAATTTGGAATATGCAAAATTGAACAAAGGCTTGGGCTTGACTCACATGGCTATCCCAGATGTCCATGAAGATGCAGCAACGATGGCGGCAAATGCAGTCGCAGAATTGATAGATAAAAACAACATCAATCCAAGTGATATTGGACGGATCTACCTCGGCACGGAAAGCGCGCTGGATGGTGCAAAACCCACCGCTACTTATGTACTAGACATGCTTCGTCAAAAATATGCCCCGACTTATGGTGACCATTGTTTTCAGAATTGTGATGTGGTGGATTTGACCTTTGCCTGTGTGGGCGGTGTAGACGCGCTGCACAATACGCTTGACTGGGTGCGTGGCGATGAGGAACGCATGGGCATTGTCGTAACTTCCGATTTTGCGAAATACGAGTTGGCTTCTACAGGGGAATATACGCAAGGTGCAGGTGCGGTAGCGATGCTCGTAAAGCACCAGCCGCGCTTATTGCTTATCAATGACCCAATAGGCGTGGGAACGTATAGCGAACACGATTTTTATAAGCCTTTGCGTCATGTCAGTAAAAAGCAACTCGTAGAAGAAACCCTTTGTTTGGCAGGTGTTACCGATAAAACAGCAAGCGATGTATTGGCACAACTCAATGGCTCACTGGAAGTGCATGGCGTGATTGATGATAATGATGAAATATTGACGCTGCATAAAGATACGCCTATTTTCGATGGGCAATTTTCTAATTTGACCTATCAAAATCGCATTCGCGAAGCCTATCAAAACTTCAAGATGAAAGCTGCTTCAAAAGATATACTTTCTGACGAAGAAAGCATTTTGACCCGTTGGTCGCGCCTAATTTTTCATTTGCCCTATGCTTTTCATGCGAAGCGTATTTTTTCGGAAATTTTTATGCTTGAAAAACAGTCGGATGGCAGTTGGGAGGCTTTTAGCGCAGCGAATGAATTGCAACAACCAAATAAAGCAGATTTTGAAGAGGAAGCTACCTATCAAAAGGCATATAGCAGTTTCCTGCGTGCCGTGACAAAGACTTCAGAATACCGTACTTTAATAAAGGAAAAACTCGAAAAATCGCAACGTGCATCGAGCTATGTGGGGAATATGTATGCTTGTTCCATCTTCCTAGCTTTGATGAGTAGTCTGAATGCTGACTTAGAAGAAGAAGCTTCATTAGAAGGGCAAAAATTGGGGTTCTTTGGCTATGGAAGTGGTTCTAAGTCGAAGGTATTTGAAGCGCAAGTGCAGCCTACTTGGAAGGAGGTTGTTGCTAATTTTAGGCTTAATGATACGTTAGAACAACGTAGCGCGATTGATTATGCTACTTATGAATTGCTCCATCGTAAGCGCAAAACGGAAAGTGTATTGCCCGCAGAAGGCTTTGCGTTGACTACTATCGGTACAGAAGGTGTAACGCTTGGCGCACGTTATTATCGTTTTGTGGAAGCTTTAGTGGAAGCCTAATTGTAAAAGCCGAAGGTCTAGCAGATTTTCGGCTTTTAGCTTACGAAACTAGGCGTTTCTCGCTTTCCTTCACTCGATAGTTTTGCGCGAAAGTATCTAGGCTTGGCATAAGTGTTAGAAAAACACCAAGCGGGATAAGTGCCAAGAGCAGTATCAGTAAGTTGCTATTCAGAAAAAAGAAGCTGACAATGCAAAACAGTATTGTTCCTTCGGCTAATGCCGAGCGCATGATGGTAAGCGTTTGGTAATGCGCGAACTTATCCTGAACGCTTTTGAGTTTTGGAATATCTTGCTCCATTCTATTTTTAACGAAAAAGGACGCGAAAGTAGTCCCAGCTATTAATGCCATAGCTATCATTACAAAAAGGTCGTTGAAGTCCAATTCAAAATGATATTTTGGTGCGATAGCGAAAAATCCAAATGCCAAAAAGAGGAACATTCCGCCTAAAAGCGAGAAATAGATGATCTTCAAGACATTTATGTTCGCTGTATTTTCTTGTGCCATAATACTTGATTTTGGCAGCAGTCGAGCTTTTTTGAAGCTCGACTGCTACTGTATGAGTCATCAAAGAACGTCAAATTTTCACCAATTTCAAATAGTCCGTTCCTTTCGTCGTAGCGATTTTTAGATAATAAATACCTGCTTCTAATGCTGCATTTAGTTCTATTTGGCGCGTATTGTCCATATAGATTTGAATGAGTTTGCCTGTGTTATCCATGAGCTGCATATTAATAATGCGTTCTTCACCTTCAATAAAAATAAGATTGCTAGAAGGATTTGGATAAATGCTAAATTCAGGCTGGACGATTTCCTTTACATTCACCGTACTGCAACCTGTGATTTGAATATTATCAATGATATTATTGTCGCCATTGAGCAAGCCTTCTTCGTCCGAAAAGGCGAATAATTCAATAGTCAGAATCATATTTTCCAGAGAAGTCGTACTTAAATCAATAGCATGATGAAATTCCTCTCCCATCACAGGATTGATGATATAATCAGAGATGACTTGTGAGGAAGATGCACCAATCTCAGAAGCAGACACTCGCGCCATCACGGTAAATTCAGTATCTACGCCTGCACTCAGATAGTCGGTGTTACCTTTCGTCTGAATTAAATCAAACTCTAGCTGCGGAGTGCCGCAATCTACTAAATCTACACAAATGGGTACTTCTGTTATTACGATACTATGATTATTAAATACATCTTCAATTAAGCCTTCACAACCTGGACGATACCACGCCAAATCTTCTAACTTATCCCCTGTTGCCACTAGTTTTGCATCACCATCGAAATCTTCGATACTAAAAGAAGAATTAAATCCATCGTCAATACTAGCTGCCCAACTCGGCTCAGGATTGCTAAAGTCTCTGATGAAATCTAGCTCGAAAGGTGCATATAGCAATTTCGTGCGTTTAGATGTATTATTGGTGCTATCTATATCATTTTCATCCATTATGGTGACTAAAAATTCTTTTTTTCCTGAGCCTGTAATGCCCTCAGGCATATCCAATCGGAAACTCAAATAGTTAGAGGTACTTCCACCTAAGATATTATTGGCTTCTAGTGTATATTCAGTATAATAGGCAACACTATCCACCTCTATTTTGATGGGTAAACTGTAGTCAGCCTCCAATTTCTCACATTTTTCATAGGCCATAAAAAAGGAGAAATATTTATCTTCATAAAAGCCACAATCATCGCGATAAATATTGGGCGTGAATAAGAGAATGTCTATATCTTCCTCTTGATTGTGTTGGAAAGTGAAGCTTTGTTTATTATTTATTAGGGTGGAATCCTGGGCATATTCCACGCGTAACCTTAGGGTGTGTTCTCCATAGTTTGTTAAAGTTAGTAAACTATCAAAGGTATAAGTATACGACTCAAAACCGTTCAAATCGAACGCTAAGGTATCTTGCTCATGCACAATAGAGTCTTCATTAATTTGATAATAAAAATCTAAGACTGCACCCTGTGGAATCACGCCTTCACAAGCATTATGAAACACATCTAGGGTGATAAGCGAATCTACTACATCGCAATACAAATTGCCAAAACTTGCTTTCAGTTCAATATCGTTTTCTTGCAAAGGATTACCCAAGCCTACTGCATGCCAAGCCTCTGAAATTTCCGAAACTTCAGGCGAACAACCACCGAATATATCACGCGCAGCTTGTAGCGACGCAGCTACTGCATCATTGTAGTTGGAGGTGCTTGTAAGATAAGTCGTGAGCATTCGATAGCATATTTCGCCCATTTTTTCAAAGCCAACAGGCGTAATATCGTAGTCATTACCCACTTCGTTCGTGCCTACTTTTCCATCACAAAGCAGCGTAAACCAATAATTCATCACACCACTATTGGTGTGTACCCTACCTGAATTCGACCAATGCTCTCCTTTATAATAAGCAGGGTCATCCTCCGTGTTAGGGTCATCCATTACGCGAATAGCATCATTCGCTGTACTATCCACAAAAATATCATGTGCTAATCGCCAACTGAATCGTTCGGGCAAATATTCATGTTCTACTACCTTAGAGAATATATCACTAAAGGATTCATTCAATGCACCTGATTCATTTCGATATACAAGGTCTGCCGTATGTTCTGTGACGGCATGCATGTATTCATGTACCACTATATCAAAAGACGTAAAGGGGTGGTAGCGATCGCCATCGCCATCGCCGAAAAGCATTGCTGAACCCGTCCAAGCCGCATTAGAATAATCCGTGCCAAAATGCACCCGTGCGTGTATGTCTATGCCATTATCATCATAGCTATCGCGTCCATAGTGGTTCAGGAAGTAGTCATAAGCTGCTTGCGTACCAAACATAATATCCGTAGCCACCTCGTCTTGATTTTCATTGTAGTTGTTCCAATAATTATCATCATCTCTAAAAATTTCATCTTCCACACAATCATCATCATTATCCATGTAAATACCACGTCCGCGCGATAAATCTCTGAGAAAAAATAAATTTGGAGCGACAGAATCCGTCATTATTGGACGCTCTCCATTATAGCGCGTATTTGCAGTACCGTGCGACATCTGATGATCAAGCGTATTAAAAGATTGTATAATATGTCCATAATAGGCTTCCACCAGTACGCGCTCTTTTCGGAAAGGCTCGGCTTGAAACACATCCATCACATAAGCTAAGATATAATGCCCCGTATGCTTAGGATATTCCCTATCCACTAGCACTAATTCGGGTGAAGGATAGTAGGTAGCTTGCTCATCGTTTTTAATTTTTTTGAGTTGAGCCTCTTCTTTGGGGTCATCCCACATATAGCGTTTGGCAGGCAGATAGCTGAGGGCTTCTTCTATGGCTTGCACTGAATTTATTCGAGCCTGCACGGAAGTATGAATAGACCTAGCTAATTTTCCATTTGCTTTTTCGACATAGCCATTTTTGGTATGTAAAATATATTCCGCTCCTAATACCTTGATACCTTTGTGGTATTGCTGCATCCGATGATGTTCCCAACCATACTCATCTGTGACTACTTTGTTAAGCACAAAACTATCATCATAAGATAGTCCCAATGCCGAGCGATAGGTCATAAAAAATTCCGAAACACCAACTCTAGCGGTAGATGTTTTTGCATCAAACCATTGAGTAGTTCCTTTCGCATGCAGACGAAAATCAATGTTTTGGATGGGTTGCTGCGCGCTTCGTTGGGCTTGCACTTGAAAAACAGGCAATACCAATAGCAAAATTAACTTTAATCGGATTGTCATAAATGTGTATTTGTAAAGTATATAAGTAGTCATCTCATTTTTGTCTGACTACTTAGAACCTGAACCTTTAATGGAACAGAATATTGTATGTTTCGTCTTGACATTTCAAGCGAAAACACAGCATCTTGTTTGCAATTACCTATTAGGCGGGCAATAATGTTTGCTTGTGGAATACTAGGTTTAGTATCAAATATGGGTAAAAGTACAAAACTATGGTAATATTCAGATAGTGTCTTTTGTTTTTCTATTGTTAAATTCTACCTACTCGTTCGACCTATGTGGTAGCTTTTACGTTTCTTTGAGGAAGAATTGAGTTACAACATAACGTTTCGATTTAGGAAATATGAAAGTATTAAAATATAGTATGCTACTTGCATTTTTGTCCGTAGCATTTATCGGTACAACTACCGCGCAAACAGAAAAAAAGGTTAACCTCTGGAAAACACTCTCCAAAATCACTTTTAAGAAGCAATACGATGAAATGCTAGGCTTCAAAGTAGATATTCCTGTCTTCAGCGAGGATGTGAAAGCATTGGCAGGTAAAGAAGTAGAAATCAAAGGCTACATTGTACCTGTAGAAGGGTATAAAGGACATAAAGAGTTTGTCTTTTCGGCTTTTCCATACAATATGTGCTTCTTCTGTGGCGGTGCAGGACCAGAAACGGTAATGGAAGTTTATTCCATAGACGAAATCGAATATTCTGCCGAACCTATTATCATAAGGGGCAAACTCGAACTCAACGACTCCGACATCAATCGCTTGATGTATGCCTTGAATGAAGCTACTTTTGTTGGGCCAGCTAATTGATTAAGTATTAGGTAGGGGAAATCAATGAGTACATGAAATAATGGAGCATGAGTGAATAACTCTAAACTTCATTCGCTCATTTAATCATTCACAATTCACTCATTGATTTATTCTACCTAACACCTACATACTTACCAATCTATGCACATTGCCTTTGATGCAAAACGGCTATTCCATAATTTTACAGGACTTGGCAATTATAGTCGTACTTTAGTTCGCAATTTAGTCCGTTTTCAGCCCGATTTTCATTGTCATCTATATACGCCTCGCAATAAGCAACATCCTGAAACGCAGTTTTTCCAAACACATCCAAACATACATATCCATACTGCCGCAGGGCAGCCTTCTACCTATTGGCGCAGCTATGGTATCAAGCGGAATTTGAAAGCTGAGGGCGTGGATGTATTTCACGGATTAAGCCATGAAATTCCTATTGGCATGCACCGCACCAATATTCCGAGCATCGTGACTATACACGACTTGATTTTCAAGTATTATCCTGATTATTTTCCTTTTTTGGATCGAAAAATATATGATTGGAAATTTCGCTATGCTTGTGAGCATGCAGATAGCATTATTGCTATTAGTGAAAGTACGAAAGCGGATATAATCAAATTTTATGATGTAGAAGCTGAAAAAATAAGCGTTATCTATCAGACTTGTGGAGAGCAGTTTAAGCAGATACTCCATCCTGAAAAGCGGCAAAAAATCATTCAAAAATATGAGCTGCCCTCCATTTTTTTGCTGTACGTAGGCTCTATCATTCCCAGAAAAAATCTACTAAAAATTGTACAAGCCCTACCGCTATTACCGAAATCATTGGATATTCCTTTGGTGGTCATTGGCGACGGGAAAGCGTATAAACAAGAAGTATTAGAATATATCAAAGTCCACAAATTAACAGCTCGTGTATTGTTTCCTAAGGTTAATTACCAAGACTTAGCCGCGCTCTATCAACAAGCAAGTGTATTTTTATATCCTTCAGTATATGAAGGCTTTGGCATTCCTATTCTTGAGGCCTTGTATAGTAAAACTCCAGTAATTACTTGTACAAATTCTTCTTTGTCGGAAGCTGGTGGAAAAGGAGCATATTATGTAGAGTCGCAGGTAGAATCCATTGCAGAGGGCATTGAAAAAGTACTATCTGATACTAGTTGGCGACAGCAACTCCTTCACGCAGGGCAGCAACATCTAACTAAATTCGATAGCGCACGGCTTACGCAGCAGTTAGTGGATATATACCAACAAATTGGGGTATAAAAAAAGTCTTTGCCAAAGCAAAGACTCCCTGATATCTAAATTTTAGTATCTTCTGTTGTAGCCACCGCCACCGCCACGGTCGTAACCGCCGCCGCCGCCGCCGCCATAGCCGCCACGTCCACGTCCGCCGCCGCCGCCACCGCGTCTATCTCGGTTTTCTCTTGGTTCAGCTTTCTTTACAACAATGGTTCTTCCATCTAGCTCAGAGTCATTAAGCGCCTCGATGGCATTATAAGCTGCATCATCATCAGGCATTTCGACAAAGCCAAAACCTTTTGATCTGCCAGTAAATTTGTCCATGATGATCTTTACAGAATCAACTTCTCCGAATTCCTGAAAAGCTTGTTCCAGATCGGACTCATGCGTATCAAAGTTTAACTTTGCCACAAAAATATTCATACAAAAAAATTTAAAAAATTGAAAGATCGAGTATATCAAGGAACTTCATCCGAGATAACTCTACATCAAAGGTAACGCTAATTTTGAGATATTAGTTCCTACAAGTGCTTTATATTTGCTTCTAAGGCAATATTTATCAATTTTTGACTTTTTAAGGAACATTAAACGCAAAAAATGGACATTTTTCAACGCAAAATCTTACTAGCTTCCAAATCACCGCGTCGCAAACAACTACTCGAAGAAGGCGGCTTTCATTTTGAAATTCGCATACAAGATGTCGAAGAAAACTTCTCCGACGACATGCCGATAGAGCAAGTTCCTGAATTTTTAGCCCGAAAAAAAGCCCGTGCTATACTACCTGACATTCAAGAAGGTGAAGTCATTTTAGCAGCAGATAGCATTGTTATTTTAAATAAAAAAATATATGGTAAACCTCAAAATCGAGCGGAAGCATTTACAACATTACAAAAACTCTCCAATAATATCCATCGTGTGATAACAGGCGTTTGCTTACTCACCAATGAAAAAGAACGCTGCTTTTCGGGCATCTCCGATGTACATATTGCTCCTCTAAGCGAAGAAGAAATTTCATACTATGTAGACAATTTTCAACCTTATGATAAGGCAGGTTCTTATGGCATCCAAGAATGGATTGGATTGTGTAAAGTGGCACGCATAGAAGGTACGTACACCAATATTATGGGCTTACCGATGGATTTAGTGTACAAGGAATTGATGGTATTCTGAGTAAACACTCAATGAGTGCATGAAAAAAAATTGAATGAGTGAATAATTTCCACCTGTAAAAAATTAGCTGATTTAGGATTGATAAGCACGACGAAGGAGTGATTGTTAAGCCCAAGTAAGCAATTCAGGCTTAACAATCGCTCCGCGCTTATCAATCCAACTTAGCACATTTACTTACCAGCTAACTTTTTACAGAGGGAATAATTTTAAACTACACTAACTTATTCAGTCATTCACAATTCACTCATTGAGCATTTGCTATTCTGATGCCTAATACCACAGAATTAATCCTCAAAAGCCTGTCATTCATCCAATAAATGCAACGCTTCGACTTGGTAGTTGTATTATTGTAAGTAGAAAATGGAATCATGGAAGGAATGCAACAATTGGCTTTAGTAAGTTCGATATTAGGTGGTTTTTCCATCACCTATGTTTGCACTATTCTAACGATGAAAACGGAGAAAAAAATAGAGTTCTGGATTTTCATTGTTGGGCTAATTGCGGCTTTGTGTTTCCTTATTACCACCCTAGGTTGGTCAATGATGAGTTTTGAAGAAGGCAAAAGCGACACTTTTGCGCATCATCAAGTTTTGGTAAAATTCCTCTTAGTGGGTTTACTCACCATCATCACTTCCATTTCTTTGAGTGGCTGGCTAAAAGATACCAAAACAGGTATCTCGACGACCATAATTGGCTTCATTAGCCTCGTCATCCTATTCACGCAAGTGTTGAGTAGGTATGTTAATTTTTGATTTTTTTTGGGTATTAAGTATCAGGTATAAAGTATTAAGAAGCTGCTTACCTAATACTTTATACCTGATACCTAATACGTTTAAAATAAAATGGGAAATTTCTTTAAGTATTTATTCGCCTCGACGCTTGGCACGATACTCGCCATCTTTTTATTATTCGCGCTCTTGGCATTTTTTGGAACAGTAGCAGCCGTTTCGCAAATGGGTGGCGGTGGAAGTAATGCAAGTATAAAATCAGGCAGCGTCCTGAAACTCGACTTTAATGAACAAATCCCTGAACGCACCAACAACGCTCAATCTACCGACTTCATGGGTTTTGAAGATGTAGATATTTTAGGGGTATATGACATTGCGCGCGTAATAAAAAGCGCGAAAGATGATAGCGATATCGCAGGTATTTACCTCAATGTAGATGATATTGGTCTGGGCATGACAGGTATGAATATCATCCGTGAAGCAATTGAAGACTTTAAAACAAGCGACAAGTTTGTGGTATCTTATGCAAAATATTATTCGCAAAATGCCTATTACTTGTCATCAGTAGCGGATAAAGTGTATGTACATCCATTGGGTGGCGTAGATTTCCGTGGATTTGGAGTGGCTGGTGAGTTCTATAAGAAAGCCCTTGACAAAGCCGGCGTAAAGATGGAAGTGTTCTATGCAGGAAAATTCAAAGGTGCGACAGAACCTTACCGCCTTACCGAGTTTAGCGAAGAAAACGAACTACAATATCGCGATTACATCAACTATATGTATAGGCTTTATTTGGATAAAATCAGCGAGACACGCGGTATAAGTAAGACAGAATTGCGACGCATTGCGGATGCATATGAAGCGGGCGATGCTGAACGCGCAGCAGCTTTGGGTATAGTAGATACTGTAGGCTATGAAGACCAAGCTCTGGATGATATGCGCTTGCGGTTAGGTAAAGATTTGGATGAAAAATTCCCACTTACTAACCTAAGAGATTATAGCAAAGGCAATATTAAGCGTGAAAACAAGAGTAGCAAAAATGTAGTAGCGGTACTCTTTGCAGAAGGTGGTATCTCTGACGGCGACCCTGGACCGGGGCAGATTGGCGATAAAAATTACATGAAAGCCATTAAAAAAATCAAGGATACCGACAAGGTGAAAGCCGTAGTGGTACGAGTCAATTCGCCTGGTGGTAGCGCGATGGCTTCGGAGAATATTTGGCGCGAGTTGGAGCGGGTGAAAGAAGCAGGCAAACCCGTCATTATTTCGATGGGTTCGGTAGCAGCTTCGGGTGGTTACTATATTGCAGCGGCTGGTGAGGAAATTCTAGCTGAACCAACTACACTAACGGGTTCTATCGGAGTATTTGGCGTATTTCCGAATGCACAAGAATTACTAAATGATAAAATCGGTATCACCTTTGATACTATAAAAACGGGTAATTTCTCGACGGGCTTAAACCCAGGTGTGGGCTTGACGGAAATGGAGCGCAATTGGTTCCAGAAAAGCACCGAACGCACCTATGACATCTTCTTGCAGCGCGTATCGGATGCGCGAGATATGTCGAAAGATGCAGTGCATGAAATCGCGCAAGGTCGCATTTGGACAGCCGACCGCGCCTTACAAAATGGTTTAGTAGACCAAATCGGGGGCTTGGATGATGCCATCGC
>JAHDCQ010000504.1 GCA_020629845.1 Saprospiraceae bacterium | reverse complement strand
CGCTGCATCGCTAAATGGATATAGAGACTATGCCCCCTAATTTTTTAGAATCAGCTTATTTCTCTATATTTTCCTGTGAAGAATACTTTCATATTAAACAAACCGTAAGTAGCTTTCGTTAATCAAACGGAAGCTACTAACCATAACTGCCCAACCATGCTAAATTCAAATTTTAAGAGAAAAATCGTTGTCTTTGTAATTACAAGTCTGTTCTCCTACCAAGCATACAGCCAAGAAAATATCTCTTTCCTATCGAATACCAAAATAACTGGAGGAGTATACCTACATGAAATCATTCCATTAGTAGGCATATTGGGGCAAGGGAATCGCTATCTATATGCGAGTCCCGAAATAGGCATTCATCATCGGTTCAACAATTCGCCTCTATCTATCAGTTATCGTCGGGCTTGGAATTATGTCTCGGATGCAAATAATGAAATTTATTTTGCACAACGTGAGTCAGGTAGTGATTACGATGAAATTGATCTATTTTTCTTGAACTATCACCTAGAAAAACCTAAAATCAATTATAGATTTGGCATCGGTTATTTTCATAAACGTTGGATTGTTCCAGCATACTTCATAAGTAGAGGTATAGGATTAGAAGGTATATTTGAGTATCGCGGTTTAGTGCTGGCTACAGCATTTGAATTGCAAAATTTAAATATCGAATTCAAAAAGCATATAGAACTACCTGATATATCTTTCTTCGAAGCACATTTGTACACCATCTCGTTAAACAAGTATTTTTCGCTTCAAAAAAAAGAATTAGTCAAACAGACACACCAATCAAATAATTTCTTCGACAATTTTCATCTTTATGTCTCTATGCGTTTACAAGCCATTAAGTACTATCATACTCAAAATGCTGATTTATTCAACTTTTTTGGTTTTGTGCCTGGCATTGGTTTAAGTTATTTTGACCCTAAAAATCAATTAGAGTTTGTAATATGTAGGAATAGTTGGAAACGATATATTGGGGGCACTTACGATAATGACCTGATAGGATATATTTCTACCTCAGGTATTGTAGTGAAAAAACATTTTATGCTCAAGCATCCACAACGTAAACTTATCGTAGGCTTGGGCTGGTATCCTATTAGCAACGACAATGAACCTGAACGAATAAAAATGAGAACCCTAATAGACCCTGAATCTGGTACAGAATTTCTTTGGCCACGCAGAAAGCAACTAAATGTTTTTGGGGTAGGTGCTACGGTAGCTTATCAGCTGAACAGAAATTATTCAATAGAGTATAGACATATATTCCCCTATTTAGGAGATACCGCCTTTTCGCCTTGGTATGGAAGTCTAGGTGTTTCTTATCGTTTGTTTTGATTTAACTAAATCCTCATAATCCCCAAAACCCCTATATTTGCCCCATGCCAACACGCCACCAACACAACGCCGCCTTTCAAAAGGCAATTCGGGGACTGAATGCTGCACAGCGCAAAGCGGTGGAGCAAACCGACGGGCCAGTCTTGGTGATAGCAGGGCCAGGCACGGGCAAGACGCATATCCTATCGGCGCGTATCGGGCGAATATTGTTGGACACGGACACCCAAGCCTATAATGTCCTCTGCCTCACCTTCACGGATGCAGGCGTGCGGGCGATGCGCGAGCGATTGTTGCAGTTCATCGGGCCAGAGGCGCATCGGGTGCATATTTTCACCTTTCATTCCTTTTGCAACAGCATCATTCAAGACCATCCGTCGCGTTTTGGGGCGCATGGACTAGAGCCTGTGAGCGAGCTAGAGCAAATCGAAATCCTGCAAGCCCTCCTGGATGCGCTGGATAGCCAACACCCCTTGCGACAGGGGCGCACCGACGCGCATTTCTACACGCGCCACCTCAAAGACCTCTTCCAACTGATGAAGCGCGAGGGCTGGACGGCAGCACACGTACAGGCGCAGGTAAAAGCCTACGTGGAGGACTTACCCAATCGGGATGCATTTCGCTATCAAGTCAGTCGCGGACGCTTCGTGAAGGGCGAACTGAAAACCGCTAAACTGAAAGCCGAAAAAGACCGTATGCGGCGGCTATATGCGGCGGCGGCATTGTACCCCAAATATGTGCAAGCCCTACAAGCCGCGCGTCGCTATGACTACGAGGACATGATACTGTGGGTGCTGCGCGAGATGGAGCAAGATGAGGATTTGCTGCGTCGCTATCAGGAGCAATACCTCTATTTTTTGGTGGATGAATACCAAGATACCAATGGAGCGCAAAATGCGGTGCTGCAAAAATTGATGGATTTCTGGGACGCGCCCAATGTCTTTATTGTGGGGGATGACGACCAATCTATTTATGAGTTTCAGGGGGCAAGGCTGAAAAATCTGCGCGACTTTTATGAACGCTACGAGCATGATTTGCGCTTAGTGGTTTTGGAGGATAATTATCGTTCTTCGCAGCGCATTCTGGATGCTTCGCAGGCATTGATTCAGCAAAATGAAAAGCGCATCCTCTACAATCTGCAATCCCTAGATGTGGAGAAGCGATTGAAGGCGCAAAACCCTTCGGTGAAGGATTTGGAACGCCTGCCGCAACTCGTAGAATATCCCAACCGACTGCAAGAAGTGGTGGATGTGGTGGCGCAAATCGAAGCCCTGCAAGCAGAAGGTTTCCCACTGCAAGAAGTCGCGGTGATATACGCACAGCATCGGCAAGCACGGAATTTGATACGGCTGTTGGAGAAGAAGGAAATCCCGTACAGCGTGAAGCGTGGCGTGAACATTTTGGATTTACCCGTCATCTGGAATTTGCGGAATCTCTTGGAATATATCGCGGCAGAATACGCGCAGCCGTATAGCGGTGAACATCTGCTGTTCAA
>JAHDCQ010000503.1 GCA_020629845.1 Saprospiraceae bacterium | reverse complement strand
TAACAATAAGGCATCATCCAAGTCAACGCATGTTGCATAACCGCCTCCTGTACAGGTTCATTATGAATTTCATGCAGCAAGCCTTCCCAAATTTTATAAGACACATCGCCATTTACGCGCTTCGCAAAGGCTTCTGAACCTTTTGCACTGGTAATCCTGTCATCTGCACCGTGCATCACTAGGAGTGGGCTGCTGACTTTGCCTTCGTAGCTGTCCAATGCTTTTGCGGCATCTAGCATATTCATGCCCATTGCAGAGCTAATTTTATTATGTACCAAAGGGTCTTTATCGTAAGCCTCAATCACTTTCGGGTCGGTAGCAAGCGAACTTTTGTCCAAATTATTCGGCTGCGTCAAACCTGGTACGAGTGAACGCGTCATCTTACCCAAGCGCAGCATAAATTTAGAAGGCTCTGTTCCAAAACGAATAAAAGCCGCACTCGAAATCACGCCTGCGATGCGTGGTTGTCGTTGCGTCAAATAGGTCAGCACGACATTTCCCCCCATGCTGTGTCCATACAAGAAAATGGGTTTGCCCAAGTAATTTTCTTTTGCAACGGCTAGAAGTTGGTCTACTTCGTCCAAAAAGACCTCATGTTGCGGCGCATGGCCGCGTTTTCCTTCCGATTTTCCGTGTCCTCGGTGGTCATTTCCAATTACTGCAAAGCCATTTCTATTAAAAAACTCCGCGACATGATTGTAGCGATTCACGTGTTCACCCAAGCCATGTACCAAGCAAACTACGCCTTTAGGGTTCGTTACATCCCACTCTTTTGCATATATTTTTAAACCATCTTCGGTATTCCAATTAAATTCGCGCATAGTGTTTGTTTGGGCTTTCTATTGAACTATGTCGGGTATATAAGTCTTTTCTTATATGAACTTATATGCCTTATGTGGTTCAATAAAAGAGCCATTAGCAAATTATTTCAAGTGGAAAGTTATTTAATTTGTCGCAGGCTTCAAAATTGCTTGCAAATTCCTTCTATTTTGTACGTAAACATAGTAGTAAGTTCTTTATTAAAACGCCTTAAATGACTACTATTGCAAGCGTGTTTAGGAAACGGTTAAGTTGTGGAGGGGATTGGTTGTTCGCCTTTGGATATTGGTGGCAATCTGCTTTAAAATATATAAATAGCTGTAGTCAGGTTATGGCAAAACGCCAAAGACCAAAGACTAAAAGCTAAAGACCAATACATGAAATTAAAAATCGTCTTTATGGGTACGCCTGATTTTGCCGTACCTGCTTTGAAAATATTATTGGATAATGGCTACGAAGTGGTCGGTGTCATCACTGCAACGGATAAATACGGTGGACGCGGTGGTAAGAAACTGATTGAGTCGGCGGTGAAGAAGTTTGCAGTAGCGAATGACATAAAAGTATTACAGCCGAAAAATCTAAAATCGCCCGAATTTCAGGAAGAATTGCGGAGTTTGAATACCAATTTGCAAGTGGTTGTAGCGTTCAGGATGTTGCCAAAAGCAGTGTGGGCAATGCCTGAATTGGGGACGTTCAATTTGCATGGTTCGCTCTTGCCAAAATATCGCGGTGCTGCGCCGATTAATTGGGCAGTCATCAATGGAGAAAAGGAGACGGGCGTGACGAGTTTTTTCTTGAAACAGGAGATTGATACGGGCAATATGATTTTTCAAGAGACGCTACCCATAGGCGAAAACGACACCGCAGGTGATGTGCATGACCGCATGATGCACTTAGGCGCGGAGGTCGTGCTGAAAACCGTTCAAGCCATCGAAAAAGGCGACATCGAAGCTAAAGCGCAAGATGATAGCCAAGCGACTAAAGCTCCGAAAATCTTCACAGAAACCTGTGAAATTGATTTTAGTCAAGATGTGGAACAAGTGCATAATTTTATTCGTGGCTTGAGTCCTTATCCTGCTGCTTGGACAATGTTCGAGGAGAAGCGTATGAAGATTTTGAAAAGTACCAAAGAACAAATCGCGCATTATTTGGACGTTGGTACGATAGTTTCAGATAATAAGCATTTTATCAAAATCGCTTGTGCGGATGGCTTTATTCAAGTTCACGATTTGCAATTGCAAGGGCGCAAGCGCATGGATACGAAGTCCTTTTTGAATGGCTTTGATTTTGAAGATGGGGCGAAAGTAGGGTAAGTCTTTAGCGAATTAGTCTTTGGTCTTTAGCTGAGAAAAAAATCCAAAGACTAATTCGCTAAAGACCAAAGACTAAATTAATGACAAAAGAAGAAAAAGAATTACAATCCGTCACCGACCTCGTTGCTTTTCAAGTGATGGCAAAGATTTTCTTGCAAAAAGAACGCGAAAGTGAGGAAGTGGAGGAAGAATTTGCAGCTTCGCATCAGTCGGATAGCTTCGAAGATGAAGTTGCAGGACACCAGTCCGATTCGGATGTGCCTGAAAATCGCTGGGGGCTGACCGTGCCTTTGGCTTGGAAATTAGCCCGACTTTGGCAACAATATCGCCGTTTATTGCGCTTTTAATTCTAATTCCAAAACCCTATTTTTGATTTTTTATATAAGGATGTATTAGGCGCGAAGTACGAACTAAATAAATTACCTAATACTTAATACCTTGTACCTAATACAAAAATAATAATGAGCAAACCTTTAATTTTATTGACCAATGATGATGGCATCAACGCGCCAGGTTTACGAGCATCTGTAAGCATTGCAAAAGAGTTTGGAGAAGTGGTCGTGGTAGCACCAGATTCGCCACAATCTGCTAAAGGACATGCGATTACGATTTCTTCCCCAATTCGTTTACATAAAGTGGATGTTTTCGAGGGGGTAGAAGCTTACGAATGTTCAGGGACACCTGTGGATTGTGTGAAG
>JAHDCQ010000085.1 GCA_020629845.1 Saprospiraceae bacterium | reverse complement strand
TTATAGGTCATTTCTAGGCTCATATCATTATTTTGAGCGATTTCTGCTCCTAATAAGTTTTTACTATCGAGGTATTTATAGCCTAGTATCGCTCGGAAACGCTGCGAGGGCAACCAAGTCAATTGCGGTTCTAGTCTTAAAAAATCAATTTGGAAATCTTTATTATTAAAAAATTCCGAATCGCTCTGCCGCAGCCCCAAACCGACATATTGCTGCACACTCCATTGCCGACTTATATTCCAGCGCAAGCGAAAAAACTGCTCATCGGTGCGCCTGCTTTCAAAGCCCGAAGTCAGTACTTGTTTCTGTTGGTTATTCTGTTGTCCTAGCTGCATATCAAATTTTGGATTAGCCCGATTGAAATATAATACATTGCGAATAGCGGCATTACTAGCCACCAAAGCCGTATCTGCCACGCCCAATTCAAAAGGATTCCAAGCAGAAACCCCTTCTATGGCACGCACACGCCGCAATATGCGTACCGTAGATTGGGTAGAAAAACGACTAAGCAGTTTTTTTACGCCTTTTTCCTTCCCCCAAAGTCTGCGCGGGTCAATATTCAAACTTTGATTGTACTGCACATTATTGGTACGAATAAAATCATCCGTGAAAATAGAAACGCGTACATAATTTGCATTATCCTGAAAATTTGCAATCTCCAGTTCATTCACTTGTAGCACGCTATCTTGGTTATAATCAATCCACTGATACGTACCTTCACCATCATTTACACGCAAGTAGTTATATTCAATTTTTGGCTCTTGCCCTGAACTGATTTCATAGGTCAAATTGGAACGGATAGCCCCTTTGGAGAGATTCAAAAAATGCTGAACGCGCCCCAGATAGGTTTCCTGCGCCTCTTGATTCGTGAGGTTTTCATCCAAAATCTCCAATTGCCGATAGGTCATATTCCATGTCAAACGCGACGCACGTCCCGCTTTCCAATTACCATTCAGATTGAGTTCATCAGCGCGTGTACTTAGCTGAAAGCCACGCTGTACAGGCGCGTAATCGAAACGACGACTATATTTCAATTCCGATTGTAAGGGCTTTCCTTGCGGACTGCCTAAGGAAGCCGTATACCAGTCAAATTGAAAACCATTAGCATTCAAACTATCCGAATCAAGGGTGAAACGCTCATTCTGCTCGCGTTCTGCAATGATACCGAGTGTCCAATCTGCCAGCTTTGGAAAGGTTTTTCGGGCTGAAATTTTGGGACGTAAAAATCGAGTACGCTCTTCCAGACTTTCCGTATTGAGCAGACTCGCACGGGCATCTATATCCCAGTCATTTTTCAAAAAGAGGAACTCCCCAGCGTGTTTTCTGCCTGCATAAATGGAATCGCGCTGAAAACTACTAAATTGATAACTCATGCTGCCCCACTTCTGCTTACTTAAACTTGCGCCTACGCTTGCCACTTGTTCGTTCCGACGCTCATTAGCATTCACATTCCAATCCCGCGTAAATTCGGCCACTCGATAAGGATTCAAGGCACGAAAATCTTGCTGCAACACTTCATAAGCGGCTTGTGTTTCTAGTTGCCAAGTTTTGCTTTTGCCTACATCAAATCGCTGCTGCCATTGGGTGTAGGCTGCCAAACCGATGTCGTCCTCACTATCCGCTGTAGAAAAACGATTTTGGTCATTATTACTCAAGGCTAGTTCGGTACGAATGCTGCCTTTTTTAGTCAAAGCATACTCTGCACCTAGCGTATACAATTGCTGCTGTTTGGGGGTAGCAAGTTGAATAATAGGTTCGTAATTGCCCCTTAGCTGTCCTGTGGAGCTAGGTGCAAGCCATTCATATACCCGTCCATTTGCGCCTACTTGTGTGCTACTAAGTACATAATTTCCATTGCCAAAACCCACCTCCGAAAAGCGGGCCGCCAATAAAGCCGTCGGTTCGGTAGAATAGACCAAAATGCGGGCTTGTTCTTGAGTAGCATTCACCATAAAAACGGTATCACGATACTCATAAAGCACCCGTAAAGGATTGAACTCTTCTAAAGTATCTATGCTCGAAAAAACGGCGCGGTTGAGGTCGTCGCCTGCATCCGTTAGAATCGCGCGTTGCTCCTCCGAAAGCTGAATAGTATCTCCAATCACACTCTTACTATCTTGTTGATTGAAGAGGTTGAAATTAATATTCCATTTCTTGCTTTGGTATTCTGTGCTGACTGTAGAGAGAGAAGTCAGGTAGTTTTGGTCAGAATATTCAAATTCTATGATAATTCGACGGTCTTTCGTGATGAGGCGTTTATTGGTAAAGGTCAATTCTGCCCGATTATAATCTATCACATAGTCGCGTTCGATACCGCGCGTGAGCAATTCGCCATCCAAAAACACCTTTTCGGTTCCCGCCAATACAATAATGAAACGTTCGCCTTCATTACCCCGCAATTTATACGGGCCTTGATTGCCTTCGATAGCTTGGGGCATATTTCTAGCAAATTTCCCGCGTGCTATCGCCACACTTCCTTTGCTTGTGAGGCTGGCTTCTCCTAGTTTGGTGGTATTGCCTACGGTCGCGCCTTGTAGTTTTTTGTAGTAATTCATAAAATAGCTATTCGGGCGCGTGAGTTCGTAATCGCCTGCGGTGAGTTGATTATTGCGGCGTTTCAGTTGGATAAAAATTTTATCAAACTCCTGTAGATTTTGGGTGTTACCTTCAGCTTGTAGGGGAATATTTTCATCGGTAATGGCGGCTAGAATTTGCATATCGTCGCCTAAATCGCCTGCGAGTTGTAGATTAAAGTTGGAGTTCAGTACAAGGTTTTGATTATTTCCAAATGAAATACCACGCGAAAAACTCCCATTATAATCCAACGCTCCAAAATCGAGCAAAGGAACGTCTTGTTCTAGAAAAGGATTGTATTTATATTTTGTAATGCCGCCGAGTTCTTCTAGTGTCACCTGTGTAGAATCAAAATGCGAATAGCTTTCCCCTAAATTGAAGGGCAACACTCGATACTGTACTGTTGTTAAGGGAAATGTATCCACTTGGTGTAGAAGGAGTTTATTATTGTTAATTCTAAAAAAAGAGCTGTCTAATGCTTCCGTTAAGGCAATGCTATCGCTGCGAGTAGGAAATAGCTGAATGGAATTTGGAACGATTGTGAGGCTATCTAGGATGTATTCACCAACTTTTGCAGGAATGATTTGGCTGCGTTGGTTGGATAGGCGATTGTTTTGGGCATGTCCATTTACGACCATCAACAACAAGAGCAACGCATAACAATATGCCTTTAGTAATGCTTGTATGTTGTAAGCTAGTCGGTACATTCCTTTGTTTTTATTCCATGATAAAAACGTCTGTATATTAGGAAGACATATATTATATGTGCTAAAATAAAAAAAGCAGCTAAACCACCATTGATTTAGCTGCCCCTTTTACCTTATAAACAAGACTTAATCAAGCAAAATCATTTTCTTGCCGATTACGCCGTTTTCTGTTTCTAAACGATAAATTGCTACATTATCTTCCGTAGAAAGCATATTGCGCTCTACTTGTACTTCGTGCTTACCTGCGGTGTACTCATTGGTAATGCTATAGAGTAACTTACCTGATACATCATACACACTCAAGGTAGCTGTCATTGGTGACGCTAGACGGAATGGAATGCTTGTAATCTTATCGAATGGATTCGGATAGTTTTGATACAATTCGACCATTGCTGTCTTACACGTCAAGCCAAGTGCTGCGCGTATATTTGGTCGAGAAGCTAAGTAGACTTCCGACTTGGTGATTGCTGAATTAATCGCAATTAAATCACAAGGACTTTCAATATCTTGATTTGACTTGAATACCAATTCTACTAATACGCCTGTTGCTTCCAAATCTGCGTTACCCGACTGATGCCAACTTGTTGTAATCGCGCCTTGTGCTTCAACATGGTTGAAATTAGCGGCAGACAACTCGCGCACATCGCCATAGTTCATTTCTACTAACTCTAGCACGGTTTCATCATAATCCAATGTAAATTGGAAACCCGATACATCCTCAAAATCCTCTACGGTGAGGTAGAAATGCTCATAGCCATCGCTTGCTGTGCCACTATATTCTAGACTTACATCTACAATTTCAGCCGCACGCTCCCCAATAGTGCCAAAGTTGTTAGCAGAACTACCGTCCAAGTCACCGAGTTTCACACCGATGAAGTCGATGCTACCATTATTTTCTGAATTGATATTAGAAATTTCAGGAAAATCCTCATCAAATGGATTGCTTGGATTCGTGAAGGTATAGCTAGCATCAATAAAGTACCAATTGCGTCCAGTAGGAAATTGGGATTGTATGCCCAATATCAGCTTCCGCAATTCGATGATATCAAAAGTAGTAATGTCACCTGAACCATTAACATCGGCTGCTAACAGTTGGTAAGGTGAACCTAATGGATCTATGCCTAAAATATGCTTTTGCAACATAATCAAGTCGAAAGTAGAAATACCACGAAGTGGGTCGCCACCTTCTGTATCAGGTGTCAATTCGTACTCGAAGCAATTTTCTATACTTTCAAATAAAAATGTACCTGAAGCATCAGAATATACACTTGCTACAGGATTAGTGGAACTTGTAAGCAATAATTCTATATTATCAAGCGGCGTACCATCTTCTGTCGTGATGCTTCCATCCACTTGCATACCAGCACATAACACTTCTGGATTCAACACACGGAATACTTCTTCATGCGGAATATCCACCGTAGTATTTCTTCGGATAATATCTGCTAAACGAATATCTCTCAACCAAGCTCTGTCTGCTGCATCAATCGTTAAGTCATTCTCAAAATAATAACGGTCGCCATCACGTAATGCTCTAAATTGCGTTTCCATTAAACGCATGATAGTTGGGCCAAATATAGCATTCGGCATACGACGCTCTGCAAGCATCCCTACCCAAGCATCTATATTATTTACATCACCTTGATATAAGGCATGTAAGGTTTGTAATACTTGTGAATCGTCCTGCAAACCGACCATATCATTGATAAATCGATAAGGCGTAAGTCCTATATCTCTGCGAATGGTATTAAAATCTGCTAAACCACGTTCTCTACCTCTATTGATATTCGCAGCAGCTAAATCTAATCCTCCAGAACCAGGCGCGCCAAATAAGAAGCTACGCACATCCTCTACTACTTTCGAGTCCAAGCTTTGTTGTACTTGAATCGCCATTCCCATAAAATAAGGATCAATACCTATACCGTGTAGTTCATCTGGATTGAAGAAAGCATCGCGCAAGAGGATATTGCCTTGTGGAATTTCATGCCCATTGTTATCTACGCGCATCAGTTCGCTACTCAATAGGGTATGCCCCATTCGGAAAGCCGCTGCTGAAAACACATTAGATATAGCAGGATTTTCATTGGAATCATATCCCCTATAAGCAGGTATGTGTACTCCCATCACAGGTAACCACTCATTGTATGTAATGGATTGAATGATACCACCTACCATTTTTCGAGCATATTGGTAAAGTTGTTCATCATTCCAGTCAGGATGCCGGAGTGCTAATTCATCGCACAATAAATTATGTTCGCGTACAAATAGCGTATGGAAAGAAAGGAGTAAGATATTTTCGTTTGCCCTGATATCTCCTGCTACAAACAAACGACTAGTCAAACCAACTGGATTGTCCATGAAAGGCGCGCCAGAGGCAATTGTTCCGTTTCGCTGTTGATTAACCGTATTGTAAGGCAACAGATTCCCTGCTGATACTTTGAGTTTTCCATCATTATAGGTACGCAACCAATCTGCGCGTGTTTCATCAGATCCATATACGCCTGAACCATCTATAAACGCAGTAATATCATTTCTATGATTGCGAGGATTATTGGTACTAGTACCTGTACCTGGAGCTTGTGCTGAACGGTGCATCGGAATCTTTACATCCCCTCTAGCAAAAGGGTCGAACTGCTCATCTCCCATAGGCACATCAATCATTGCAGGCTCTACACCATCATGCACAGCTACAATGTCATGGTCTATAAATTGACCAAATACCCACACAAAATCACTTAATTGAAGTGGTTCATCAATAAGTGTATTTTGTTGTAATAGCGCGTTGCTAATCACGCGAGGATTAGGACGGTCTTGTCCTGTAACTTCGGATATCCCATCTGCATAACCCACCGTAGTAAGTCCAATGTCAAGCAATGAGCCTGCTGCACCCCAATCAGGATGTAAGACATTATTACCGCTTCCGTCAATAGAGCGATTTATCTGTGCAGAGAGGGTAAATGTGAGTGTTATGGCGATTGCTAGCGCCAATAATCTTTGTGTAAAGTTGCTCATGGATTTAGTTGATTCGTACATAACGATAATAGCTTTATACATGCTGCCAATGAATATTGTTTCATAAATAATAGTTAAGAAGAAGTACGGCAGTAAAGTAAAGCTGGCCTGGGTACAGTCATAGTAGATATGAGAGCAATAACAATATAGTGTCTCTATTTATTAATAAGTAAAATTAATGTGTAGCAGTAAGTGTTATGAAATGTGCCTTTTTCTGAAGAATGCCTTTTACATGCAAATAAAGTAAAATATTCATAAAGTAAAAATATATGTTGTAATAAATTAGTCTGAAAATCGTTTAAGCATCCATTTCTTACTTTTTTTTAACACTTTGTTGTATGTTTTAGTGTACTATTCCGTATTATTTGTCCCTACTTTTTACAAAAAACAATGCTATCAAAATTCATTTTTTTTGTCACAAAAAATATACTTTAAACTCGTGCAATAAATACTAAAAATTCAACAATGAAAACACGAATTCTTATCATAGGAATCATCTTATCCGCCGCTTGTCAATCAAATCAGCAAGTGCAAGAAACAGAAGCTAAAAGGGTAGCTTTAGAAACGAACTATTGGGCAAATTTCACACAAAAATTCCCACATATTGTACGCGAAGATGCTCAACTACATCTAGGACACCTCAATAATGACGACAGCCTAGATGCAGTAATACAATATCCAATCATAGAAGGTATGAAACCAATCGGCTACCACTTTGCATTTGCCTATACGAAGAGCGAAAAATTGGATTTCCACTTATATAAGCCCAATTTTTGTGGGATATTCGATACTATAGAGCATCGTAAAACGATGGTAAAAGTGCTAGAAAGCTGTATTGGAGTGCCTAAAATTATAGAACGTAGAAGTTTAGACTTAAGCAGTTTTGGAAGTAAGGATAATACGCCTCGCATAGTGGACGCTAAAGAATGGCATCATACGGAGAAAATGGCAAACCTATTGGATACGCTGAAGCACAACCTACTTACAAAGGAAGAAACGCAACTCATCCAAACGCACCAATTGCAATTTCTGGAATTTGGAGAGTTAAAGCAGCATATAGCTAATATGTTAAGCATATTAGAACAGCATGACTTGAGCAAATTCAAAGACAGACAACACCTTCGCAAGACGGTAGTCCAAAAAGATGGTACCACTATAGATTATCAGGTAGAACATAACAATGGAAAAATTATATTAACCCGCTTTTCGACGCATAGAAGTGAGGTAGAAACCGACAGAGAAGGTGTGTTAGAAACAGAAATTGCTGAAGTCTATGAGTTTCAAATAGTAGGAAATCAAATACTATTCCAACAAAACTATATTGCGGGATAAACTTCTGTTTCCGTACTTTTGCGGGCAAATCATATCAGCATGAGTAAGCACTATAAATATGACCTACGCGGTGTGTCGGCTACTAAAGACGAAGTCCACGCCGCTATCAAAAATTTAGACAAAGGGCTTTATCCGAATGCCTTTTGTAAAATCCTTCCCGATTTTGTGGCAGGCGATGCGGACTATTGCAATATCATGCACGCAGATACGGCTGGCACGAAAGGCAGTTTGGCGTATATGTATTGGCGCGAAACAGGCGATTTGAGCGTTTGGAAAGGCATCGCACAAGACGCTATCGTGATGAACCTCGATGATATGGCTTGCGTGGGTTGTGTGGATAATATTGTGCTTTCTTCGACGATTGGGCGAAACAAAAACCTCATTTCGGGCGATGTAATCAGCACCATTATTAATGCGACTACTGAAATAGCGGAAGAACTAGCAACGCATGGTATCAACATCCGTTTGGCAGGTGGCGAAACGGCTGATGTCGGCGACATCGTACGCACCATAGACGTGGGCTATACCGCATTTGCTCGCCTGAAACGCTCCAATTTGATTGTGAATGACATACAAGCAGGTGATGTGATTGTAGGCTTGGCAAGCTATGGACAAGCAACTTATGAAAATGGGTACAATGGCGGTATGGGCAGCAATGGACTCACCTCCGCGCGCCACGATGTATTTCATAAAAACTATGCTGAAAAATACCCCGATAGCTTCGATTCCAATACACCAAAGGAGGTAGTTTATGTAGGGCAACAATTCTTAACCAACAAAATAGACATAAACGGAACACCTATAGACGCGGGCAAACTCGTTCTCTCCCCTACCCGCACCTATTTGCCTGTACTCAAGCAACTTTTGGATACGCATCGCCCACACATACATGGCATGATTCACTGCACAGGTGGCGCGCAGACGAAAGTGCAAAAGTTTATCCAAAATAAGCGGGTTGTAAAGAATAAACTCTTCGCACTTCCACCACTTTTTCAGCTTATACAATCGGAAGCAAAAACGGAGTGGCGCGAAATGTATCAGGTCTTCAATATGGGACATCGCTTGGAGGTGTACTTGAATAAAGAACATGCCCAAGCTGTAATAGACATCGCTCGAAGCTTTAATATTGATGCTCAAATCATTGGTTACGTGGAAGAAGCGGAAGGCGAACATGTCCATATTGAGAGCGAATTTGGAGTGTTTGAATATTAATTAGCTATTGGCTGTTGGCAATTGGCTATTAGATAAAAAAGCCAATTGCCAGTAGCTAGTAGCCAAGAGCCTACTATGCTTTCCATTCTTATTCCAATTTATAATTTTGATTGCCGAAAATTGGTGCAAGATCTAGTGGCGCAATGCGAAGCTTTAGGCATTGCTTATGAAATTCTTTGCTTCGATGATTGCTCCTTGGAAGACTATCGACAGTTAAACGCCTCGCTTTCAGAACATGCACATGTAAGCTATCATTTCCAAACGAAAAACCTCGGTCGCGCCCGCAATAGAAATGCTTTAGCCGCAGCCGCACAATATGAGTATTTGCTCTTTATGGATGGCGATTCAGGCATAGTACACGAGCGATATATTGCTGACTATATCAGAGCAGCAACACCTACTATAGTGCTATATGGCGGCACTTTTTACCCTGATAAGCCACCTAAAGATAGTCGTTTGTACTTACATTGGAAAGTGGGGCGCGCCCGTGAGCAAATGCCTGCTTCCACGCGCCAAGCTGCGCCTTATAGTCGCTTCACTACGAATAATTTTTTAGTGCCAAAAAGCCTTTTTCAACGCATTCAATTCGATGCCAGCATCCGACAGTATGGACATGAAGATACGCTCTTTGCACAAGCTTTGCAGCAGCGCGGCATTCCAATTCTGCATTTGGACAATCCATTGGAACACATAGGCTTAGAAGCAAATACTGTTTTCTTAGAAAAATCGGAGCGGGCTATCCAAAATCTCGTACAACTCGCGCAAGCGGGCAAGCCTATTGAAACGCGCTTATATGCAGCTTACCTAAAACTGAAGGAGTGGAACTTACTAGGTTTATATCGTCTATTTTTTAGGATAGGAAAGTCTTCTTTACGGAAAAATTTATTAGGTAAAAACCCGACATTGAAATCTTTTGATTTATATAAATTGGGAATTTTGGTGGAGTTAGTATAAACTTTATATCAGGTCGCTACTTGCTCTGCTATCATGCCGCGCAAGCTTTTTAGAGCTTTGAAAATATCCAAAATCTCCTGCTTGGTGGCAGTAAAGGAATTGCTAATCGCGTATTCGCGCCCTTCTAAAACTACAAAAAACCAATTGCGCCCCACGACGTACGCACCATAAATCGGTTCATCCGATTCCGTATTGAGGGTTTGAGCTGCTAACATAGCGGCTAGTAATTGTCCCGCAGGTTCTTTGTCGGGCGATTGTTCGCGCTTGTATTCGTAGAGGCAGAAATAGGGCGCTTTGGGTTCAAACTCGCCGCTTGCTACCATGAAATCTACTTCTCCTGAAAGTTCCTTTCCATCCACCCTAGCTTTTAGTTTCCGATTGGCGTAGGTCTGATAATAAGCCGTATCAAAATTGACCAAATCCATCAGTAGCGCGATAAATTTTACAATCAATTCTTGCTCATTCCATATATCCACTTTTTTGGCGAGGCGGACCCGCAATTGCTCCAATTCTGTTGCTTCGGAAGTTTCAATAGCTGCTTCCAATGCCAACCAATGCGTAAGACTTGGCAAGCTATCCAACATTTTTAGCCCAAATTCATCTAAAAGGCTTTGGCGTGTCCATTTTCTAAATCCTTCCATGCTGTCAAAGATACGAAAATCTAATATAGAATGCTATATACGTACAAAAGGCGTTTTTAACTCGTCAAAAAATATCCAAAGTCCTGCAAACGCTTCTTAAAGCGACTCATATTACCCTTTGGAATCAGGACATGATAACCTTCTGCTTTTACTACCAATTTCTTCAACTGAGCGTCGCGGGCGATAAGTTGAATCAACTTTGGATTATCGGCTGGGATTTTAAAAATTTTCATTTCCTGAATAGGGATTAATGGGTCTATTTTTTGGCGCAATTCCGTAAAAAACTGCTCCCAATTGGGCGGCAATTCATTACTAATAAATTGCTTAAAAAGCTTAATTTTACCATCTAACTCCTTTTGTGAGCGACATTCTTTTAGGAAAAAACGGAAATCGGTGCGGAAGCGCGTATCACTGATGCGTTCAGCATAAGGCTCCAGCAGCGTAGGCGCGATATCGTCATCGGCTTGTATGAGAATGGTTAAGGAATCCTTCGAGAGTAAAATCTCTGAACCCGTTGAACCTTTAGGAGGAATATAAGTATTGGTATTGCCAGTTACATAAAAGCCGAGGGGGGTCAATTGCACATATTTCAGCCCATCATAAGGCGAAAAAGCAGTTAGCCCCAATTCGCTTACATCTACTTGGTCATACGCGATTTTGACCAAACCAAAAGCTGCAAAAAAGAAAAACAAGCCCTTCATATAGGGGCGTGTAATCGTTTTTTCATACTTCTCGGTGGTAATGTAGTGCTTCCGTTCGTAGCGCGTATAGTACTCCTCTGCTTCTTCATCTTTGTATTCAAAATAGAGTTTATTGCCAGCCGTATTCGGGTGGATAGCGGTAAGGTCTAGAATGTTGTAAGTTGCATAATCGGCTATATTTTGGATACTTACCCATTTATCTACGGGCAAATGTCGAAGCAAATTAAATGCCTCTACTTCCACCGAACGAAAATCATAGCCATCCAAATGCCCCATACCTTTTATATGCGCGAGTATGATGGCTGCACTATCAAAACGATTGATGAAGTTTTCCTGAAAAATATGTCGGCGCAACATACCTGCTATCTCTGGATCGCTTTGCTTACCACTAATCGTAACCATAATGCCCGCAATAAGCTTGGTACGGAGGTTTTTGAGTGCTTTGTCTTCCTTATCTATATCTTTAAAAAATTCTTTGAGGTTGAGTTTACGCTGCATTTTACCTAAGGTGCTTGCCACAGGTCGCCCCTTTGCCGTAACTTTTACTTGCTTTTGCGAGATATAAGCTAAAATTCGATTCAGCTCAAGGTAAATATCGCGTTCTCCTTGAGCATATACATAATCTGTTTTCGCAAGATGTTCTTCTGGAATAGGATTAAAATTTGCATTATCAGGTTTATCATAATAGCGAATTAAAAGCTTTCGCAACTCTGGACTTAGAAATAAGGAATAACTCGCGGCTGTGTAGTAAGGCGAATGATTGACGGATTGAAAAATATTAAATTCTGGCTTCAAGCTACGAGCGATCGTATAATGATTGCCGTAGCGATGCTTCCGCACTTCTAAGCAAACAGAAACGCCTAATTTATCCCGAATTTCGCTTTCGTGCATGGATTTTACCCACACTAGCGCGTCGAGCACTTTCTGCACATCATCTACCAAAGTCTGTCGGAATTTATTGAAAATCGTTGCATTTCTGAATGGAATAGCACATAAGTCCGCAAGGGTCTTTTTGGTAAATCGCTTTTCGCGCGCTAACACCAATACGCGATTGGGAATGCCTTCGGATTTAAGGAAATTTTCATTTTTAGTCACAAAAATGCGTACTGGATTTTTGAGCGAGCCATCCAACTGTGCTTTATTATACGAATGATCCAATATTTCTGCTATACGATATAATTCCATAATACCTAAGCTGGCAAAGCCAGTACCATAATTATTTAATGATAGAATGCGATAATGATGCAAATACTGTAGCATTATCGCATTACTTCATTATCGCATTCAAAATTGGTCATTCAAAATTTCAAGTTTTGCCAATTTTGTGCAAGAGTTGAGTACTTAAGTAGTCGAGTTTAAATAATTTCCTGTTCCTATTGGATTGATTTTTTTGAAGGACGAGGCAAAAATTAGTAGCATCCTTATTGGCTGGTCATAATTTTTAACGCTGTCATTCAGAAAAAGCGGCCAGTAGGAGCGGAAATTATTTAGACTCGACTACTTAGATACTAAGTACAAGTTTTGGGCTGCAAAGTTGCATAACTTTGACAAGAATAAAAACTTATAAGCGATTACCTTTGTTGGACTTATCTAAAATAAAATTGTGAAATAGTAAATATTCAAATTTGCGAAGCAAATATAAAATTTGAATTTTATTATTGAACTCATATATACAAGTATGATAACAGTAATAAACGGCACGAACCGCAAAAACAATAAGACGCGCATTTTCGCAGACTACTGCTACCAATGGCTGCAAACCAATAGCTCTGAAAAGGTAGAACTCATTGCACTAGAAGACCTCCCGCACGATTGGTTTTTCGCAGATATGTACGATGCCAAACAGCAAGCAACAAGTCTAGCCGCTTTACAAGATAAAGCCATTTTACCAGCCCAAAAGTTTGTTATTCTTTCGCCTGAATATAATGGTGGTATTCCTGGTGCATTGAAGCTCTTCATAGATGCCATTTCCATTCGAGAATATGCGGCGAATTTCAAAGGTAAAAAAGCAGCACTCATCGGCATTGCATCGGGACGTGCGGGTAATTTGCGCGGTTGCGATCAATTAACCACTATTCTAAATCATGTAGGAACACAAGTAATGCCAAATAAATTGCCGATTTCGCAGATTGGTGGCTTATTAGAAAATGATAAAATCACCCACCAAGGGACATTGGACGCTTTGCATCAGCAATTGGAAGCGTTTTTGGCGTTTTAAGCGAAAAAAATGCGTTATATATCACTGTTATTCATTTTATTATGTAGCTCATCAATTTTCGCACAAACCTACACCTCCTACTTCACGGGCAACACTACCAATGCCACACCGCAAGCGCAAGGAGGCGTTTGTCTGATGGGCGGCGCGACCGAACAAGACAATGCCATGCGCTGGTTTCTGCAACGCGCCAATGGAGGCGATGTCGTAGTGCTACGCGCTTCTGGCTCGGATGGCTACAATGACTATTTCTATACCGACTTAGGCGTGAGCGTCAATTCTGTAGAGACGCTGGTGTTCAATAATCCCAATGCCTCGAATAATGCTTATGTCCAGACCCAAATCGCTAATGCAGAAGCCATCTGGATAGCGGGTGGCGACCAATGGGATTATGTGACTTATTGGAAAGATAGCCCGATTGAGGACATTATCAATCAAAGTATTCGCAGCAAAAATATCGTAATCGGTGGCACAAGTGCGGGCATGGCGATTCAAGGCAGTTTCTACTTCGATGCTCAAAATGGCTCGGCGACTTCGGCGCAAGCATTGGGCAATCCGTACCACAATAATGTCACCATTGGGAAGAACGATTTTCTAGAAGTGCCTTTTTTGCGGCATGTCATCACGGACACGCACTATGACAATCCCGAACGTCGCGGGCGACATACGGCTTTTCTGGCTCGTATTCTTACCGATTGGGGCATCGAAGCCAAAGGCATTGCTTGCGAGGAATACACTGCTGTTTGTATCACTCCCGATGGCACAGCACGTGTTTTTGGTGATTATCCTAGCTATAATGATTTTGCCTATTTCATTCAAATCAATTGCGATCAGCCCAACACTCCCGAACGCTGTGAAGCCAATCGCAGCCTACGCTGGGACAGAAACGATGCCGCCCTGCGCGTCTATGAAGTAGCTGGCACGCTCAATGGCGACAACAGTTTCAACCTCTTCGATTGGCAAACGGGTAGCGGTGGCACTTGGCTCAATTGGTGGGTAGAAAATGGCACTTTCCGTGAAAGCACTGGCACCGCCATCAACTGCCCAAGCGTAGAAGTACAAGTAAAAGTCTTTCTGCAAGGCGCGTACACAGGCAGTCTGATGACAAACGACCTCAACAGCTATGACTTAGTCCCACTCCTAGAACCTTATCACGCAGCAGGGGTTTTACCGAATCCAAGTGCTGCAATGACGAGTCCTAATGTGCTTCACACTACCGGCAATGATGCTATTGTGGATTGGGTAGTTATTGAATTGCGCGATAAAAACGATGCCAGCCTCGTACGCGCTCAACGTGCTGCTCTACTCCAACGCGATGGCGATGTGGTGGATGTGGACGGTATTTCGCCTTTGGTGTTCCGAAATGTTCTAGCTGACGATTACTATATTGCGGTAAAGCATCGCAATCATTTGAGTGTGATGACGGGCGTGGCGGTGCGTTTGGATTAGCGGGATTTGTGTATCTTGTCCCTGCTTTTAAATTCCTTCACGCAAACAAGTACAATGCCAAAGCAAACGTTTAAGCAAGCACCGCCTTTTAAGTGTCTGCCAAGTGTAGATTTCAACAACCTACTCTCAGGTTTATTTCGATTAGCCGTTGCTCATTTTGAGCCGTCGAGTGCAGTGTCCAATGTCTCGGCAGGGGTGTCGGATTTGATAAAATCCATAAAGCTCAAAGAGATGGAAAGTGATGGGGCGAAAGCCTATCGCTTATTGCTTTTTGCATTGGGCGAAGCTTCCGCGCAAGTGCTTTTGGATGATTATAGCAGAAACTATGATTTCAAAGCTACTTTTAGCTATAAAGACATCAAGCAAGTAACCGAGCAAGCGCAAAACGAAGAAGATTTCACCTTCGATGATACCTTCCTAAGCACGCCTGCGGAACATCCTTTGGTGGCGCGTTTCTTGGAAAATTTCCAAAGCCTATTGGAACAATCAGGCGCGAATAAACGCTTGCTTTATGGTTTAGAAGAAAAATTCAAATCCTACTATATTGATGCCTTCCATAGCGAATTTTCGGAAAACTATGGACAGTACTCTGTCCTAGATAGCCTACTACAAAACACCACCACGCCTGCTTACCAACGCGAACGTGAATGGAAAGAATACCGCGCCCAACTCATAAAACAAGTCTATCAACCGATTTTCAATGAACACTTTGGGTTGCGCCAAATATATGTACCACTCAATGCCTACTACCACACAGAAGAAGGTACAGGCAAAGAAAAACAAAAGAAGAAAGTCATTTGCCGAATGGAGGAAGAACTGGATGAGTGGATGACACAAAAAGCAAAGCGAGATACGCTACGCATTATCACAGGAGACCCAGGCGCAGGGAAATCTACGATAGCGAAAGTGTGGGCTTCTAAATTGGCAGAACGGGGCAAACGGGTAATTTTTATTTCCTTGAACCAAGTCCGAAAAAGTACGCGCCCCGAAGAAGTAATTGCAGAATTTATAAACAGCAAAAGTCATCGTTTTAGACATAATCCTTACGATTTACTAGGAAAAGAAGAAACTACACCCATTCTCTTTATTTTTGATGGCTTAGATGAATGGATTGCAGAAGGTAGCAAATCCGTAGAGTCAGTAAAACTATTTATACGTGAAGCCCTACGCTTACTAAAAGAAGCAAATGTCAATAAAGTAATTTTAAGGGCATTATTATTAAGCCGCCCAATTGCGATACAAGAAAACTTAGAGCAGTTTGAACAAGATTGCCGTGTATATCATGTATTGCCACTTTATGTAACTGAGAAATTCAGTAAAGATAATACCATAAAATATGAATTACTAGAAGAAGACAAACGCCCTATTTGGAAAGCTCTTTACACCAAATTTAATAGACTTAACTTTAAAGAAACCCTATTACAAAAAGACAAAGGAGAGATAGCAGAAATTTCCGCACAACCCCTATTGATTTACTTACTCACTATCGCACTAAATGCGGCAGAAGGAGAAATTAATGAAGAAAGTATTAATGTGAACTCTATTTACGCCGATATACTAAATCATGTATATGAGCGTGAATATGAAGATGAACAAAAGCACCGCCAAACCGAGGATTTGACCAAAGACCAATACTTTGAAATCATGGAAAACATTGCTTGTTCTGCTTGGCGTAGAGGCGATGAGCGTACCACGACTCAAAAAGCAATTAGCCAACAATTCAAAGAGCAGCCCAAAAAGATACAAAAGCTATGGGATAAATATGCAGATGAGGTGAAAGGTAGCAGAGGGGTAGAGGCTCTATTGTCTAGTTTTTATTTTCAGAAAAAGGAAAGTGTTAGTGAAGATGCGCTTTATGAATTTAGTCATAAAAGTTTTGGGGAATATTTAATGGCAAGATATGTCATTCGTATTTTACGAAAACTCTCCGCTATTTATCGAGGCGATACTGATGAGGCAGAAGATGAAAATATTATTTTGAGAAAATGGTACGAACAGTTTCATCATAACGGATTTGAAATGTCTTTAATATCACATATCGTAAGAGAATTGATATTAGAAAGATTTAAAAAAAATAATAAAATCTTGGTATGGCAGGAAGATTTAACAGTATGGTTGGATAAATTTAAAAACGGTTTATTTATTCCTGAGCAGAGTTCTAAATCATTTTTAGACTTTAGAAAAGAAGAAGGAAATACTCTTTTTTCGATGCTTTCTTTATTAAGTATGGTCGCTTTTGTAAATCAACAAACCTTTTCAATTACAGGTTGGGGACACATTAACTATAAAAATGATGAAACATATTCTTCTGAATTTCGAAATTGGTTAAGTAAAATATCTTATCAAGGAGACAAATATTTGACAAATATAAAACTAAGTGGTTCATGGATGTTTTGTCTTTATCTATCAGATTATAAATTTGCGTCAGGGTTGCTCTCTGATACCATTTGGGAACTCGTTAGATTGGATAGAGTAAAGTTTCATAAAGCTAATTTAGAAACATCACATTTTACAACGTGTCTTATTAGTGACTGTCATTTTAATAGAACTAATTTAAGAGATTTTACAATGACCGATTGTCGAGTAACCCATACTGACTTCAAGTTGGCAGATTTTCGTAACTCGACTATACGTAATTGTCATTTTTCAAATGTTTCGTTGGATTTAGCACTTCTAGATAATGCAAGTTTCATCAATGTCCATTTTTTTAAGCTTAATGTAAAGAAAAACCAACTTTCTAAAGTCAAGACACTCTATGGCAGTACAGGTTTACCTGAAGATATTCACGAAGCCTTACAAGCAGAAAAATACAAGCACCTTTGGGAAAAACCTAAAGAAAAAGAAAAGATAGAATGATTTTCAAAACAGCTTCCAAGCCTTCGGAAGAAATCTCTTTATCGAACTTGTCAATGCCCAAGCATTAATCAACAAATACTTAAATAATGCCGAATCAAGATAAGCAA
>JAHDCQ010000502.1 GCA_020629845.1 Saprospiraceae bacterium | reverse complement strand
GCGATATTGTAATCGCCTACTACTATTAGATTAGGACGTTCCTTAAGCAACTCCTGCGTCCAATCATAGATTTTATCCAGAAATTCCATTTTTACATCTTGCCGCACACTTCCAGATGAGCCAGAAGGAAAGTAGCAGTTCAAGAGCGTCCAATTTCCAAAATCAGTACGAATGACGCGCCCTTCATAGTCGAAAAGCTCTACGCCTATGCCCGTTTCTATTTTATCAGGAGCAGTTTTATAAAAAGTAGCTACGCCACTATAGCCCTTTTTTTCTGCCGAAAACCAATCGGACTGATAGCCGAGTGCTTCTAATTCCGACAAATCGGCTTGTTCTTGCATGGCTTTGGTTTCTTGTAGGCAAATTATATCAAAATCATTCGCAGCTACCCACTCGGCAAAGCCTTTTTTGAGCGCAGCACGAATGCCATTTACATTGTAGGAAACTATCTTCATTAATTGCTGAGTTGTAGATTTTACACTAACATTTCAAATAACATAGGACTTTGGTTCAAGACCTGATAATCAACGCCGTGTTCCTCCATACGTTTTAGAAGTGCTTTATAATCTTCAGGCTGTGCCACTTCTATACCGACCATAGCTGGGCCTGCACCTCGGTTCGTTTTTTTCTGATAATCGAAGCGGGTAATATCATCATTTGGACCGAGTACATTATTTAAAAATTCACGTAATGCTCCAGCGCGCTGTGGAAACTTGACTACGAAATAGTGTTTCAAGCCTTCATAAAGCAAAGAGCGTTCTCGAATCTCTTCGGTACGCGTGATGTCATTATTTCCCCCACTTATAATGCAGCATACATTTTTGCCTTTAATTTTATCCTTATAAAAATCTAAAGCCGAAATAGACAATGCCCCCGCAGGTTCTACTACCATACCTTCCTCATTGTAGAGTTGCAAGATGGTCGTACACGCTTTACCTTCTGGAATGAGTACAATATCATCCACGACTTGCTGACAGATTTGGAAGTTTTTTTCGCCTATTTTTTTTACGGCTGCGCCATCTACAAAAGGGTCAATCGTTTCTAGAGGCGTAACTTTTCCATTGTCCAAGGAAGCCTTCATGGCAGGCGCGCCTTCGGGTTCTACACCAATGATTTTGGTATTTGGACTCATTTGTTTGAAAAAACTACCTACACCACTTATCAAACCACCACCACCGATAGGCAAGAAAAGGTAATCAATATCTACATCAATATCCTCCAAAATTTCTAATCCTACCACGCCTTGTCCTTCTATAATACGTTCATCATCGAAGGGATGAATGAAGGTCTTTTTGTTTTCGGTAGCGTATTTTTTGGCTTCTGCATAAGCGTCGTCAAAGGTATCGCCTACTAAAATAACTTCTACGAACTCTTTTCCGAAAATATTGACCTTATCAATTTTTTGTTTGGGCGTTACCGTTGGCATATAAATCTTGCCATGCACTTCCATCTTCATACAAGCATAGGCTACACCCTGTGCGTGATTGCCTGCACTTGCACACACAATACCGCGTTTTAGCGCAGCTTTGGGCATGGTCGCCATTTTGTTGTAAGCACCACGTAGCTTATAGGATCGTACAATTTGCAAATCTTCTCGTTTCAAGAAAAGTCGGCAATGATGCTGTTCGGAAAGGCTGAGATTTTCCATTAGAGGAGTGCGTCTAGCGACCGTGCCTAGGCGTACCTTGGCACGATAAATATTTTCTACGGAAATAGGGTATTGTTGTGTCGTTAGTTTTTTCATGAAAAGTGCCTTCGCTTATGAAAGCAACAAATTTAGTGGATTTTTGCTGGGCTACACGAATTTAATTGCTTCTTTGACAATTTAATTTCACTTGTTCTATACTCTCTAAAATGATTCTCCGACAAATCCCGTGACGAAGCCGAAGAAAAAGAAATCACAACACTACTATCGGGGTTTTTGTGATTTCTTTTTCTTCGTCCACGTAATTTGTCGGAGAACGTCTAAAATTAGTGCGCATCCGTACGTTCAGCCGTACGAATGATATGTTCGTTCTTCAAATCACTTTCCACCAAGCCATCACGTAAGCGAATAATACGATGGGCATGTTCTGCAATATCAGGTTCGTGTGTAACTAGAATGATAGTATTGCCTGCTGCTTGTATGCGCTCAAAAATAGCCATGATTTCTACTGAAGTTTTGGTGTCTAAATTTCCCGTAGGCTCGTCGGCAAGTATAATGGATGGATTATTGACCAAAGCCCGCGCTATTGCTACACGTTGGCGTTGTCCACCTGAAAGCTCATTAGGTTTATGGTCTACGCGGTCACCTAAGCCTACCATGTCTAATACCTCGAATGCGCGATCAAGACGAGCATTGCGTCCCATACCTGCGTAGACGAGTGGGAGGGCAACATTTTCCAAAGAGGATAGGCGTGGCAAGAGATTAAAAGTCTGAAATACGAAACCTATTTCGGTATTTCGAACATCTGCTAAGTCCGAGTCCGTCAATAAACTCACATTTTCGCCATTTAGAATATAATCGCCGCGAGTGGGAGTGTCTAAACAGCCTAAAAGATTCATCAAGGTTGACTTACCCGAACCAGAAGGTCCCATTAAGGCTACATAGTCATTTTTATGAATATCAAGGGAAACGCCTTGTAGGGCATGTACCTTAGTCGTTCCCATGATGTAGGTTTTTTGGATGTCTTGTACGGATATAATAGGCTGCATAATCGCGTGATTTTGAAAGCAATTCTTGATGTACTGTCAAAAACTTAACGAACCGAGTTCTTTGCTGTAAAACCCGATTCGTTTAAGTTCGCTTAAGTAAGAACATCAATTTATGTATTTGAACTCATCAAATATCAGAT
>JAHDCQ010000084.1:2938-17792 GCA_020629845.1 Saprospiraceae bacterium | reverse complement strand
GCGATACCCACTACATCGCTGAAGCATACCAATGTTATTTTTTACTTGCACTTATACAGAATAATATAGATCAAGCGGACTCGATTCTTACTAAATTAGATAGTCTTGAGCTTTCTAAAGCAGATGAAATAGACCTGCTCTTATCTAAAGCCAATATGCTTCCGAGGCGATTCAAAGGCAGTGAAATGATTTCCTTTTTGGAAGAAGCTAGAGCCTTGATTGGAAGCGATACCACAAGCCTACAAATGTGCCGCTTTTATCATGCGGAAGGGGTTTATTATCGTAGTATTCAAGAGCATATTAATGCCGTCAAAAGTCTGTTGAAAGCTAGTGCATTGGTAGAAGAATATGATTATTGGCAAATCGAAGTTGATATTTATAATACTTTGGCGATTCTTTATATTGAGTTGGGGGCGTATGAGCAGGCCATTGAGGTGCTGCAAAGCTCACAACAACTTGCGGAAGAATACGGGAATCTAGTCAGTCAGCAAAGAAGCATGCACTATATGATGTATGCTTACGATTTGATGGAAGACTATGATAGGGTTGAAGAGATTGGTGCAGAATCTGTTGCCTTGAAGGAAAAGTATGGAATGACCTTCTATTTTGGAACTACTTATTTTTTTCTGGGGCAAGCAGCGATGGCATTAGGAAAGCAAGATAGCGCACAATACTATTATGAAGTCTGTTTGGAGCTAAGTAGTAATCCCAATGAGGGGCGTGTTCTAGGGCAAGCTTATTATGGTTTGGCACGCGTATTGGCTATGAAAGGACAAGAAGCAGAAGCACTAGAACATATTAAAAAATCCTATCATTATTTCAAAAACTTCTCTTTTGAGCAGAATGATTTATATGTTGATTTACTAGTGAAGGCAGGGGATATAGATACTGCAATGAAAATCGTGGAAACAAACAAAAACCGCCGAGATGACGTAATTGGCCAGAATACTTATCTTTTTATATCTGATTTGCTTGAACAGCAAAAAAAACAAACCAGAACGGAAAATGAGCTAGAAAATAGGTTTTACCGTAGCATGACTACTGCGGGTATTCTCATTGCTTCGATACTTAGCTTTTTATTTATTACTGTGTTTAGAAACCGAATCAATCTAAAACATAATCAAGCCTTACAGGACGCAAATGAGAAAATACAAGCTGCCGCGAATGCCAAGCAGGAATTTCTCGGCATAGTCAGTCACGAATTGCGAACGCCCATGAATGCGATTATGGGCTTCACAGAACTACTAAAAGAAGATGACCCGAAGCAAGAACACCTATTCTATCTCGAAAATCTTGATACCTCCAATAAGCAGATGCTCAAGATGATTGATAACATTCTAGCCCTACTAGATTTGGAAGCGGAGCGGGCCTCTTTTGAGCAGGTTCGTTTCGACTTACATGAACTGTCAAAAACACTCACTCAAGAACAGCAAACAGAGAATGAAAACCCCAATATCAATATCCGATTGGACGCAGACTTTGGGGAATTACCACAGTATTTGATTGGTGATCCGAAGCGATTACAACAAGTATTGGAAAACTTAGTAAGCAATGCTATAAAATTTACCAAAGAAGGCTTCGTACATTTATCTATCTTGCTAAAAACACAAGACGCTGAAACTGCGAACTTGTTATTTCAGGTAAAAGATACAGGCATTGGCATTGTTCCCGAAAAGCAGGCTGCTATTTTTGAAACCTTCAAACAAGTTTCTGATTCTGCCAGTCGCAATTATGATGGTTTGGGCATTGGCTTACCACTTGCCCAACGAATAGTGGAGTTACACGGCAGCACTATTGAATTGGAAAGTGAAGTGGGCAAAGGCAGTACATTTAGCTTTGAATTGACTTTTCCAAAAGCTTCAAAGAGCCAATACAAATAATCCAGACCTATCGTTTTATCGTTTAGACCCACGCCCCTCTTGCCGCGCCTTCGCCTCGCGCCGCGCTTTAAAAAACTCCTGTTTCCGACGTTGTTTTTCTTTATTCCACTCCTTTTTCTCCTTTTCCGTCATGGGCTTAGTAGTTTGTGGAAATGGATGCTCTGCTACCTCAATAGAATTTTTGATAAGTTTTTCGATCGCTTTTACATAAGCATTTTCTTCGGGTTCACTGATGGAAATCGCAATGCCATCCTCACCAGCACGTCCAGAACGACCTATTCGGTGCACATAAGTTTCAGGTACATTCGGTACATCATAATTGATGACGTAGCGTAGCTTTTCGATGTCTATTCCACGTGCAGCAATATCCGTAGCGACTAGGAGTTTTATCTTTTTGGCTTTGAAACCTTTCAGCGTTTTTTGGCGTTGGTTTTGGCTTTTATTGCCATGTATTGCGCCAACTTTATAATTAAGTTTGCGAAGTTTACGGGCGAGTTTATCTGCGCCATGTTTGGTGCGTCCGAAAATAAGCGTTTGCTCTTCACCTATTTCATTTTCCAAAATATGGTGTAGCAAATCCACCTTTTTCTTTTTGTCCGTGTAATAGACATACTGCTTTATCGCTTCGGCAGTTGAGGATTTACGGGCTACTTCCACGCGCACTGGCTGATACAGCAAATCAGAAGACAACTCGATGATATGGTCGGGCATGGTCGCAGAAAAGAACAAGGTTTGTCGCTTTTTAGGCAGCAACTTAGTCAGCTTTTTGATGTCGTGAATGAAACCCATATCGAGCATTCTGTCCGCTTCATCTAGCACAAATATTTTTAAATCATCCAAAGAGATATAACCCTGCCCGATTAAATCCAATAACCGCCCTGGCGTAGCCACGAGTATTTGAACGCCTTGCTTCAAAGCCGCTACTTGCTTGCCTTGCTTTACACCACCAAATATCACGGCATGCCGCAGTTTTGTGTATTTATTATAGTCTCTTATGTTTTCATCTATTTGTATAGCTAACTCTCTGGTCGGTGTTAGGATTAAGGCTCTTAAAGGCTTTTTACCTCCAGCACCATCTATGCGATGTATCAATTGGATAATCGGAATAGAAAAAGCGGCGGTTTTTCCTGTTCCTGTCTGCGCAATGCCTAGCACATCTTTTCGCGTTAGCACTTTTGGTATCGCTTGGGCTTGGATTTTAGTTGGGGTTTCATAGCCTTTCTCCGCGATAGCTTTCCGAATGGGGTCTATTAATTTCAAATTGTTGAAACTCATTCAATATTTTTTTCGATTCCATTTTTTAGTGAATCGCACAGCAAAGATACGATTTCTGGAGGATGTTTGCAGATTTTAGAATTTGCTTAACGATTAACGTTCTTTGACAATTTTGGTGGTCAAGCCTAATTTTTGCAAAATGAGTTAGCATGCGGTCGAACTTTTGTAAAAATTAGGCTTGATGAATCACCAAAATTGTCAGAGAACCACGATTAATTATTCTTTCCTAAGAATCATTCCTACTTTACCAACTGCAATATAATTGCCTGTGCTGGCTTGATAGAGAACCTTGTGCAAGTCTTCCGTTGCTGTTGAACTATCTAAAGTCCAGCTATTGCCTCCATCTATTGTGCTATATATGGCACCATTAGATCCAGCAACAATCCCATTTTTTGCGTCTCTAAATTGAAGAGTTTGAGGGGTATTGCTGGGGAAAGAGACCAATTTAGTCCATGTAAGTCCAGCATCTGAAGTCCTAAGCACACCAGTACTTATGCCGCATAAATAGCCTATGTTTGCATTGACAAAATCAATGTCATACGTTGCTGAAGCAGGGATATTTATCTTTGTCCAAGAGTTGCCTCCATCTGTGGTTCTGAGTACTGCTCCTTGTAGGAGTATAAATCCGTTGTTGACATCTCTGAAAAATAGCTCAGAGCTTATCAAATTCGTTCCACGCGGTAAAATGTTAGTGATGTTTTCCCAAGTAATACCAGCATCCAAGGTACGAAATAAGCCGTCATCGGCTACTATAAATCCTTTATTGGTATCAATGAAAAATACATTTCTGATGTTTGCAGGAGTCAAGCTAAAGGAATTCCAGCTATCTCCACCATCTGTTGTTTTGTAGGCACTACCAAAGTTTCCAACGGCGTATCCTGTATTATTATCCGTGAAGAAAATAGAATAGATATAAGCAGCCTCGGGAATGCCCACATTTTTAGAGACCCATGTATCGCCGCTATCTGTTGTTTTTAATACAGCACCTCTGGAACCAGCTGCGTAGCCTACAGTATTGGATGGGAAATGTATTGTGTATAAATCCTCGGGGGTTCCACTATTGATAGGATTCCAGGTGCCAATTGAGGTTAAAGAAGTGCTAACGGCATATACATCTTTTGAATCGCCAAGGCGCGTGTTCTCTGCACGATTGTCCGCGAAGGTAGCGATTTGTCTTACCACATGATCTAAACTATTGTAGTCGCCAAATTCCTGAGCGTCTGCAAGATTTGCAGAGGTAATAGAAGATAGTCGTTGAGGTGTAGAAAAGGACTGCGCTCCATCTGTAGAGAAACAATAATAGAGGTCTACACCACTTCTATTACTGCTATGCCGAGTGTCATAAAAAACGAGGTGTACTGTTCCGTCTCTACCTACAGCTAGCCACTGATTCCATCTATCAACAGTATTTTGGTCAGTTGTTGGGTGTGGGGTAGTGACATTCCAAGTGTTGCCACCATCTCGAGAATATGCTACTTGAATTCGAGTATGATTATTTTGTGAAAAAGTGTTATCGTCCGTAGTATAGGTATCTGTCCATGCAGCATAGATGCTTCCTCCATATGGGCCATCCGATAAATCAGCATCCGCAGAGACGTAAATCCAAGCTCTTCTAGTTTCTATTGAAGGAATTGGAAAATCATAACTCCCTTCGGTTCTGGCAATGGTTATAGTTCCATTTTCAAAGGTATTGCCGCCATCCGTAGACCTTTTTAGTACAATTTGATTGTTATTAACGGCAGGGTAGATGTAGTATATATTGCCATTCTTGTCGGTGATAATGTCGCTCCCAATTCCTAGTGGATCATTGTCGAAGCTTAATATATTCCATGTATTGCCAAAATCAACAGAACGCGCAAATTGTAAGGTATATGATTCGTGCCATGTTAAATATACATTGTCTCTAAATGGTGAAGTTGGGTGTTTATCTACATGAAGAAATTCTTTATCACTTCCTCTATCTGTTATTTCTCTTCGAGAGTCACCACGGGTAACGGACTCTAAATCTGTCCATGTTTGCCCATTATCACTAGAGCGATAAAACCAAACCGAACACCCAAAATAACTTCCACAATTACCTAAAGTAGCCGTATATACAAACCTACCATCAGAGGACCAGTCAACCGTAGGGTCGCAGCAGGTGTTTCCAAGAGGAAGTGTACTCCTAGTCCATGTCGCACCACCATCATTTGAATAGTACATAGATTGTTGGAGGAAAGAGCCATTTGGTCCATTTACGCCTGCTACTATTATATCTGGATTTATGGGAGAGATTTTTATAGCAGATTCATCCGAACTAGGAGGAGCAGCTATTCTTACTTCTCCCGTCGAAGAACCGCCTGTACTTCTTCCACTCGCATTTCTTCCATCTCTTTGAAATGTATATTCATTTTCGGCATACCTTACATTGTCAAAATTTCGTCCATTGACGATATAATTACCGTGCATTTGAATATACATTTGCAATGCACTTCTAGGGTATTGTGCGTTGCCTGTTCTAGGTAAATTTGGATAGTTTTTTCTCAACTCTACTCTAAAAAACGCTGGAATGGGGTCTTTTATGTCCTTTTCATTTTCGCTTAATAATGCTACGTCCTCTGTTGTGAGGTTATAGTTTCTATCATCCCATGGACCAATGTTCAGTAATGATTCATAATTCAAGTCAGGGTCTACACCCTTATCTTGGTCGACTCTAGGTCTTACATCTGAACATGAAACTAAACTTGAAATTACTAGTAGGCTTAAGCAGAAAACAATAAGAGGATTGATATGAATCATGTTTATTGAGTTTAAAAGATACTATCAGCATTCCTATTCATAGGTGTTACCTGAATATAAAACAACTTTTGAGAAATCTTAAGTTAAGAGAATTTTCATTTCATTTACCCTATCAAACCCAACACCAAATACCCCAAAGCCGCTAAACTACCTGCTATAAGTGCGTAGGGCAATTGCGTTCGCACATGGTCAATGTGGTCAGTAGCAGAAGCCATAGAGGACAAAATGGTCGTATCCGAAATAGGCGAACAATGGTCGCCAAACACGCCACCGCCCAATGCCGCCGCTATGGTCATATAGACATTTGCATCCATCGTTTTAGCCATTGGCACGGCTATCGCAATCATAATAGCAAATGTGCCCCAAGAAGTTCCCGTAGAGAAAGCAATAAAGCAAGCTACTAAAAATACAATGAATGGCACGAGACTCGGCGACAGCCATTCCTTTGCAATGCCTGCTACATAATCGCCCGTATGGAGCTCTTTACAAACTGTACTTATTGCAAATGCCAACATCATCAAAAGTGCGAGTGGTATTAAGCCCGCAATGCCTTTTAGTACAATATCAATGGATTCTTTGAGTTTAAAAATACCTTGTACACGATACAAAACCATGCAAAACAGTAAGGAGGTAATCACGGCTATCAGTACCGAAGTAGAACCAGAGCCTTGCCCGATGGCGTACAACACTTTATCCATAAAAGCTTCATTGCCTAAATCTTTTGTCGCAGTTTCCCAACCTGTGTAGGTGAGCATAATTGGCATCAGCAATACCATCACTAGGATAGGCAATACCATGTTGAAGGCTTTGGGGGTAATGCCTGCTTTGGTTGGTACATCCGTCAGTTCATCGGAGACCATTGGTTGGGAATTGTCATTGAGCAATTTGCCAGTCTCGCGGACGCGCTGCTCGGCTTTTGCCATCGGCCCAAAATCTTTTTTACTAAAAATAACAAGCAATACGCCACCCAATGCCAAGAAGGGATAAAAATTGTACGGAATAGTGCGTAGCATGGTCGCAAATGGATCGCTAAACTCTTGTGCAGCCAAAAGCCCCATAATGAACGCTCCCCAACCATTGAACGGAATCAGAATACTAGAAGGCGCAGAACTGGAATCGGCGATATAGGCGAGTTTTTCCCTAGAAATGCCCAATTTATCAAAGACAGGGCGATAGAGTGCGCCTACCGTGAGTACGGAAATACTGGATTCCACAAAAATCAAAAAACCTGTCAGCCATGCAAAGAGCTGGATAAGCACGCGATTGCTCCCGCTTTTCTTCGCCTCATAGCGTTCGAGTATACCTGTGATGTGTCGGATAAAACCTTCTACGCCGCCCGATTTTTGGATAAATAAAATCAAACCACCTACTAGCGCGCAGAACATGATGGTGCGGGTATTGCCATCGCTTTTAAATACATCTACGAGGGCTTGAATGCTGGCAAATGTGCCTTCCAAAAAGTTCCAATCGGAAAGAATGAGCCAGCCCAACCATACTCCAAAAAGTAAAGACACAAAGACTTGCTTGGTGCGAATGGCTAATACAATAGCGATAATAGGCGGCAAGAGCGATAGAAATCCGTATTCTGACATTTTTTTGCTTTTGCTTGGCAAGATAGGAAGATTCTTAGCAATGCAGCTTGTGTGCTTGATAGAAATGGTTTATTTTGGTCTTAACCAAAGGATAAACAAATTTGGTATGACAACGAAACTATTTGCTTGTCTTTGAATTAACGTTCACCAATAAAATATCAATCAAAACTTGGACGATTTAAAATTAAAAATCAAAACAATTTTCATCCCTTACTTAATAGTCTCTATTGCAACTATTGTATGCTATAGCCTTTTTAGATGGGGACTTGACATAAAACTCGGTTTAATACCATTGAAAGAAGACGTACTAAACTTTTGGATTCCTTTTATAATTCCTTGGATTCCAATTTTGATATGGTTGAGAAGGAGAATAAGAATCCTGAAAGTAAGGGGTAAACGAGATAATGGTTACTTCGGTTATCAATTTGCTATGGTTGGCGCAATAGCAATACCACTAATGATTAGCCAAAACTATATAGAAAAAGCATCTTATGGTTTAATAAACATAGAATCGGCAGAGGACACGAAGAATTATCCTAGAGAAAAATACTTTGCACTTGAAGATTTTAACATAGAGCAAAACAAATGCCTTAGTTATGGAACAGCTCGAACTGCTGGCAGAAACAACGATGACTTAGATTTTTATCTATATCTATCTTGTCCTTTCAATGATTCGGGAGTTTGGTATGGAGTTGAGTACACAAGAAGAATTAGCAATAGAGTAAGTGCAACAACAAAAGATGCTGAATATCGCAATTTTCGTCATGAATCGATAACTGAATTTCAATCCTATTATAATTTTGAAGGAGTAGTATACTTTGAAAAACTTGGATATTCTGACCAAAAGGATGGACACTTAGCAGCTATTAAAAGTAGCCCCCAAAACACTATTGAGAAAGAACAGATTATACTAGTTCCTCATAAAGAACAATTTTCAGATAGATTAGGAAATACCTTTAGATGGATATTTGGCTCATTTTTAATAGGTAGTTTGATTTTATTTGGGATGATAGTAATTCCCAAAATTGATTCCTACGAATTAAATAACTTCAAAAAGAATAAGCCTTTAGAAGATGAAGATTTACAGTATATTTTATCATTTCTTAATCCTAGAGGAGAGTTTGGTATGACAGCACTACTAATTTTAGTTAATTTCTTAGTTTTTATTGTTATGGTATTCTACGGATTAAATATTATATCACCAACACCACAAGAGTTACTTGAAATTGGAGGGAATCGAAGAACTGAAGTAGTAAATGGTGAGTATTGGAGATTACTCTCCTCCGTATTCATTCATGGAGGATTTTTGCATTTATTTATGAATATGTTTGGACTTGGACTAAGTGGAAGTCTATTAGAAAAGACAATTGGTGGTTCTAAATTGATAGGTTGCTTCTTAATATGTGGAATATTGGCAAGTATTTCAAGTATATATTGGCATGAGAGTACTGTAAGTGTGGGAGCATCAGGCGCAATATTCGGTTTATATGGTTTAATTCTATCTTTCAATGTCTTTAGAATCTATCCTGAAGAAATGCGAAGTATTACATGGGTTTTTCTAGCACTTTTTGCTGGATTAAGCCTTTTATTTGGCTTTATGGGAGGAATAGATAATGCTGCACATATTGGTGGCTTAGGAAGCGGATTTATGATTGGAATCATTTTGATTTTCATGAGCAAAAATAAACTGAGAGGAAAAAGTGCTAAGTTTAATCTTTAAGTCCAGTCGAATCTCATATGGAACTGATATTCAATAAACCGAAAAATCCCAAAACCGCACCACCCCAAAGTCCTTTACTGTACGCACCTTTTCAGTCATCGTTTCGTTGGGGTCGGCACTATGGAAGTGTTCGCCGCCATCTTTATGTAAAAACCAGGCATTTTGCTGCGGATTGTATTTGAAGGTAACAATTCGCGTCCACCGCCACGCGCTGCCACCATAGTGTTCAATAGAAAAATAATTGCCCTTGATAGTGATGCCGTGATAAGGATCACCAAACATACCACCACAATCGTAGCAGAGCACCGTTTGGTCATTGTAAGCTGCCAAGCGGAGGCTATTATCCGCTTCACGCGTGAGTAAAAACAAAGGGCGCGGTGTAGGATGCTCTATTACATCAGAGCGTTCCGCTTCATCCCTAGCTTTTAGTATGAGTACTACGTCTTTTCTGCCATCGGCATTAATATCGCCTTCCGCATAGTCGAGGATTTCATGTCCATCAAAGATAAACGACTGAAGTGCTGCTTTGATGTCTTGAGCAGTAGCCAGAAGGCTGGCAAAGCAAAATACGATTAGGAATAAGTATCTCATAAGTGTGATGATTTTCAATGGAACGTATTGAAGTCACTTTTTTCAAAAAAAAACGAACTCATTCAACTTTATTTCAGAACATTCGTTCTGAAAACCATTTAACGAAAAAATACACATTCAATTCTATCTTTCCTTTATTTTCCGCCGCCACGAGCTTGCCGCGTTCATTTTGTTCCAACTGTGTTTGTCGGCATCTTTGTAGGTTTTCATTAGACTCGCAAATTTCATATTCTATCAAGCAAACATATTGATAAAGACATGATAAACGCCTACTACCGAGCCTTCTCTACGATGCGTTGCATAGCCAATTTTGATGCTTGATTTATCGCTTACTTCTGGTTTTGCTTCAAATTTTATTAATGGATGTTTTGCTCGAAAAGCAGTTTTGCCGTTGAGTTCGCGAACATATTTTTGGTAGTTTTTCCAGAGGCGTTCAAAATTTTTGGCTTCGGCATAAACGATTACGAAATTGCATTCATGCCCTGCGGTGTCGTAGTCATGCAGTAATTTATCAAGATGTGCCGCGACCGTTTGATTTTTTTCACCACAAGATTTCAAGCGAAAGGCTTCTATGATAGAAAAAGGCGTGCCATCTTTTTTGCGAATCATAATATCCAATTCCCCTACACCGAGTTTGGAACGCCCACTTCGTGTTTGGTCAGTCGCATAGTAACCTTTCTGCCGTAGAAAATCAGTCAAAACATCATTGTGCAAGTCTTCTAATTGCTGGCTGTGCTTGCGCTCTAGCATTTTTACGGCTTGGTCTTGGATGTCTAGTAACAGTTGCTCTACATTTAGGTTTTCGGCGGTTTTACCTTCTGTCAAGAAGCGAATATCTTGGCGAAGATTTTGTACTAATCCTCTCAAAAAATCAAGTTGTCCATCTGCACGTTCAATTTCTCTTGAATGTAGTGCTTCTTTATCCTGTAGCTTTTCTGCTAAATATTGGTTTTCGATGCGAAAAGTATTAAGGTCACTTCGCAAATTATAAACTTGCCTTTCTAGTTTTGACCTAAAAATATCCGCTTGCATTGCCGTAGTAGGAATATCAAAATTGGGAATCCATCTATCCAAATCTACTTGTACTAATTCTACATATTCCTTGAAATAATCCCCCAATTCGGGCAATGTAACGCCTGTATTGCCATTGGTGATGAGTACCAAACCTTCCTTATCGCGCTTTACATCAAAGATGATTGCTTTCCCCTTTGTAGCTTCTACATAGTCTTTGAAAAATTCGATGTATTGTAGCATGGGCGTTTGTAGGAGTTTTGGGATTTTTAGGGTGATGTAGTTGTAGTTGTCGCTTTTTAGGGTATTGTATATATCTAAAGTTTCGAGCAATTGTAAAAACGGTAACTCATTATCTACATCTAAAATTTTCATCAGTTGAATGACCTTGTCAAGATTAGGTGTTTTCTCGTATGGGTTTTTGCTAAAATATAGTGTTTCTAGCTTTGGCAAGGAAAAAATATGACTTGGGAATATATCTATTTCATTGTTTGAAAAATCAAGAAACTTTAAATTCTTCAGATTTTTAATGGATTTGGGTATTTTTTTTATTTTATTAAAACTTAAATTAAGACGGACTAAGTTTTTAAACTCACCTAACCCATGTAAATTTTGAATTTTCTGATTTCTCAAATTTAAATCGATAATATTTGATAGTCCTTGGGGAAATCGACCAATGTTAGAAAAACTATTAACAAATACAGCATCAACCTTGCAAATCAATAATTTACTTAAATTATCTAATTCACCTGAAAAATCTCCTTCCGTAGCATTAGAAGAAAAAGAAAAAACAAAGAGTTCTTTTAAATTAGAAAAGGTATTTTTGAAACCAGAAACTTTACTACCAGAAATATCTAAAATTCTTAGCTTAGAGAGGTTAACCAGAAAATCGATATTCTCTATTGTACGATTATACCAAGAACTTTCGGTCAAACTTAAGATTTTTAAACTCTTACAACTATGAATTTTAGCTAATGACTCTTGAAAATCTTTGCTATCACCTTGTAATTTTAAGTATAATAACTTTCCCAATTCCTCCTCACTCAAGCCTTTTAAAGAAGTAGCAGAATGCGTATCTTGTTTATCATAATATTCATCCAAAAAAAACCTTACTTCTAGTTTGAGTTCAGGTGGAATTTCATCAAAATATTTCTCTAGCGTATCTATTTGCATATATTCTCAGAGTTTGTATGCTTCATACTCCCAAAGATACAGCATTTTTACTTGGATAAACAAAAGCCGAAGGTCTGCTAGACCTTCAGCTTCTAAAATTAACTTAACGTCAAAGGCAAATCCCTCAATCGCTCTCCCGTAATTCGTCGTACCGCATTGCCAATAGCCGCCCCAATTGGCCCTAATGGCGGCTCGCCCACAGGCAGCGGAACCTCTGAACCTTCAATGAGATGCACATCAATTTTCTTTGGCGAATTGCGCATCAAAGCCATATCATACGGGCCATAAATAGTCGGTACGAGTTGCCCATCTTTCAGCGTCATTCGCTCGTGTACTGCGCCACTGATACCCATGATTATACAGCCTTCGCATTGCGCTTTCACTTGGTCAGGATTGACCGCCAAGCCACAATCAAGCACACAAGTCACTTTATGTACCTTGATTTGTCCATCTTCTACCGAAACTTCTACTACATGGGCACAAGGTACGTTAGTGTCAATAGAAGCCGCAAAGCCCATTGCGCGATTGCCTGTCGCTTTGTCGGTATATCCACCTTTTTGCGCTGCTAGTTCAATGACTTTCTTGATTCTTTTCGATGCCTCTTCCTCTCCGAGCATGGCTAAACGAAATTCAACAGGGTTTTTACCTGCCTTCAATGCCATTTCATCAACGAAGCTCTCAATCACAAAGGTATTGGCGAGCAAACCCAAGCTTCGCCAAAAGCTAGTGGCAAATGGAAGTGTTTTATGCCATTGCACCGCTCTCTGATTTGGAATTTTGTCATACATAATATTGCCGCCGCGCATCGCGCCTACATCTGTGCCTAAAATAGAACTCATTGCAGGTGGCATAATCAGCGAATTAATCGCCACATCGCCGCTTGCATAATGATGTTCGAGGGCTTCCAATGTGCCATTATTCATTTTGCCGCGCACAATATGGTGCGTTGGTGGACGAAAAGCATCATGCTGAAATTCTTCCTTGCGCGTGAAGAAATATTTCACGGGCTTACCCACTTCTCTGGACATCAAAGCGGCATGAACGGCATGATCGGTGTTCAAGCGTCGCCCGAAACCACCGCCCAGATACGTACCAATGATATTTACATTTTCTGCTTCTAAACCGAGTGCTTCGGCTACTTGTCGTTGCGTCACGCCGATTACCTGCGTGGAAAGTTTGATGGTTGCTTTGCCATCTTTCACATAAGCTACCGCGCCATTGGGTTCTATTTGAGCATGCGCTCCAATTGGGCTAGTGAACTCCATAGAAATCGTCTCTGCATCGTCAGGGTCTAGCGCGCTACCGACTTTTTGGGTAATCATTTTATTGCCCTTCCCCACTTGCATAATCTCTCGAATGCCTTCTTCTGTCCATTTCTTGGGAATGTCCCATTCTACCTTTACTTTGCGTTTTGCCGCCAATGCTTCTGGATAAGAATTGGCAATGACACCGACCCAATTATCTACTTTCATCACCTTTACGACACCTGGCATAGCCTCTGCTGCGCTGGTATCCGCACTTTTCAGCGATGCTCCAATATGCGTCGGACGGATAATGGCAGCGTGTAGCATATCAGGCATTTCGGCATCCATACCGAAGATGGGTTCGCCCACTACTTTTGCACGCAAATCAATGCGCTGCACGGGTTTTCCTATGAATTTGTAATCCTTGATAGGACGCAATTTAGGCGTATCGGGCAATTCCAAATTCTTAGCATCTGCAAGAGCTTCGGCATAAGTCATCGTCTTACCATCACCTGAAACAACACCATCGGCGGTACTAAGGGAAGCTACTGCAACGCCTAGTTTTTCTGCTGCCTGTGCTTTAGCTAATTCTCGCATTGTAGCCGCCATTTCACGCATTGGTTGAAACAGAGAAGCAACAGAAAGGCTACCGCCTGTACTCATTCCATCCACAATACCTGTCGCGGTTTCTGCCGCTTTCACGATGACTTGATTGATATTTACATCCAATTCATCCGCTACTATTTGTGCAAAGGCTGTAAATGTACCTTGTCCCATTTCTACTTTGGGCGAATGCAGTATGACCTTATTATCTTTGGTCATTTCAAACCACAGATTCGCTTCCGTGCCTGTTCCACTATAAGGTGGCACTAGCGATTCGACCAATTCATACATACCTCTTCGCATCGGGTTTCTAAAAACATAAGTCCCCAATGCAAGCACGCCTATTGTTCCCAATCCTCCACGAATGAGGAACTTTCTTCTAGAAGTTTTCTTCGTTTTTGACATGATAAATTTTCTTAATTCAAGTTGCACGCAACTTGGTATTAAGTATTAGGTACGAGGTATTAAGCCTACTTTGTACTTAATACCTGATACTTAATACATCAAAAATAGATTAGGAATTTGAATTTGAAATCTCCGCAGCTCTATGAATCGCTTTACGCATACGATAGTAAGTCGCGCATCGGCAAACATTCATAATGTTATCGTCAATATCCTTGTCCGTAGGGTTTGGAATTTTCTCCAACATCGCCGCCGTTGCCATCATAAAGCCAGGCTGACAATAGCCGCATTGTGGTACGACTTCTTCTATCCAAGCTTGCTGTACGGGGTGTAAATTGTCGCCTTCCCCAAGTCCTTCAATGGTGGTGACATTTTTGCCTTCGGCGAATTTTACCGCGTAAGAACAAGAGCGCACCGCCTCACCATCTACGTGCAAGGTACACGCGCCACAAGCTGCTTTCCCACAACCAAATTTCGTGCCTTTCAAGTTTAGCACATCTCTAACTACCCAAAGAAGTGGCGTTTTACCATCCACATCTACTGTTTGGGATTTTCCGTTTATGTTGAATGTTATTTTCATGTTCT
>JAHDCQ010000084.1:0-2838 GCA_020629845.1 Saprospiraceae bacterium | reverse complement strand
TCCACATCTACTGTTTGGGATTTTCCGTTTATGTTGAATGTTATTTTCATGTTCTTGATTTGTATTAGGTATCAGGTATTAAGTATTAGGTAGGTTAGTGAAGTACTTAATACCTAATACTTTGTACTTAATACCAGAAATTACTTTTCTGGAATTATCGCCCCTGCTGCTGCCCATGCTTTCACGGCTTCGATGTATTCATCCACAGGAACAGGTGGTGCTTCGCGTGGATTGCCTTCTGCATCTACGCCTGGTTCCCATGCCCAAAGGACGAGTTCGTGTTCCGTCAAGTGTTCGACGGTTTCTTCTAGGCTACGTCCACCATTGCGTTCAGGGTCGAGCATAGATTGTGCAATTTCTACCCGACTCAAGCCTTGCCAAGCCATGCTTTTAGGAGCAAGATGCCAATGTGGTGCGCCCGGTACGCCTGAAAAATCATTGTTTTCGCTTTGGTGGCAAGTTTCGCAACGCATCGTAGCTACACCATGTCCGTCCTCGCCGCGCTGTACGCCGAAGCGGTGTACATGACTATCTTCGCCCTGACGCGGATAATTATCGGATGGGTGGCAATTGACACAGCGTTTATGTGTGAGGACTTGCATCATCTTATCGAAGGCTGCTTCAGAAACTGCCTTTTCTTCTTCTGTGGGTGCTTCGGGCGTTTTCACAGCCATTTCAAATTTGCCTGTGTTGAACGCGCTGCTCAGTCCTACTATGGCAAGCAGAATCGCGAAGGATAATAAATACGATTTTTTCATACTGAAATCGTTTTAAGTGTTTTTCTAAAATATGTGATTTTGGAATATATTTTTAGCTTCCTAAATTCACATTCATTCCAAACAACAACACGTCATTTGCTGGCCCTATTGGTTCTAAATGTACATTCTCGAAACGATAATCATAGTTGATAGAAAATGACAAATACTTATTCACTTTGTAGGCTAGACTAGGCGTAAACCAAAGGTCATAATCTGCCCTTTCTTTCAAAGATTGCATATAGAATATCCGTAGTTTGAAAAGCAGGCGATTTTCGACTAAGGTGTAATTATTATTCAAATACACCATAAACAAGCCATTCTGTCGAATGGGCATATCCAAGTCGCTATTCACAAAATCACTACCGTTGTAGTGCGTGTCCTCGTAGCCTCCCGTAATCACGATGCGCAAATAGGCCTTTGCATTATCTACGGGAATAGTGCCGATGCCTGCCCCGAATCGGTGACGACGATTGACGCGAAAAATCAAATTATTATCATAGTGATAAAAGGCAGCAGGAAACCAAAGCTTCTGCTCATTGGGGTAGTAAGCGAAGGTTAATAAATCGTACCAATTATCTTCTATGGCTAAGCCATTAGTTCTGTTGAAGCGATAGGAAAGGCTGTTATGTAATTCCCACTTTTTATGGTCGAAATTGGTTTCTAGACCAAGTTGTAACGTATTTTGTGTAAATGTTCCCGATATTCGACTACCAGATACACGCAACCCAATTTTATAGGATAAATCCTTCTCCTCATCAGCTTGCGCTATTAGTTCGTCATTGGTGAAGAATATCAGAAATGCACCTAACAGCAATAATATGTGATATTTCATAGAGCGTTCAGGCATTTTTATTCAAGAATAAATAGTAAATCATCACTAAAACCGTAACTATATCTAAACCAATAATCGAATAATCAAGCCAAAGTGGATTGGTAGATGGAATTTGCCCCGAAGCTAGTCCGATGCCACCAAAAAGTGGCATAAATAGCGTGAGCCATTTGAGCCAAGTCGGAACAGCTTTGCGCCAAGCATAAGCCATTACTGCAAGCGCAATACCCCAAATTACAACAGGCGTAGTGGTGCTATTGAAGCCAAACATAAAGCTCTGAATGATGTGCAAAATGGCATTTGCGCCGAGTAGCATGGGTAAAAGAAGGTGAAAATTCATAGTGGTTTTATTTATTGCTGACATCTCTATCCATTCTAGTGTCTAAAGTTAGTGTTTACACTTCTAAATAAAAAAGTGAGTACTTACTTTTTTGTCTGAATAAAAAAATTTGGACAAACTCGTGCTATTATAGTCCGTACTTACTAAGCAAAAATTCCTTATAACTCTCCTGCAACTCTACACCGTCTCTTAGCCTACTTACGACAAGCGTATCTGTCATTTGAGAAAGCAGGTAGGCTTCTTGCTCGGGTGCGGCATAGCCCAATTCTTGAAATGCCCAAGTTAGCTTATCCAAAAGTGGCTTCATCTTTTCGGGTTTATTATATTCAGCTTCCCACTTTAGTTTAAATTGCAGCTTCCAGAATTGTACCTCTGATGCTGAAATTCCTTCAAACGGCATATTAATCACCAAGCGAATCACTTCTTTTGGATCTGATAGTGATAAGAGAGGTTCGAGCAGCACGCTTATGCGAACTTCTGCCTCTTTGACTAAGGCATCCAATAGCCCTTTTTTATTCTTGAAATGCCGAAATATCAAGCCCTCCGACACGCCTGCTTGCTTTGCTATTTTGCTCGTCGAAACGGCATTGTAGCCCTCATTGGCGAAGAGATCTAAAGCCGTTTCTAGTATTTTTTCTTGTTTATTTGTCATTTTATAGTGAGTAATCACTTACAAATATAAGGAATAAAGAATGACTTTGTCAATAGAGATATGAAATTTTAGATAAAGACATGAAAATTAGGAAAAATCATGGACTTGATGGTATAGAGTTGGGATTAGGGATAAAAAAAAGCATCTATGATTAAGCTTATAAAATCATAGATGCTCTTTTTGTAATTAGGGATTTAAAAAAGTAGGGTGAGTAACCGGAATTGAACCGGCGACCTCTAGAACCACAATCTAGCGCTCT
>JAHDCQ010000083.1:11296-17842 GCA_020629845.1 Saprospiraceae bacterium | reverse complement strand
AGAATGCTGCCTAAAAGCTATTAAAGACGGGGAAAGTGCGGAGACTATCGGCAGATTACTAGAGCATTATTACGAAATCAATGAAGGAATTGGCGTACATAAACCACCGCAACTATACGGCGCATTCTCTACGGATGCTTACTCGCACACGCCCGCAGGTAAAGGCGCGCAACAGCCTGGTATGACAGGACAAGTGAAGGAAGATATACTATGTCGCTTCGGCGAATTAGGCGTTTTTGTAAAGGCTGGCCAGCTAACATTCAATCCTTGTTTGCTACGAAAAGATGAGTTTTCGACTGCCGCGAATAGCTTTGCATTCGTCAATCTAAATGGGCAAGCACAAACAATTGAAGTACCTACAAATAGTCTGTGTTTCAGCTATTGCCAAGTACCGATTATTTATCAATTTGCTGCGCAAAAACGTGTAGAAGTCCTGAAAAAAAATGGAGCGATAGAGCAATTCAAGTCCTTGACTTTGGATAAAAAAACAAGCAGTTTGATTTTTGAGCGAACGGGTGAAATTACAATGATTAAGGTCTATTTGGAGACAAGTGATTTGAAATAAAAGACGCTTTGACAATTTTTGCCAGATGGACGGGCGACTCTAAGTTCGCCTGTCCATTTGACTGTCATTAGTGGACAGTCGAACCGAAGTCGACCGTCCACATGTGCGTTTGGCGACGAATAAAACATCAAGATGAAAATACTAGAATCCATAGCAATTATCGCGCTGCTACTGACAAGTTTCGCCTGCCAAGAAACCAGCACAGGGACAAGCGACAGCAACGAAGAGTCCGTAAAATCACGCACTGCCAAAGAAATTTTAGGCAATCCAGATTATCTAGCAATTTCTTATGGCGGCTATCGGCAAAAAAGTAGAGATGTGCAGCCAACAGTTGCAGAATTGAAGGAAGACATGAAAATTCTTTCTGCAATGGGCGTGAAACTGCTACGTACCTATAATACGCATTTGGCACAAGCTGCTAATCTTTTAGAAGCTATTCACCAACTCAAACAGGAGGATGCTGACTTTGAAATGTATGTGATGCTAGGAGCTTGGATAAATTGTGAAAATGCGTGGACAGATACGCCAAATCACGAAGCAGAAGACGTGGAAGGGAATACCGCAGAAATAGCACGGGCGGTGAAAATGGCAAATCAATATCCCGACATTGCAAAAATCATAGCGGTAGGTAATGAAGCGATGGTTAATTGGGCAGCAAGTTATTTTGTACGCCCTGATGTGATTCTAAAATGGGTGAATCACTTACAAAATTTGAGGAAAAGCGGGCAACTCCCTGAAGATACTTGGATTACCAGTTCTGATAATTTTGCCGCTTGGGGCGGTGGCGATATGAGCTATCATGTGCCTGATTTGGAGGCCTTAATTCGCGCAGTTGATTTTGTTTCCTTGCACATTTATCCAATGCACGAAACACATTACAATCCTGACTTTTGGGGCAATGTAAAAGAAGAAAGCTCGCTTTCAAAACAAGAAAAAATCGAGAAGGCAATGCTACGCACTAGAGATTTTGGTGTATCACAATATCAAAATACAGCAGATTTTATCAAAAGTCTAGGCATTGAAAAAGACATTCATATCGGCGAAACGGGCTGGGCAAGTTACTCGAATGGATTTTATGGCAATGAAGGCACAAAAGCCACTGACGAGTATAAAGAAGGCTTATATTACAAACTGATGCGCGATTGGACAGCGAAGCAAAATATGAGTTGTTTCTATTTTGAAGCATTCGATGAAATATGGAAAGATGCTGCCAATCCCGAAGGTTCGGAAAATCATTTTGGCTTATTTACCCTAGATGGACAGGCGAAATACGCGCTTTGGGATTTGGTAGATGAAGGTGTATTTGAAGATTTAGGAAGAGCAGAAAAAACCATCGCTAAAACTTATGGGGGCAAAGTAGATAGTTTGCTTCAAGCAGTAATGCTGCCGCCTGTGAAGGCGGAATTGGACTAAATAAGATAGATTTTCTTTCATGTACTAAAAACTATTAATTTTGGCGGGTATTTTATTGAGATAAAACAGCCTTAACACAATATGAACAAATTACAACATTACGTCCTCGGTGCGTGGCGCGAAGGCACAGGCGAGGGTAAACCCATATACGATGCCGTGACGGGCGAAGTCGTAGCCTTATCCACCACAGAAGGCTTAGATTTCGGGGAAATTTTGGAATATGGGCGCACGCTAGGTAATCCAGCTTTGCGAAAAATGACCTTCCAAGAGCGCGGCATGATGCTCAAGAAATTAGCCCTTTATCTCACCAAACGCAAAGAGCAATTCTATTCTATCAGCTACCGAACAGGCGCGACCCGTGCGGATAGTTGGGTAGATATTGAGGGTGGTTTTGGTAATTTGTTCGCGAATGCCTCACTGCGGCGCAATTTTGCCAATCAACCTTTTCATGTAGATGGCGAGGGTATTGATTTATCGCGTGGTGGTGGCTTTATGGGACACCATATTATGGTACCCAAAGAAGGCGTGGCAGTACATATCAATGCCTATAATTTCCCTGTTTGGGGAATGTTAGAGAAGTGTGCGGTTAATTGGATGGCAGGCGTTCCAGCCGTAGTAAAACCCGCGACGGACACCTCTTATCTCACCGAAGCTGTCGTGCGCGAAATCATTGCATCAGGTATTTTGCCAGAAGGCGCATTACAGTTGATTTGTGGTTCAGCGCGTAGTATTTTGGACACCGTTGGCTCGCAAGATGTGGTTACTTTTACAGGTTCTGCAAGTACAGGGCGCATGTTGAAAGCTCATCAAAGAATTATCTCGGAAGCTGTGCCATTCAATATGGAAGCCGATTCGTTAAACTGTACCGTTTTGGGCGAAGATGCTGCACCAGGTACACCTGAATTTAACCTTTTCGTGAAGGAAGTCCGTAAGGAAATGACCGTGAAGTGCGGGCAGAAATGTACTGCCATTCGCCGCATCATCGTACCAGAGCATTTAGTGGAAGATGTGCAGATTGCACTCGGTAAATCTTTAGCTAAAGTTGCTATTGGAAATCCCGCCTTGAAGGAAGTGCGAATGGGCGCATTAGCCAGCAAAAAACAAGTAGCAGAAGTCCGCGAACGCGTAGCAGAACTCACCAAAACAGCAGAACTTGTATATGGAAATTTGGATAGGGTAGAGGTTATCGAAGCAGATGCGAATAAAGGTGCGTTTTTGAGTCCATTATTACTACTCGAATCTGACCCACATACTAATACTGCCGTGCATGATGTAGAAGCTTTCGGACCAGTAAGTACCATTATGCCTTACAAAGATTTGGATGACGCTGTGCTATTGGCTAAGATGGGTAAAGGCTCTTTATGTGCGTCCATAACGACTTTTGATGACCGAATTGCGCGGGATTTTGTAGTACGCGCAGCCAGTCATCATGGGCGTATTTTGGTCTTGAATCGCGAAAGTGCCAAGCGTAGTACAGGACATGGTTCGCCCTTACCCACGCTAGTACATGGCGGGCCAGGCCGGGCAGGCGGTGGCGAAGAAATGGGTGGTATGCGTGGTGTAAAACACTATCTACAGCGTTGCGCGATACAAGGCACACCGACTACCATTACTGCCATCACAGGTATCTATCAGCCAGGTGCGAAATATACCGAAGCAGCAGGGCATCCCTTCAAATATCACTTCGAGGACATTCAGCCAGGCATGTCGCTACTTACGCACAAGCGTACCATGACCGATGGTGATATTATCAATTTTGCCAACTTGACTTGGGATCATTTCTATGCCCATACGGATATTACTTCCTTACAAGGCACTATTTTTGAGAAGCGCGCGGTACATGGCTATTTTATTTTAGCAGCAGCGGCGGGTTTGTTTGTTTACCCAAATAAAGGGCCAGTTTCTGCGAATTATGGCTTAGATGAATGTCGTTTTATTCGTCCTGTATATCATAATGACACGCTACAAGTGCGCTTGACCTGTAAGGAAAAACAAGACCGCGACTCGAAAGGACGGGAGTTCCCATCGGGTGTAGTGAAGTGGTATGTCGAGGTTTTTGACCAAGAACAGGAATTAGTAGCAATTGCTACCATTCTGACACTCGTGCAGAAGAAATCGCCTTTTATGGAATTTACGCGCGAAAATGTACAAGGCGGTATGGATGCACTCACCGAAAGTAGCAAGCCACAATGGGGAACGATGAGCGCACAACACTTAGTGGAACATTTTGAATGGATTTTCCATATTGCAACAGGAAAAGTTCATACGGCAATTCGTACGCCAGAAAAGTTGATTGAAAAATATCAAGATTCGCTTTATAATTATCGAAAAATGCCGCGTGGCTTCGACCATCCTGACTTAAAGCAAGGCGAATTGGAGGATTTGCGTCATGCTAATCTAGCAGAAGCAAAAATGGCATTCTGGATAGCTTATGATGAGTACGAAGCGTACTACAAAGCCAATACAGAAGCTACGACGGAGCATTCTAGTTTCGGTAAATTAAATAAAGAACTATGGGATTTGCTGCATCGCAAGCACTTTACGCATCATTTTGAGCAGTTTGGGTTGTTTTGATAAGTACAGGACAAGTGCTTATCAAGCCTATTTTTACTGCCGAATAAGTAAATACTCAATGAGTGAATTGTGAATGACTGAATGAGCGAATAGAATCTAGAATTATTCACTCATTTATCATTCTTTCATACACTCATTGAGTACTTACCCGAATAGAATTCAAATCTGTATAATAAATAAGCTTCCAGTCTTCACCTAGCTTGGCGAAGCGGCGTTCCATACCATATTTACCAGTTCGATGTAGGATGTATTCGATAATAAGTGCAGAATCTACAGGATTGAATTTTTGTGTAAATTCTCCATCAGGGTCAAGTGGACGTTGCATTTTCCAATCTTCGCGTTGCCATTTGAAATCCGCAGATACTGCCTCGTCATCCAACATAGAGGGCATGCCTGCTAATGGAAACAGGATATGCTCTATCTGAAAAAGGCTGTCTTGATGGAATTGCTCATAAAAAGAAAGGAATCCAGAAAATTCGGTTTCAGAAGCAGAGGGATTAGTGGGCTTGGAGTTGGTTTCCTTCTCCCCGCAAGCTGCAAGGAGAAGGAAACTCATAAAGAAAATAATTCTTGTCATGTGTCTTTAACGAAATCTAGCGCGATAATTGAATGACTGAACTCGCCATGCTTCGCTCCGAAGGATAACCAGCAATAGCGGACTCATTAAATCCTAATCTTCGTAATGCTGCTGCCGTGGTTTCGCCTATAGCGACGATTTTTTGATGTGGCATTTTTGCATTTCTGTTGAAGTAGGCCTCTACATTCAATGGACTAGTAAAGACTAAAAAATCTCGACTTCTCATACGGCAATAATCTTTAGGTTTGTTCTCATAAACAATCAAATTTACAGAAAAAATTTTATCTAAAAGTAATTTCTGAATAGATTGTTTTGAATTTCTAGCACGAGGAAATAAAACGACTTGTCCCTCGGCTTTATTTATGAACGCCAAAGATGTGCGTTTTGGTTCGCCAAAACCAATAAAATTCAATTTTTTTTTATATGATAATAATGTATTGGCTGTAGCTTGTCCCATAGCGGCCCATTTTGTCGAGGATATGGTAAGATTCTGCGCTTGTAAGTTTTCAAAGAAAAAACGAACAGCATTGCTACTATAGAAAAATATCCAATCGGAAGAAGGAATAGTATGAAAGGGTATACTAGTAAATTCAATCAAAGACTCGCCTTCTACCTCAAAACCTTCCGCCTCTAACATTTCTTTGAAAACACTATGTTCCTCTAAATCACGCGTAATAAATACAGATTTCATCTTTACACAAACTTTACTCAAAAGTAAACAACTCTATGACCCTTTTGATTTGAGCGTTGTTCTAGAATAGTTTACTTTTGCCGTCAAAATTCAGCATAGGAATGGTAAAATATTGAATTTAACTTTTCCGCAGAACATTAGTGAAATGAATACAACCACATTTTTCGATCAGTTTGTTAATCGTCATATAGGTCCTAACGAAACAGAACAAACACAAATGCTCCAAACCATAGGCGTAAATAGCCTTGAGGAATTAATTAACCAAACCATTCCAGAAGATATTCGCTTAGAAACCGAACTTGACCTCCCTGAAGCCATGAGCGAATTTGCTTATTTGCAAGAACTCAAACGAACTGCGGCTTTAAACAAAGTCTATTTCTCCCATATTGGAATGGGCTATCATGGCACCATTACACCCTCCGTCATTTTACGAAATATTTTTCACAATCCTGGTTGGTATACCCAGTATACGCCCTATCAAGCAGAAATTGCACAGGGACGATTGGAGGCTTTACTCAATTTCCAAACGATGGTAAGCGACCTTACGGGCTTACCCATTGCGAATGCGTCGCTACTAGATGAAGGCACGGCAGCAGCAGAGGCAATGTCTATGTTCTATGGGCAAAAGAATAAGCGGAATAAGGGCGATGCCATTAATGAATTCTTCGTTTCCAATCAGGTTTTACCACAAACCATAGATGTACTCCTTACACGCGCTGAACCACT
>JAHDCQ010000083.1:0-11196 GCA_020629845.1 Saprospiraceae bacterium | reverse complement strand
CCAATCAGGTTTTACCACAAACCATAGATGTACTCCTTACACGCGCTGAACCACTTGATATTAAAATAGTAGTTGGCGATTGGAAGACCTATGAGTTTACGGATAAAACCTTCGGCATTCTACTTCAATATCCCAATATGGATGGAAGCGTAGAAGATATGCGCGCCTTTGTGGAGCAAGCACAAGCGCAGCAAGTATACGTGACAGTAGCTGCTGATATACTGAGCTTGGCACTCTTAACACCTCCCGGCGAATGGGGCGCGAATGCCGTAGTAGGTAGTACGCAACGCTTCGGTATACCGATGGGCTTTGGCGGTCCACATGCCGCTTATTTTGCAACCGAGGAAAAATTCAAACGACTCATTCCAGGGCGCATTATTGGTGTTTCGGTAGATGCTCAAGGACAGCCCGCGCTCCGCATGGCATTACAAACGCGTGAACAACATATTCGCAGAGAAAAGGCGACTTCTAATATCTGTACCGCGCAAGCTCTCTTAGCCACAATGGCAGGGATGTACGCGGCTTGGCATGGGCCGAAAGGTATTAGAGCTATTGCAGAACGCATACATACACATACACAGCTATTAGAAAAAGGACTTACGAAACTAGGGTTTCAACAAATCAATGAATATTACTTTGACACTTTAAGTATCAAAGTAGACGAAGGACGAAAAGCATTAATTCAGAGTCTTTCGGACACACAAGCTGTTAATTTTTACTATACTACAGATAGTGTTCAAATAACCCTAGATGAAACTACACGCCCCGAAGATGTACATCGCATTCTAGGCGTTTTTGCTGATACTATGGATAAAAACGCGCCTGAGCTTGAAACAGTAGAAGGGATAAAATTCCCAAGCACTCTAATACGAGAAAGCGAATACCTAACACACCCCGTCTTTAACAGCTATCATACCGAAACCAAAATGATGCGCTATATCAAGCGATTAGAAAATAAGGATTTATCCTTGATGCACTCCATGATTCCTTTAGGTTCATGCACTATGAAGTTGAATGCCGCAACGGAATTAATACCCGTCACTTGGCATGAGTTTTCTAATATGCATCCTTTCGCACCTGCGGCGCAAACGCAAGGCTACGCCAAAATCATCAGCGAACTAGAAGCGTATTTGGCAGAAATTACAGGCTTCACGGCTTGTTCTTTACAGCCGAACTCTGGCGCGCAAGGCGAGTTTGCGGGCTTACTCACCATACGCGCTTATCATGAAGCGAATGATGATACGCACCGAAATATCGCCTTAATTCCTGACTCTGCACATGGCACCAATCCTGCGAGTGCAGTAATGGCAGGCATGAAAGTAGTGGTGGTAAAATGTAATGAACAAGGCGATATAGACTTGGATGACTTGCGCGAAAAAGCAGAACAGCACAGTAATAATCTCGCTGCGCTGATGATTACTTATCCTTCCACGCATGGAGTATTTGAAACGCGCATCAAAGAAATTTGTGCCTTAATACATGAACATGGCGGCAAAGTCTACATGGATGGTGCGAATATGAATGCCCAAGTAGGACTAACTAGTCCAGGCATTATTGGTGCGGATGTGTGTCACTTGAATTTGCATAAAACTTTTAGCATTCCACACGGCGGTGGTGGGCCAGGTGTAGGCCCGATTTGTGTAAATGATAGTCTGGCACCATTTTTACCTAAGCATCCACTAGCAGAAACAGGTGGTGAAAAAGGTATTCCAGCCGTATCGGCCGCGCCTTTTGGTAGTGCTAGTATTTTGCTCATTTCTTATGCTTATATCAAACTGCTTGGACGCGAAGGTGTAACAGCCGCAACCAAAGCTGCTATACTGAATGCGAACTACATTCGAGCACGTTTGCAAGGAGCGTATAATATTCTCTTTACAGGAGAAATGGGACATTCTGCACATGAGTTAATTGTAGATTTACGTCCGTTCAAATCGGTAGCAAGTGCAGAAGATGTGGCGAAACGCTTGATTGATTATGGATTTCATGCACCTACCTTATCATGGCCAGTAGCTGGCACGATTATGATAGAGCCTACCGAAAGCGAAAGTAAAGACGAACTCGACCGCTTCTGTGATGCTATGCTTGCTATCCGAAAAGAAATGGATGAAATTGCAAATGGTAATGCGGATAGTGAAAGTAACGTATTACATAACGCGCCTCATACGCTTGCACTTGTTACGCAGGATGAGTGGACACTTCCTTATTCTCGCGAAAAAGCTGCGTTCCCATTAGCTTATTTACGTGAAGGTTATAAATTTTGGGCTTCTGTTGGACGCTTGAATAATGCGGCAGGTGATCGTAATTTGGTGTGTACTTGTCCACCGATTTCGAGTTATGAAAGTGTATAATAAACGTGTTTTCCGGCTAATACAAGCTAAAAAACGAAGATAATTTTTTATATTCGCGTTATCACCTATATTTTATTGTAATTATTTAGGGCAGAGAAGATAGACCATTTACTTCACTCATTGAGACCTAGCTGAATGGAATGGGCAGGGAAGAGAGATGGGATATGGATACCAAAGAATACTAGGGACTTTTCTATTTTGTTAGTCCAAAGGATGGTCTCTGCTCTCATCTCTAAATAATTACGTTTCATTTAAAATTATCTAACCTGCTTCCTGTAGAATAGGAAGAATACTTATGTTTGCTTTATGCAAAGGCTGATTTGGAAAGTACGAATGGTGTTATTCGTTGCTGCAAGTTTATCTGTACTATGTATGCAGGCACAAAGCTATCTTTCTGTAATAGATAGTTTAAAGCAAGAGCTAGTTAAACTAGAAGATAGTCCTGAAAAAGTGCAGTTGCTAAATGACATCAGTTACAACTATGTACGTCTCAATGGAGATAGCCTATTGCTATATGCAGAAAAAGCCTATGATTTATCGCTACATATAGAAGATAAGCAAGGACAGGTAATTGCTCTAAAAAATTTGTTTAGCGGACACATCGTAAAAGGAACTCCTTATGATTCTTTACTGGTTTTTTATCGGACCTCGGTAGAACTTGCAGCAGAAATAGAAGATTATAGAACTATTTCTGTTTGGAATAATAATCTTGCATTTACATTCCGAGCGCAAGAAGACTATTTCACAGCCTTGAAGTTTTTCCTTCGCGCACTAGAAGTTTTTGATGAACATATTGATACCCCAGATAAATTCAGAGCATTAATACTTGGCAATATTGGACAAACTTTTTTTCTGCAAGGCAACTACGAAGAAGCTAAATCTTACACGGAAGCAGCTATAAACTATGCGGAAAAACACGGTTTTGAAGGAGCTGCTGTGATGCATATTGATGAATTAGCAAAAATACAATACTATCTAGGCGAAAAAAAGATAGCATTATCCAACTTTGAAGAAGGACTAAAACGACAACGTGCGATTGGTGATAAACAATCGGAAATACACACTCTTATTAATCAACATGAAGTATTGAAGGAAGATAATCCTAAAGCAGCAAAGCAATCACTTTTAATAGCTTACGAACTAGCAAAAAGTACAAAAAGAAAGGGCTATGAGCTTTCTATTTTAGCACATTTATCTGATTTGGCATTAGCACAACAGCAAATAGATGAAGCGATGCAGTACGCACAAAAAGCAGCGCAAATAGGTGAAAATCGTAAGCGAAAAAGTCAAAAAAAACAGGCATTAGAAGCCTTACAAAAAGTGTATACTCAAAAAAAAGACTATGAACTGTTTTTTTTAACAGAACAAAAAATCAATAAATTGGAACAAGAAATAGAGGAAACGCTTGGGCAAAAGCGTCAAAATATCGCGATATATTATGACCGACAAAATCAAATAGATAAAGCATATTACCAAAAAGAACAGAGTGAACTTAAGTATCGAACTACTCTTTATTTATTATTTGGTACTGGTATTGCATTAGCCTGGATCATGTACTTGCTTTATAGAAGTTTAGTGAACGGACGAAAGCTAAAAATAGCACAAGAAGAAGCTCTAGCTGCCTCTAAAGCTAAACAAGATTTCCTCTCGGTAATGAGTCACGAAATCCGTACACCCATGAATGCCGTAATTGGTTTCACAGATATTTTAATAGAAGACAATCCAAAGCCACAGCACATTACGTTTTTAAACAGCCTAAAATCGGCAGGTGAACAATTGATGCAACTCATCAATGATGTTTTGGATTTATCGAAATTAAACGCAGATAAAATTGAACTGGAAAGTATCCCCTTTGATTTAAATACTCAGCTAAAAAATAATATAGAGATATTCAAAACGGTCAAAAAAAATGATGAAGTAACGATTCATTTTGAATGGATTGGTACAATACTAAAGACGCAAGTGATTGGAGATCCCGTGCGTTTAAATCAGATTCTAACAAACCTGATTGGTAATGCCATGAAATTTACACATGAGGGTAAAATTACACTTCAAGTACAAGCGCATTCGCCAAGTAATAATAAACAACGATTTTCTTTTAAAGTAATAGATACAGGTATTGGTATACCGATAGAGAAACAACAAACAATATTTGAAGATTTCATACAAGTATCTAATGCCACCTCACGTGAATATGGCGGTACGGGCTTAGGACTTTCTATTACTCAACAATTAGTAGAATTACACGATAGTCAAATTCAACTAGAGAGCGAAGAAGGCAAAGGAAGTATATTTAGTTTTGATATTACTTATGAACTTGGCGAAGCTCTCTCGCCAAGCATTACAAGGATACCAGAGCAACTCGCTTCTTTTGAAAATTTATCCGTATTGGTAGCAGAAGATAATGTATTTAACCAAAAGGTAGTACAAAACATACTGCAACGCTTTGGGGCGAAAGTGACGATGGTAAGTAATGGTATAGAAGCTATAGAGAAAACAAAAACAGAAGATGTACATATTATTTTGATGGATTTGCACATGCCCAAGATGGACGGTATACAAGCTATAAAAGAAATAAGACAACTACCTAGTTCTAAACGAAACATTCCGATTGTTGTACTAACAGCAGAAGTGTTAGATGAAAACGATAGTAGATTGTCTGAGTTAGAGGTGACTTATGTTAGTAAGCCTTTTCAAGCGAGTCAGCTCTATAATGCCATCAAGAATGCCTTGCTACTTCCAGTTAGTGACTTGTCATGAAACACCTTGACTGCAAATTAGGGAGCAGGCAAAAAATAAAACAAGGCTTTTCTTGTAACTTTCAAGCGGTGTTGGTACAAGATGCACCAAGCACCGCTTGGTACTTAGTACTTATATTTCCTTATCCATATTTGGCATTAAAACTGCTGGCAAAGCCGCCTTTTGGTACAATTCATTAAATCCAGTCACCTCTTCTTCTAAAATTTGCTGCATCGCCGTTTTATGCACGTTCCATTCTTTTCGCAAGTCCTCAAAACGTGCCTTTGCGCCTGCTGTGGGCTTGGGTTCAAAGCCATCAACACGGTTTTTCAAATTCATCAATTCCGCATTCAACTGATTCGGGAAATTGATAACATCTTGGAAGGTCTTTTGCTTCGGCTGAATCAAATTTTCTTCCCAATCCGCTATCTTTTTCACGATGGCTTTGGCAGTATCAGAAAGCATTTTATTGTCTTTCAGCAGTTTTTGGTATTGCTGCAATTGCTGCTTTACACGGCGCATTTCATTTACTGATTTATGGATTTCGCGTGCGGTATTTTCTGCGCCTTGCAGAATTTCTTGCTGCGCTAAATAATCCGCTTGCGTCGCTTCAATTCTTGGGTCAGGAATGACTTCGCAAGTGGTTTCTACGCTTTTGCCATCGGCAGTCAGGCGTAGCGTATAAGTACCTGGCGCGACCAAGCTGCCACGATAATCTCCGAACATAAACACGCCATCTACCGCAGGAATCGCTTCGCGTCGCAAATCCCAATTGAAGCGATTCACACCTTTTTTAGCAGGCAAAGTCGCTTCAGGAGATGGGCCGCCTATGAACTTTTTAAAGTCCTTATCCTTCTGACTCGAATAGTTGCGTACCAATGCGCCATCGCTGTCCAAAATATCCAAAGTTAGTTCCGTAGAGTCCATATCTGCTGCTAGGGCGTAGTCAATGATAACGCCACTCATTGGGTTTTGTCCTGCGCCTGTTGGTGGCTTTTTCGGTGTGCGGACATTGAATTTATAAGTCGCTTTGGGTTGGAAAATAGCGAGGCTTTGCGCCAAGTTGCCTTTACTTTGTTGGATGGCACTCAAATCATCTAAAATCCAAAATGCCCTACCCGAAGTTGCTACGATGAGGTCGTTGTCTTGGATGTATAAATCCAGCACAGGGCAAACGGGTAGATTGAGTTGGAAAGCCGTCCAATTATTGCCATCATCGAAGGAAATGTATAAGCCCGTTTCTGTCCCTGCATATAGTATGCCCGCTTGCTTGGGGTCTTCGCGCACGACGCGTACAAAATCATCCGTAGCGATGCCATTGACTTTGTTTCGCCATGTCTTGCCATAGTCTGTAGTAACATAAACCATAGGCGTAAAATCGCCCATTTTGTAGTTCGTTACAGCAGCATAAGCTTTGCCTGCTTGGTGTGGTGAAACCTCAATTGCATTGATGAGATATTCGCCTAAACCTTTGGGGGTGATATTCGTCCAATCCGCGCCATCATTGCGTGTCAAATGGATTAAACCATCATCGCTGCCCGTCCATAATTCGCCTTGTTGGTGCGGCGATGCGACCATGTAGGTGATTGCTCCATAGTTTTCGCCCCCTGCACCTTCGATGGTATATGGGCCGCCACCGAGGATTTGCTTGCTCGCATCATTGCGCGTCAAATCGGGACTGATTTCTGTCCAAGTTTGCCCTCTATCCGAAGATTTCAACACCTTATTTCCTGCATGATAAATCACCGAGCGGTCTTGTGGCGAAGTGACGATAGGCGCGTTCCAATTGAAGCGATATTTCATATCACTCGGATGCCAACCCAAGCCCACCACAGGGTACGCCATGATGTCTTTGCGCGTCTCCGTTTTATGGTCGAAAACCGAAATATTGCCCTGATAGCTGCCACCATACACATAGCGCGGATTATCGGGATCGAAGGCAAGGAAGGCACTTTCGCCCCCTGCTGCGGCATACCAATCTTTCCATCCGATGCTAGAACCCGCCGTGCGCGAAGCAATTGCCACCGTCGAATTATCTTGCTGCCCTGCATAGACATGATAAGGAAAACGATTATCGGCAATGACGCGATAAAACTGCGCCGTCGGTTGGTTTTTTTGGCTACTCCAAGTCTTGCCGCCATTGAAAGTGATGCAAGCACCGCCATCATTGGCAAGGATGATATTTTCGGTATTGTCGGGGTTTATCCAAAGGTGGTGCTGGTCGCCATGCGGGTTTGGAATGGGTTTGAAGCTCTTGCCGCCATCAATGGATTTTAGCATGGGCGCGTTCAGTACATAGACTTTGTTTTCGTCCTTTGGGTCGGCAAAAATCTCGATGTAGTACCAAGCGCGTGCTATCGTGACGCGGTCTTTGGAAGTTTGTCGCCAAGTTTTACCTGCATCATTCGAGCGATAAACGCCTGCTTTTTCGCCTTCTGCTTCTATGTTCGCATAAACCACTTCTGGATTGGCTGCGCTGACATCTATCGCCACTTTTCCCATTGCTTCAGGTAAGCCCTCCGTCAGTTCTTCCCATGTGTCGCCGCCATCAGTAGATTTGTGTAAGCCGCTGCCTTCGCCGCCACTCACTACTTGCCAGGGGTAACGCCTATGCGACCACATCCCTGCATATAAAATGCGCGGATTGCTTTCGTCCATACTCAAATCGGCTGCGCCAGTGGTATCGTCCACGTAGAGGATTTTTTCCCAAGTGTCACCGCCATCTTTGGAGCGATATACGCCTCGGTCTTCGCTGTCTTTATGCAATGCGCCCTGCACCGCTACATAGACCACATCTGCATTGCTGGGATGCACTCGAATTTCTGCGATATGCCGCGAATTGGGTAAGCCGATATGCTTCCATGTTTTACCTGCATCGGTAGATTTATACATGCCATCGCCATGCGAGGTCATCACGCCGCGCACCGCATGTTCTCCCATACCGACATAAATCACATTTTGGTCGCTGGCTGCAATCGCAATCGCGCCTACCGAACCTGTTTTAAAGAAACCATCGGAGATGTTTTTCCAAGAAGTACCTGCGTCTTGGGTCTTCCAAAGTCCGCCGCCTGTGCTACCGAAATAGTAGGTCAAAGGATCGCCCAAGACACCGACTGCGGCATTGGAACGCCCACCACGAAATGGCCCGATGTTGCGGAATTTTAAGCCGTGAAATTGTTCGGAGAGGGTAGGGGCTTTGTCGGTTTTTATATCTGAAAATTGTGCGGAAGTTGGGATTGCCAACAAAGGCAGTATTGCTAAAAGCAGAATTCGTAGTCGTTTCATGCTGATTTTCTAATTTATTTTGAACGACTAAGTTAGGAAATGTTTTGGAGAAGTCATACAAGCTGTAAATCATCTCAGACCATCACCTCACGCCCGCATCAGATTATCCTGAATCACGCGAATTAGTTTTTCTGTTTTGAAAGGTTTGGGCACATAGTCAATGTATTCCAGATTAGGATATTTGTAAAACTCTTCTGTAGAGGCTGCCGAAAGTGCCACAATAGGCAAGGCTCGTTTGGGTTGTTCCATTGCTCGAATATGTTTAATCGCCTCGATGCCGTCCATTTCAGGCATATGTACGTCCATAAGTATTAAGTCAAAGTTCATTTTATGGATATATTGAAGGGCTATTTTACCATTCTCTGCAATCGTTACATCCACGCCATAGCGTTCAAGAATGGTTTTCGCCACTTTTTGATTGAATACATTATCTTCGGCTAATAATATCTTTTTGCCCGATAATATGTCTGTTTGTTGAAGGGGGATGATAGTTTCTTTTAGTGCTTGTTCAGTAAGTGGAAGGCTCAATTCAAAATAAAAATTACTTCCCTCTCCAGTTTTGCTATCCAACTGAATGCGACTTCCGTAAAGATTTAGGAGTTGTTTGGTTATGGATAAGCCAAGTCCGCTACCACCAAATTTTCGAGTTGTAGATTTGGAGGCTTGTGAAAAATCCTCAAAAATCAATTCGTGTTTTTCCTTTGCTATACCAATGCCTGAATCTTTGACCTCAAAAAGGAGTTGGATGTTTTCTTCGGTTTGTGCCAGCGTCTTTACATTGCAATGTACATAGCCTTCGGTCGTAAATTTGATAGCGTTGCCAATGAGGTTGGCTAAAATTTGCTTCAAGCGTATAGGATCGCCTAGTACTTTATGCTGCAAATCTGCTTGAAAATTGAGTTGGATGTCTACCTTATCTTTCTGATTAGAAACTTTAAATATTTCTATAATCATGTTCAACTCTTGCTCCAAATCAAAAGGCGTTTTTTCCAGTACTACTTTTTGGGCTTCAATCTTGGAGTAGTCTAAAATATCATTGAGCAAGTTGGTTAAGTATTCGGTGGCACGTTTTAGGTTTTTTAGGTAATTCATTTGTGCAGGGCGTGGCTTATCCATCAATAAAATATCCGTGAAGCCTGCTACCGCATTCATAGGCGTACGAATTTCATGACTCATCGTAGACAGGAACTCTTGCTTTGCTTCGGAAGCAGCTAATGCTTCTTTTCGAGCTACATCTAGTTCTTCATTTTTTTGTTTTAAGACTTTACTATGTCGGAGGCTGCGGAAGAAAAAGAGTAAGACCATTGCAAATAGCACGGATAACCCAAAAAGGAGGAGGTTTTTGATTCTATTGTCCAATTTTTCTGCTGCTAGAGAGAGTTGCGTGTTTTTCAGCTCTATCAATTCTCGCTCCCGTTCTTGGTGTGAAGCTATGAGTGCATTCATCCTGTTATTCTGATTTTGTACGCTATCCTGCAAGACTTGAGCGCGCACCTCTAGCTCGAATGCTTTTTCATAATTTCCTTGTTTAGCACGTACTTTTCCTAGCGTATGTAACACAGGAATTTGATCTTGGGCTTTAGAACGTTTTTTAAGTTTGGCATAAGCTTCTTCAGCCGCTGCTAAAGCGGCGATTATATTCCCATCCGCTAATTCAATTTCGCTGAGTTTGCTGAGGACACTTGGTAGTTCATTAGTGATTTTATGCGCTTGTAGTGTTTCATAAGCCTGTTCTGCATAGATTCGTGCTTCAGGATGACGATTTTCTTTTAGCAAACAATCGGCATATATAGTATATGCTTGAACGAGTGATTGATAATCTGCCACTTTTGTTTGCACTTCTATCGCTTCTTCCAGTTTGGCAAGTGCTTGTTCTGTTTTACCCTCTTGGTATAGGGTCATAGCATAGTCGTGGATATAAACGGCATATTTCTGTTCAAAGCCATGTTCTTGGGCGTAAGAGAGAGCTTTTGCAAAATATACTTGGGCGCGTTTGGGTTCATCTATCATCACAAAAAGCTCTCCGATATTGCCCAGTACGATTGCCTTGAATGCTAATGGTTTTTCGACATGTTGGTTTAACGCTTCTAGTGCCGAAAGTAGGTTATCTAAGGCTTTCGGATAATTGCCTTGTAGTTTGTACCCAATACCAATATTGTTATTCCACCTAGCAATGGTTTCATAATCTCCAATTGCTTCCGCTATCTGCACCGATTCTTTTTGACACAACAATATGGAATCATAAGGATGACCCATTAGATAATGTCCTGTTGCTTTATTTTTTAGAGTTGTCATAATGCCACGCTTATCATCAAGCTGTTTTGCTAAAGCAAGGGCTTTATGCATAACAGGCAGGACACTATCAGGCATTATCCGCATATAGGACTCACTAATTTTATTCAAAACAATCACCTTCTCAGGCGAAAGTGGCGTTTCTTCCAAGACTTGTTTTAAACTATCAATTTGAGTTTGATAAGACTGAGCAGTTGTTGTGTATGAATAAGTGAATAGAGTTAGGTATATGGCGGGCAAATAGAGCATCTTTCTCAATCTTGACATATACATAACATAAAAATTTAGCAGCAATAAAAGCAAATAATTTCAACAATACAATATGTTCGAATACTTGAGTACATTGTAAGAGTTTCGGAAAATGACAACGAATAACTTATACCAAATCTATACTTGAAAGTAGCTTTTGTATTGATAATATGTCCAAGCATTTAATCATTTTTTAGGCTCTTTGACAATTTTTGCATCATGGACGGGCGACTCCAAGTTCGCCTGTCCATTTTGGCAGTAGTTAGTGGAGAGTCGAACCGAA
>JAHDCQ010000501.1 GCA_020629845.1 Saprospiraceae bacterium | reverse complement strand
TGTGCATTCGTCCAATGCGTGATGCCGACATTGAGCGTAAATTTCATATTATCGCCTAAATGTTGATGTAGCGCAATCAAGAGATCTTGGTTGCCCGCCATATCAATAATCAGGGTAGGGATGCTAGCATCTATTTTTTCTACCTCCTCATAGGTGATAGCTTCATCATAAAGCTTTAGCCCTTGCACGGTTTCCAAATTCCGTTGCGAGGTCATACCAATTAGTCGTGGACTGCTATCGTCGCCTTGTATCGCGTAGGCGGTGCCAATACTCGTTTTGCTAGACGCACTTAGCAGCAAAATTTGTTTCGCTCCATGCCAATCTTGCTCCTTCATCGCATCCCAAATACAATAAGCAGTGAGATAAAGTGGGTAGAGCAAGGAGCGCACTTTATCCATTTCGGGTGTATAGTTTGGTTCATTTTGCACCCTTCTGTATAGATTATAACCCGAAGGCAGCGATGTACGATGCGGTGTAGCATCTATGAACTGCTGTTCCGATACGCGACTCGGTCTCATTTTCAAGTGACTTGCTGGCGGGAAATAGCCAAACAATCGCTCTCCGACAGCCATGCCTTCCGCTTTAGATTGTACCACTTCCGCAAAACCCCATACAGGTATCACACCCCAGCCGTCATTGTTGTCGCCCATAGCTGGAAAAAATTGCCAATAGCGCAACTGGTCGCCTGCCACCGCATAGGTGATATTGTTGGAGGTATAGGCAAATTCCTCTACTTTTACCAAGAGTTCGCCATCCGCTATTTCTAGGCTTTCCGCAGGCATATCTACCACTTGGCTTTTGAAGAACATCTTTTTTTGAACTTGAAACTGTGGATACATAAAGCGTTGTTTTTCTGTTTTCGCAGCATCTAGTTCTGCGATAAATTGTTGAAGTTTCATCATGGCAGGCATGGCGTAGGTTTTTAATTTTTTCAAAATTGCCTGCTTCGGCTTATCCTCCTTAGAGATATTCCTAAGCATACTCCCAAAGCCATCCAATCGGTTGTTAGAAATCCATCGGCGCAGTTCTTTGTCTTGCGACCAATTGAATTGATTCATCATCATGCCTGCCAACATGCGTAGCCAATCCGTATCATGGTTCGGAAGTGGCACTACGCCACAAAGTCGGTTTTTCTCTTTTTCATCTTCGTATTTCGCCTCTACATAAGCAATCACTGCTGCACTAAACACAGGCTGATAGGAACGCACCGTTTGGGGCGTGATAAGGTCGCCATTAAAAATCGGAATCATCTCAATATCATAGCGAATTGGAGTAGCGGAACAATCTACATGCAGATGCTCCGTGCTAGTAGGAATGCTATCGCCATTGGTGAAGATAATACTATCTTTTTCGATGCTTTTCACGCGCCCTTTTCGCACGATATTTTTAATGCGGCGCAATTGCTCCAACTCCATCTGGCTGATTGTCGCGCCATGAAACATTTTGGGTTGTACGTTTTTATCTACGCGCAAGAGTACGCCTGCATCTTCCAAGCGTTGGAATACATCTTCGATAGAAGTAGCATTGGCAACTGCTTCAAATTGATTGGCTTGTGAGCCTATAGAGTACTCGAAAAATTCTTCTGTCGGTTGGGTGTTTTGGCGGTCGAGTAGCCAAGCATCTCGTGATACTATCCAAGTGATATGGTCGGGATTTACCCTGTTTTCAAGTAGCCATAGGCAGGCATCAATCCCTGTTTTTCCGCCTCCGATTATCACATAGCCTTTGGGTGGTGTAGTGATTTTGGGTAAATCATTGAGCGGCATAAACTGCGCTTCTGTGGCAATGCTAAAATTAGGTGTATGTGTAGATGGCACGGAGGTTTTCAGATAGGTACAATCTACCAATTTTTTATTCACTTTCACTTCAAACTCCTCCCCCGTCATTTTAGAAACGAATCGGTGATTGCCTTTATACTCACACAAAGGGAAATATTGCACCCTGCCCGTTGGCAAGAATTGATGGCGCATCACCTCATCAAAGTAAGCACTTATTTCCGCGCCAGTGGCTAAGTCGTAGAGACCTTTGTTCCAGCCCGTTTGATCTCTGCGTCCTTTGCTCAATTCTTTAGAAGTAACTCCATAAAATTGGGAAGGTTGGTGTAAAGTCACGTAAGGGTACGCCATATTCCAATGTCCGCCAGGTTTGGCGTATCTATCTACGATGATGATATTTGCATTGGTTTCTGTGACTAATACATCCGCAAATGCCATGCCTACTGCGCCGCTTCCAACTATCAGGTAATCCGTCTCTACTATCATAGTGTTCGTTTTTTCTTTTCTGAACACAAAGAAACAAACTTAGCCGTTCAGAATCCTTGATGTAGGTTAAGAAATGGCTAATCCGCCAATTGCTTGCGAATACGACTCAAAGATTCAGGCTGAATGCCGAGGTAGGAGGCGATGTACTTCAGGGGAATTTGTTGGATTAAACTGGGGTTGCGTTTCAGCAATTCTTGGTATCTTTCGGTAGCGGACATGGTGAGTAGCGAAATTTCTCGTTCCTCTTTTCTTCTATAAATGCGCTCGGCATTGAGTCGCCCGATACGTTCTGCATTTTTGTAGGTATCACAAAGCCTATCCAAATCGGTTTTACTAATGGATAATACGCCTACTGGACTAAGGGCTTGAATTGCCATCAACGAAGGTCGGCGTGTGAGGAAGGAATAGTAAGCACTCACATAATCCTGCTCAAACATAAAGGCTACGGACACTTCTTCTACGCCTTTGCTATAAAAGCCTCTGCAAGTACCCTGGTAGATGATGGATAAATAATCTTCCACTTGTCCTTCTCGACACAGGAATTCACCTTTTTGGAAGCTTCTATCTCGCACACAGGCCTGAATAGCTGCCCATTCTTCTGCTTCCAAGC
>JAHDCQ010000500.1 GCA_020629845.1 Saprospiraceae bacterium | reverse complement strand
AATTGTCAATTCACTTACTAAGAGCCAAATAGGGTATAAAATCATCACGCCAAATCCGCTAGATTTCTCAAAAAGCCCTGTACACCTGCGCGTTCCATTTCCTTTTCCAAAGAGCGCGCATCTTCGATATGTTCAAATGCGCCCAATACCATTTTGTAGACGGTGCGCCCTTCTAGTTCATTAATATTTACAATCACAGGTGCTTCAAATTGACGCTGCAAACGCTCCGCTTGAATCAACACATTGCCATAATCCGCAAATGCGCCTATCTGTACGCCCCAGCCCGAAGACTCCTGCTTTTCCACACCAAATCTAAACAGACCTTGTCCGCTCGCAATCCCTGTTGAGACATCGCTATCATCGCTATCGCCACCATCTATAGCGTCGCGGCGACGGAGGGCTTCTGCTACCGCTTTGTCCGCATTTACACGCCCATAGCCATATTTTTGCGAATGCCCATTGGTATATTCCGAAGGATCACCAATCTTATCGGCAGTTTGTTCTAATATTTCTTTTACTTGCTTGGCCGTCAAATCAGGATTAGCTGCCAGAATCAAGGCACACACCCCTGCTACTAGTGGGCAAGCACTTGATGTACCACCGAAGTGTTTATAATGCACCCCTCTATTTTTGCCATCTCGATAATAGCGAAAATCACCCGTTTCCCAATGCAAACCCGTATCCCAGGAAGCACGTGCAGCAAGAATGGGCCAATTGCCATTGGAAGGTGCACAGACCGATAATTGTCGCCCACGATTGGAATATTCTGCATGTTCGTCGCGGCTTGTAGAAGCACCTACAGCTATCACATCAGGATGGGCAGCATAGAAATTGACGTAATCTTTATTATCATTGCCCACGGCAAAAAGAATCACACAGCCTTTACCATTCCGTCCATTTTGTGCAGCGTCCGCGATAGCCCGTTCTTTCATGCTATTGAGCGCAAAACCAGGATCGGTAGTACCCCAACTACAGCTAATAATATCTGCACCATTATCTGCACAATATTGGAACATGCGCTTAGTGGCACTTGCACTAAAAGAAGTGCCATGCACGGGCATAAACTTCGAGTTGGGAGAAACGCCCACTATGCCCCGCCCGTTCGCAGGCGCGATAGCCACGCTTGCACAAGGCGTACCGTGTGTATAGGCAGGGTCATCTTGAATAGGATGACTACTTCTATCCCACACATTGTGAGGCTTCACAATATTATCTTTCAAATCAGGGTGCGAAAGGTCGAAGCCATTATCAATCACAGCCACCGTAACTTCCGACGCGCCTGCTTTGCCGAGACGTTTCCACGCATCTAGTACTTTAGCATCAGCATCTTTTTTGAGTCGCCAATTGGCATCTATCACAAATCCACGATTCTTTAAGTGCCACTGATGATCTAGCAAATCATCGTCGGGAAGTACGAATGCATATTCATCCAAGGGCACATCAATATCGGGTTCCGCCCAACTTACGAGTGAAATTTGCTCCAGTAAATTCGCCACTTTCAAGGGGTTGGGCGAAGCAGGTGACACCGCTGCCGTGACTAGGTGATTATCCGTACGGTCAATCAGTACTAAGTTGTATTCACTTAGCACCATATTTTGTTCCTCTTGATTCGTGCCTTCTTGAAATTGGATAAATACTTCCCCCGTAGGTACTATTGGGCGCGTGCTTCCCTCTGCATAGTAGACGTGTGTGCCTACTTTTACATCATTATAGCCGCGCACCTCATCAAGCTTTGTGTCAATATCTTGCCGCCCTTTGTCGAGCTTCACTACATTGAAGCCACCTAGACTTTGATGATATTGCGAGACCACATAATTGGGTAATTGCTCTTTTTTTATTTCTTGATTGGTACGAAGCCCAACTAGATTGTTACTTTTCTTGAGCTTTAGCTCGGTTTTGCCACATTTAACTTTTATTGCCATATCTTTTCTGGTATGCTCTTATTTTAGGTATTCATTTGTCCAATCGCAAGATTAGAAGAAAGAGCAAAGACCATTCGCTTCGCTTATTGAGAGAAGAGAGATAAAGGGTTTTCTTATCTCTCTTCTCTCAGTCCAAAGGACGGTCGCCCTTCTCTCTTCTAATCTTGCAATTTACGACCATCCAATATAAAGGTTTTTGTATAAAATGTGGGTAAAAGCGTTGAAAAATACGACAATGCATTGCGTAATTGCCTTTAGAGCTCAAAAAAGCATTTCAGAATAATGATTAAGTAGGGATTGACATCACCGCTGACTTAAGCGAAATACGAGAAGAAAATAAGGTGGCAAGGCTATATTCTGTAGAGGTATGTGCAGAAAACAGTCTTAGGCAAAGGTAGGAGGAATTGCGCAGCATTTTTCTTGATAGAGTACTTAAGGTCGCTTTAAGACCTACCGTATACACACAAATGGGAAATCAATCTCAGAGGGATGAAATTATTATAGAAAATGCATTTCAACCCCAGCTATTAGCCCAGAAAGGGCGACATTATCACATTACCACATTATCACATCTCAAAATAGAACTACTTTGCGCGATAAAAACAAGTCCACGACTCAGCAAATTCCCAACGCTACAGAGCGGGTGGTTTTTTGCGATTGTCTTAGTGACAAGGCCTAAGAAAAAGAATAAACCAACCAGCTTCTTACTACAACAATTGGGTATTTATAGCCTAGTTTTTAATTTTTTTAGTAAATATTAAGTATTTGATTATCAGTTATTTTTGTGATTTAAAATAGGTTTTTTTTACTAAATTTAAACTTTAAAAAGCATTCCAAATGTCAATTTAGCTCCCGATTTAGTAATTACCTTAGCCCCATAGTAAGATGAACTAACTCTGTTTACAAATAAATTTGCTGGAACCACCAACTCCAATCTAACCTATTGTCATAGTTAC
>JAHDCQ010000001.1:53133-78471 GCA_020629845.1 Saprospiraceae bacterium | reverse complement strand
TACTAAATCTAATTTCTATATTAGAAATCTACGGTAAATTATATGTTCAGTTGCATATAGATATTGGGATGTTTAGTTTTCCAGCCCTTTATTTGCTTTGATTTTGCAAAATTATAAGCATCTGAACTTCCCAATATCTTATATGTATTATTCTGCTAATAATTCCTTCACAAAGTCATCAAAGTCCTGTGCAAAGTCCTTGTATTGGCTAGTGGCGGGGCCTGAAAAACCCGTATGTATGCGTCGAACTTGATTATTTTTATCCACAAAAATCATGGTGGGATATGAAATAATCGCGTTGAGCATGGGTAGTGCTTCGGCTGCTTCCTTTTTATTGTAATAGCCTGCCACTACCATTTCATAAGGAATCTTCATTTTTTCCTTATAGGTTTTGATAGCTACGTTGGCTTTAGCCTTGTCGCGATGCTTTTCAAAAGCCAAGCCTATAACTTCTAAATTAGACGGATTATTTTGTTGAAGGTAATCAACTAGGAAATTTGCTTCATCGCGGCAATTTGGACACCAAGTGCCGAATATTTGCACGATTTTTACTTTATCTTTTAGATCCTCATTATCCAAAGAAATAAGTTTGCCATCTGGGTTTTCAAATGCAAAACTTAGTGCATCATAGCCTTCTTTTAGATAAGTGAGCGAATCAGGACTTCCCAACACGAAATCGGGATTGCGCTTTGCCTCCCAAGTAGTTCGATAATGGTTGCCCGAACGAAACGACCCAATCATGCGTTCATCTTCCAAAATTTTTGCTTCAAAGAGGAAGGCATGTGAACCGTCGAAGCAAGATAAGTAAACTTTATCAGCTTGCACTTCGCCTTCTAGGAAACGGTAGTCGCCCGTTTCGGTGCGGAATGTACCACTTAGGTTGTTTCCAGCCTGTTGGAACTCTCCGATTGCTTTATAGGGGTCGTCGGTATCTGTGCCAAAAGTGACCTCCCAATTGCCGCTAAGGTCTAGTTTAGGCGTTTTTCGCAGTTCTGTGAAGCGATAATCTTGCCCATGAAAGGCTACAAAAGGGATGGAATAATCCTTTCGGGTTTTCACTACCCATTCGCCTTCTATTACATCTTCTTCATAGAAGGCTCTGACATAGGATTCATAGACTGGAAAATCTATCAAAATAGTGTCGCGGCCCGATTGCTTATTATGTCCAAACTGAATATCATCTACTCGAATACGTTCCTCTGCATTAATAATTTCGATATGATAATTTTCTTCATCATCATAAATTACTTCAAATGTAAACGGCAATTCACCTGCTGCCACTTCCACAAAAAGCGGATTATTCGGATCGGGAATCGTTGGGTCATTGCCGTCTAGCTTGAGTACTGCCCGCCATTCGCCTGGTGGAATGGCAGTGTATGGGTTGTCAATAACTATACAAGCTTGTGCTAGTACGACTACTATAAGACAGAGAAAAATATATCGCATAAGTATTGCTTTGGGCTTTTTAGCTAAGAGCATATTTGAAAAAATTTCAAACATGCTCTAAAGAGCCAAAATGCTTATTTCGTTTTTTCGCCTTTAAAATGGTCTTCTTTGTATTTGAATAGGACATTGAAAGTGGTAAGGCTACCATAAATACGGGTCAGGTATTGTTGTAAGTTAACCTTTTCTTCATCACTTAAGTTCTTGCTGCTATTGATGCGTTGTTCCATCACGCGGAGGCGGTCGCGTACCATTACTATTTTATGGAAGAAGGTAGTGATAGGAATTTCTTTGCTTTGTAGGCTGTCATCTTTTGGCTGTAAGATTATAGTACCACCTTCCCAGCGTTCGCCGAGTTCCACGCTTTCTTGTATGGCATTGTAGTTTTTTAGAATTTTGATAAGGGCTTCTTCTGCTTCGGTGAAGGAAACCGTTTCTGTGGCAGGCGTTGCTTCTATGATGTCGAATTTGTCATAGTCTTTTCCTACATGCTTGATGCCGTATAGCATAAAACAGATTTCATAGGCTACTTTCCGAATGCCTATCACTACGCCATCGCCATAGGCTGGATGTTTTACTCTTGAGCCAATTCCAAGTAGTTGCTTGTTTTCCATGATAAACCTAAATTTGGCTCAAATCTAAGTACTTTCGGGCAAACATTTTAAGTATTTTTTACTTCTGTTAAATAGAACGCAAGAGACTTCTAGATACAAGGTTGTTTAATACATTTCCGCGCTATCTGAGACCTCTGCGTTCTACTACTTATGCAAAAAAATATGAAACTTACTCTATTTTCACAAAGCGCGTCTTTTGTCCTCCAGCAGTTGTAAGAAAGTATACGCCTGCTGCTAGGTCGGAAACACCTAGCATAAGCTGATTTTGACCTTTAGTTACTTCAAACGCTTGCTCTAATTGTAGCATACCTTGTGCGTTGAATATTCTAAGTACGTCTGTCTTGTCACTGTTCGCTTCAAAAACTACTTGCAGTGCATCGCGTGTAGGATTTGGATATAGATGCAGCGATGTTGTAGGCTTATTTTCTTCTAGGCTGAATTGTTGATTGCTGCCCGAAATATTGATATAATAATCTTCTATTTCGCCATATTCAATAATACCGCAAGGGTCTTCAAAGCCTGTTCTACTCATAATAATTCGCAGGCGCGTCCGCCCATTGAGTGCCGAATTTGGAATCGTCATATTATCATAGAGCGTTTTCGATATGCCATTGCCTGCTGCGGGCGGCTGCAAAATACCTTGATACACGATTTCATTTTCGGTATAGGTATTATCCTGATTTAAGTCAATCCATATACGCCAATGTTCAGGATGAGTGAAATAGCTATAGGTAGCGCGTAACTGTATTGGAATACTTACGCCTTTTTGTGCTTCGATTACAGGGTTGGAGTAGAAAATAGAATATTCTGTTTTGTCTGTAAGGTTTTCAGTCTCTCCGATTTTGATATAAGAAATCCACTCTTCCCAAGGGGAGTTGGAGCGATTATTGCAAGGCGAAACACCTGAAGCGGTCACGCCTATCTCTTGTACAAATTGATTATCTTCTTCATTTAGTTCGGCGATGGCATTTTCTTCATCTACAAAGAAATGCAAATATTGTCTACCTGCTCTATTGATGTTTGGCATATTAAATACACCTAATAAATTGGTTGTCCCAACAGGCGTATTCGTAGTAGAAATGCTTCCAATATAAGTGGCAGAAGAGCTATTAAAATATCTAGAAGGCGCGACATAGACTTCAATATTATAACTGCCCGTGACGCTTGCCGCTCCATCATTTACCAAATCAATACTATACTCAAAAGGTGTATTCATGCGTACTGAGAAAGGCGTTTCTACGGCAGCTATGCTTAAATCTACATCCGTATTTACTCCGCCGATGCGATTGAGGCAAGGGGCTTGAAGCCACATATCATTATCAGCGCGTACTTGTATTTGTTGAGTGCCAGCAGGTGCTGGATTGCTCTGGAGCGTGTAGCCATCCCAAAGTCCTTGATTGTCGCTTATGCTGCTGACATCCAATAGCGCACCATTTTCATCTAAAAAGTCAAGATAGACCCGCGCGCCATTTCCTCGGAAATTAGCATAAAATTTGAGTTCAAAAATCTGCCCTTCGAAGGCTTGCACAGCTTGTGCGTAAGAGCCATTTACTCCAACGCTAACAGCACGTATATTATTTATAGGCCCGCCAAATCTTGTGTTTACATCTCGCATTGACCAATTGTCCGTCAGCAAGTTATTTTCGCAAGTGATGCGGTCGAATTCATTCCCGATTTTTCTCAGGCAAATATTATCGTATCGCACACAAGCATCACCGTAGCCGCGTTCACTCGCTCCCATATTTACTTCCATTTGTACGGCATTAGAAGGCGCGAATCGAATCGTGCGTTGGTTTCTAGACCACTGATAATCCACACCTGTATTGAAATTATCGCCTGAAATAAATTCACCATTGACATCATAGAAACAAGGAAAAATCCAAGCTCCACCACCACCTCTATTCATAATTATGGCATCGTAGGCAAGTTCAAAAGCTTGTATTTTAGTACTATCTATTGGAATCGTTTGCTTGATAGCACTTTGGAAAAGCCCTATATTAGAGTTGGTACAAACTTCTGCTGCTTTGCTACCGTCAAAACTGCTTTCTACTCCAACAATACTGCTAACGATTCCATTACGATAAGTTTCATAGGTTGCCACTTCCCATTGGCTCAAATCTTGTTCAAAATCTGCATTTTGGGACAAATTATCCATGCAGCTATTACTGCTAGGAGTTGCACAAGGCAGCGGCACTTCCACATCTTTGTAAACATAGCAACCAGGGTCGTCCATATCGCGAATACCAATTCTATCAATACGATTATTGGTCAAAGAAAACGGCCCGATTTCCACAGGCGTATTGTAAGGCCCTGAAAAAGTTCGTGGATATATAGAAAGCTCCCATTGTTCGGCAGTATTGATACCCGTCGCTAGAATGGTGATGGTGAAGGTGTCATCATCAGGATTTTCAGGCGTACCATTGTCATTGCAAGCAGAAGTGCTTACTTCCATATCAATATCACAAGCAAGTGCTTCGGAACAAGCTTCGGGTTTTTCCACTATTACGTTAGATGTACAGCCCTCGCTTATCATATCTTTTACACTTGCGGTTATATCATAAGTTACCCCAAGCTGAAGCGGTACAGAGGTGTATACTTCTCCATAATAACCCGTTTTAAAGGCACTACTATTCACGCGCGTAGGATATGTTATGGTATAGCCGCCCAAGCTTCCATCGGTAGCATTCACCCGATAGTCGAAGGTAAATAAATCGTCCAATTGATTTTCTGGTGTATCATTATCGTCGCAAGTTGTACCTACAATCTCTAAGTCAAGATTGCAATTGGTAGCAGTCGTTTCAGGAATGAGGCAGAGGTCATCTACATACATACAGCCTTCCCAACGTCTAATGATTTCTATACCAACATAAGCAGCATTTTCGGGTACTAGTTTTGTAGTAGAATGCAAACTATATGTTGTACTTGATTTGACTCGAGTAGTATAGGGCGTACCATCCAATCGAAGCCCTGCAAGTCGTCGCCACGAAGCATCAAAGAAGAATAAATTCACCTGATTACCAAAGATGGTTTCTGCGTCCGCAGGGGTGTCTACTTTGGCATAATAAAACAAAGTGTACGCTTCTGCTCCTTCTACAATAGGTACATTCGCTTGCACAACGCTTTGTCCATTGCCTTCGCACAGTTCTAAAGCATTGCCAGTACGTGCATCAGAAGATATTTGGACATCTCCGAAGGTATTATTCCAAAAAGTAAGTCCATCCTCAAAGCCATTATTGCGTAGGATATTGTCTTCGCATACAAATTCGCGCGGTGGTGTAGTGCCTCCAGTTACCCGAAAAGCGGTGCTAATAGTATTGTTTTGTTCGTCGCTTTCCGTTATTATTTTGTCTGTGTCTACTTCTAAAATTAAATAATAATCGCCTGCTGGCACGCCTGTTAGGTCAAAGTTGCCATTTACATTGCGTATCGTCAATCCTGCGTGGAAGTTGCCTGTTGGAATTTCGCCTAGTTCGCGGTCATCATTGCTGAGTTGATTGTCATTTGATAGATAAATACCAATGCGAAAATCTGCACTCGCATCACCTATGCCATTATTGCTAATATCAATTTGATACGGTACTGTTGTATTCTGTTCGCCTACGTTTGCTACTCGAAGATTGGAGAGTTGTAGGTCAGGGAAATTATCATTATCCTCAAATTCATTCAGGCGCAAAAAGGCTTCGTCATCTTCTGTGATAAAGCAATCGCTAGAATAATTTGGTGTAGAATCCGCGTCGCTTTCATTCGCTTCTATTACACGCCCGATGAGGTTAATTTCCTCATCGGTGAGGGTAAATAAATGCACTGTCAAAGTAGCGGACGCGCCTGCCGCTAGACTTGGAATTGTCCATTCCTGTGTTAATTTCTTATACGTTCCCAAAGAAACACTTGGGTCAGTACCTGCATAGACTACGCCCGTTTGACCATTAAAGGTTTGCGTGTTTCCAAATTCTAAATTGCAAGCCAGCAGATTGATTTTTATATCGGTAGCGGCGGCTGTGCCTTTATTTTGTACCGTGAGGGTGCTGCTGATATTTCCGAACCGCCCTGGTAGGGTGTTGGAAGCGGCGAGGGAGAGTTCTAGGTCTATGTTTCCTTCGCCATTTCCATTATTATCATCATCGCAAATATTGCTTGCTGCAAGTGCCGCAAAGCGCGTGTCTTCACTTATTGTACAGCTTGGTGTGCCGGCATTATCAAAGGAAATATTTACGGACTTACCATCAGTAGTAACAAAGTTTGGAAAATCGCTTGCATCTAGTTCGGCTACTATTCTTGATGTTCCATTGCTAGGATTATCTACTTGAGTGACCCGAATATTTTCTCCACTATTATAAGGTTCAATGCCCATGATACCACCATTATTGAGACTGTAATAGTCTTGAGCGCGTAGTAGAGGGTCTTCAAATTCTTCAGGTGCAGTATTTCCTGTACGGTCAGCACTACCAGAGGCAATGGAATGTAAAAAGTTTCCACTTTCATCGTAGTAGCTCATGCGTTTTCTAAATAAGTAACCTAAAGAACCCGTAGAACTTACTACTACAAATCCGCCGTCCGTAGTTGGAATAAGTGGATGAATATAGGTGTTTTCCCCTCGTCCACTATCAAAATTCCCCATAAATTCTTTCGTCCATTGCACCTCTCGGTTTTCATTGAGTTTCACGGCATAGGTAAAGCTTCGGCAAGCATCACCACTGGCTCTGACCTCCAGAAAAAGACTTTTATCAGCTAAGACTTTTATTTGTTCAATACGCTCTGCCTCTGCGCCACTACAACTGCTACCGCTTGGCCCTGTCGGAGGGAATATATCATATTCAAATTGCTGTTTTTGGTTGCCATTCTTATCCCAAAGGAGGAGTAAAGAACGATTATCTACCAAATTATCATCAACTGTAGTAAAATCGTCACCACCACCCAATAATATATCGCTATTGGGTAATACAGCCATTGATTTAATAGTAAAATCATTGAAAATTTTACTGTAGAGTATATTTAAATTTGCATCGTATTTAATCAGTTGGGTAGGAGTGTATTCATTTTTAAATAAATAAAAATTACCGTCACAGTCTGCTATGAGTTCGCTTCTTGGATAGGATGTGCCAAATATGTTATCTGCAATCTTTGTTGTACGTAGTACCTCTCCTTCGGCAGACTTTACAATAAGATAGTTTTCGCGATCGAGATAGGATGAATATTCTTTTAATTGATGAAAGACTAGTTCGCCATTACTCAAAGAAACTCCTGAAATATAGGCACTTGTTACACTTCTTTCTTCATCTGCATTCAGACTCAACAAAGCCTCATCTTCCCCCATTGCCACACAGCTTTCGTGTGCATCTTCCCCTTCTTCTCGCACTTGAGCAAGTATATTGACTTCTTCTTCGGTGAGGGTGAATAAATTAATGGTCAAAGTAGCCGATTCGCCAGCAGTAAGGCTAGGAATTGTCCAATTTTGAAATAAATTACTGTATGTTCCTTTTGATACTACCGAATTGGTATTGGCATACACCAAGCCCAATTCACTATTGAACAAGCCAGGTAATTCACGCAAGGCACTACAAGCCGAAAGCTGCACCAGAATATCAGTAGCACTAGCATCGCCTGTGTTTTCTATGGTCGCGGTGAGGCTTAGGTTCTTGTAGATATTAGGATTGGATTCATTGGTAGTAAGAGAAAGTTGAAGTTTAGGAGTTTCTGTTACATCAGGTAATGACTGCTTATTATTTTCAAGATTCGTGTCTATCAAATGCCCACTTCCAACCCACAATGGATACTCTAATTCATAGGATAGTTCAATGTTTCCGCTCAACTTAATCGTAAGTGTTTCTCCTATTTCAATTTTTGGGATAAAGGCATAAGGACCTTCATCATACGCACTTGAGCCAGGACTAGCATCATAGCCCTGATTAAAACCTACAATCACCTCTTCAGGTAGTTCATATTCGGGAGTAGTGCCGAAGTAGTGACGCGCCAGTTTTGCTATTACGTTATAAGCAGTTTCATTACCTAAATTAGAAACTTTTACTTCATATTCTACATAACCACCATCTTGATTGACTTCCCCAAATTCAATAGCAAGGTCAGTAGTGTATTTATTTTCATAAATATCAAAATCAAATATTTCTTCTTGGCAGCTAATGGTAAAATGTGGCGTTTTAAAATCATCTATACTTAGGGCATATCCGTCCAAAAAAGCAGCATAATAGTTGGGGTTACTCCTATTTGTAAATTCCCAATCTGCACTGATGTCTATATTAACTTCCTCATTGGGTGCAAGGCTCGGAATCTTAGTCGTGCCATATATATTATATAGTCTCCAGGGAAGTCCTGTATCCCAGGGGTAAATCTCTTGACGAAGTACCAATGTTCTGTTCTCTATGGTCGCATCACCATTATTACGAATACGAACACTATAACTTAATTGCTCCCCAATTATTGGAAAGGCATCAGGGTATTGAATATCAATAATATCAAGTTGTCCATTGATGTTTTCACTAAATTCAATACTGAAGGTTTCTTCTATCTCATTATTTGTCTCATCACTTTCCGCCACCAATTCACTATCATCTATTACAGCCTTCAAGATAAATCCATCATCTGGAAGGATAAAATGGGGTAATTCTAGCTGTGTTTGTACACTTTCTGCCCGAAACCCTGCTGGAAAATTTCCTGTATTGATTTCACCTAAGCGGGTAGGTCTAAGATAGCTAAGGTTATAATGTTCATTTTCGATATAGAAGCCAATGGTAAAGTCCTCTTCGGCTGCTGCTGCACCAATATTTGCTACATCCACTTCTACTGCCAGAAGGGCATCACAAATTTGTAGGGGTTCAAAGCGAATCGCTTCAATAACAAGGTCAGCTTGGTTATTAGCTTGCGCGGATAATACTCCACTCATTAAAAAGCATAAATATGTAATCAGGAGAATAAAACGTCTGGATAAGTTCATTTGTACAAAATTTTAAATAAAGAAAATCTACAAGAAGTGCCATCACTTACTTGATGGTAAAGGTGTTGCACAGACAGCTTCTGCTGCCTAAGTGTGATGTAAGTAAATTTGAATATCACCAAGCTAGAAATGAGTGTACGGTAGACTTGGCTACTTTTATGTGTCGCTAAACTAGAATTGTCATGTCTTAGATAGCAAAAAAAATAATATTGCTATGATTAGAAATAAACTGAATGTAGCGACTGTATAATTGAACTATCCCTATGAAGTTATATAGCAAATGTAGAGGAAGAACTTTACAAAAGAATCTTCTAAATGGATGAGGATATGCACTATTTTGACTTTTTACGTTAAAAAATCAAAAGCCCGCCCTTAGTGAGCGAGCTTTTGACAGGATTTAGGCGGCTTTATAATGATCGTCCCAATCTTTAGCTTTAGGTTCTCCCAATTTTCCAATACTTTTCGCTACAAGCATGGAAACAGTAGCATCGCCCGTAACATTCGCTACTGTTCGACACATATCGAGTGGTCTATCTACCGCAAAAATGAGGGCTAAACCTGCTTCAGGGATACCTGCCTGTCCTAGTACAATTACCAACATCACCATACCTGCGCTAGGCACGGCTGCCGAACCTATAGAGGCTAGAGTAGCGGTGGCGATGATACCCAATTGCTGTGTTAAGGTCAAATCCATACCAAAGGCTTGTGCGATGAATACCGCAGCTACTGCTTGATAAAGGCTAGTACCATCCATATTCACCGTTGCACCAATTGGCAATACAAAGCTCGTCACTTCTTCCTCTACACCGAGGTGTTCTTGTACGCGCTCCATGGTTACAGGGAGTGTGGCTGCACTTGAACTTGTGGAGAATGCCAATAGTTGTGCGGGCGAAATGCCTTTAAAAAAGAAAGCATAGCCACGCCCTGTGAAGATGCGAACTAAGGTAGGGTAAACTAAGAAAATTAGAATTCCCAGACCTATTAACACACAGACACTATATCCTAGCAAGGCTTTAAACAGACTTAAACTTGGCGACTCTACAATAAGAGAGGCTAAAAGCGCAAACACACCAAACGGAGCAGCCAGCATAATGAGGTCAATGAGTTTTAGCACGACTTCATTGAGTCCATCGAAAAAGGCTTTCACGGGCCGTGCTTTTTCTTCAGGTACTAATATCAAACCAATGCCAAAGAAAATGACAAAGAAAATGACTTGTAGCATATTGCCATTATCGGCTGCCGCACTGAAGATGTTACTTGGCACTATATCTACAAGTGCTTGCAGCGGGCCAGCATTTTTCTGGTCTGATGCCATTTCTTGCTTGGCTTTAGCATTATCGGCATAATTTGTAAGGAGTTCTTGTCTGGTTTCTTCAGCTATTAGTTCACCAGGTTGTATAATATTTACGATTAAAAGTCCGATCATGACGGCAACTACGGTTGTCATCAGATAAATGCCTATAGTACGTCCGCCCATAGCGGAGAGTTTGGAAATATCTTTGAGGTCAGAGATACCTTTTATTAAAGAAGCCACAATTAAAGGCATTGCGATGAGTTTCAAGAGGTTGATAAAGATAGTTCCAAATGGCTTTATCCAATTAATAACAAATTTATTCCATCCCATCGAAGCAGCTAATACGCCAAAAGCTACTCCAAGTGCCATGCCAATCAATATCTTCCAATGTAGTGCGAGATTCTTCATAGTGCTTTTGTTTCCGTAATTATACTACTTTTTTTGAATTTCGAGTAGGTGAGAGGTTGTTACAATATGCTACTTCGCTATATTTGCGCCATAAGTAGGAGTTCAATACTGAAAAATTATGAAGCAACGCAGCATTCAGCAATCCGTAACACTCTCTGGCGTTGGTTTGCATACGGGGCAGCAAGTTACTATTACTATACAGCCTGCACCCGAAAACCACGGCATTCAATTTAAGCGTGTGGATTTGGAAAAGCAACCTAAAGTGAAAGCCGATGTTGGAAAGGTGGTGAGTACAAATCGGAGTACGAGTATCAAAAGTGGTGAAGCCAGTGTACATACCGTTGAGCATCTGCTGTCTGCATTAGCGGGCTTGGGCGTTCATAATGCTTTAATAGACATCAATGCTAATGAAGTGCCAATTATGGATGGTAGCGCGAAAGCATTCGTGGAAGCGATCACAAAAGCAGGTATAGAAGAGCAAGCAGCAGAAATCGCTACTTTTGAAATAGACGAACCACTTCGCTACCAACATGAGTCGGGGGCGGAATATATTGCTTTGCCTAGCGAAGAGTTAGAATTGACTACAATAGTTGATTTTAATTCTGATGTTTTGGGAGAACAATGTGCGACTTGGTCAGCAGTTTCTAATTATGGTGATTCTATAGCCCCTTGTAGGACGTTTGTTTTTCTTAAGGATATAGCAAAACTTGCTGAACAAGGTTTGGTGAAAGGAGGCGACTTAAGCAATGCCATCGTGATAGCAGATGAGCTAATACCTCAGACTGAATTGGATGCTTTAGCAGCAGGCTTGGGCAAAGATAGTGTCTCGATAGATGGAGAAGGAATTTTGAATACATCCAAATTACGCTTTAAAAATGAGATTGCGCGGCATAAACTATTGGATTTACTGGGCGATTTGACTTTACTAGGAAGACCTATAAAAGGCAAAATAATGGCGATAAAGCCAGGGCATAGTGCCAATGTTGGTTTTGTGAAGTTGCTAAAAGAACAGTACTTAAAACAACGTAAATTAAAAGGCAAACCAAAATATGACCCCAATCAAACACCCCTCTACAATACGGTGCAGATTATGGAACTCCTACCGCATCGCTATCCTATGTTGTTGGTAGACAAAATCGTGGAATTGTCCGAAACGCATGTGGTAGGTATCAAGAATATTACGTTTAATGAGCAAATATTTCAGGGGCATTTTCCGAATAATCCCGTTTTTCCAGGCGTTTTACAAGTGGAAGCAATGGCACAAACAGGCGGTATTTTAGCTCTCAGCCTTCAGGATGACCCAAGAGGCTGGGATACGTATTTTTTGAAAGTAGATAATACTAAATTCAAAACAATGGTCACGCCTGGCGATACCTTAATTATCAAAATGGAGCTACTTGAGCCTATCCGCCGAGGTATCGTGAAAATGCGCGGCACGACTTATGTAGGCGATAAAATTGCGTCGGAAGGAGAATTTGCAGCGCAGATTGTTAAACGCTCATAAATTTTATTTACTCAAGCAACTTATTTTTTATGTTATTTGTCTTTTTCTAAGTAGTTGTTAATTATTCTCGGAAAACGAAACTTCAATAAGCGGAAACACACTAGCGAATGAATAAATATAACGGACTAAGCTCTATACATCCCGATGCTAAAATTGGTAAAAATGCTAAAATTGGGCCATTTGTAGTCATAGAAGCAGATGTAGAAATTGGTGATAATTGTAGTATTGCCTCTGGTGCAGTAATTGCTAATGGAACACGTATGGGCGATAACTGTCGGGTTTTTTCGGGCGCGATGGTAGGCACCATTCCTCAAGACCTAAAATTTGCTAATGAAGAGACCTATCTTGAAGTTGGGAATAATGTGATTATCCGAGAATACTGCACCCTCAACAGAGGGACTAGCGAAAGCGGTAAAACAGTAATTAAAGATAATTGCTTGCTGATGGCTTATGTGCATGTGGCGCATGATTGCGTGGTAGGTAAGAATTGTATTTTGACAAATAATGCTACCCTCGGCGGGCATGTTCATTTAGGTGATTTTGTACGTTTAGGTGGCTTATCGGCAGTCCATCAATTTGTGAAGTTGGGGGATTATGCTTTTGTGGCGGGTGGTGTAATGGTGCGAAAAGATGTGCCTCCCTACATCAAGGTAGGACGTGCATCTGTTTCCTATATTGGTATCAACTCCATTGGTTTAAAACGTGCAGGCTTTTCACAGGAGGATATTAATCATATTCAGGATATTTATCGCGCACTTTTTGTAAAGAAAGGCTATAATACCAAGCGGGCTTTGCAGTATATCAAAGAATATCTCCCAGAAACAGCAGCGCGTAAGTATATCGTAGATTTTGTGGAAAGCTCAGAGCGAGGCATTGTAAAGGGAATTCGATAGGATTCTTGCGTGTTCTGGCAAATACGAAAAAAATAGGAGACAGCTCTTTCGAGTTGCCTCCTATTGCATCTACTTAATTACGATCATTCGTTTTGTAATGGTGAAATCATCCGTTTCTAAGGTATAGTATAATACCCCTGATGGAAGATTTTTCGCATTTACTTTTTGTTCGTTGTATCCTGCTTCGTAAGTGGTTTCCCATCGTTGAATTACTTTTCCATCCACATCATGTATTTTTAGACGCGTATTCATTTTGCTCGGTAGCAAGAATGAAATCACGGTCTCTGATTTGAATGGATTCGGTGTATTCTGATAAAGTTCCACTTGGGTAACTTGCTTAGCAAAGTCATTGAATGCCAATACTGGCTCTTGTACGCCTACTGCATTATGATAGGCTTCTGCCTTTGTGTAAGCGGAGCTGATTTTAAGCACCTCGCTTAGTTTTGCATCTTGTTCTGCTGCAAATTGTAGACTAAAAGCATGTTCCTTGTTTGCTTTATCATTCCAGCTCATGGTGATAATGCCATCTTTCAAGAATCCGAAATTGCTCATCTTCGCACTTCCTTCTGTTACATCCAATAGCTCCAGCGTGGCAGCATCATATTCTAGTGTGAATTGGTAGCCTTTTACATCTTTGAGTATTGCCTGTACAGGAATAGTGTAGGTATTGCCTGCTTTTAGCATCACATCATCCAACTGGAATGGTAGTGGTGTGTTCGATGCGCGTCCTTCTGGAAGAATCGTTGCGTTTGGTACAGCAGAATCATTTACATCTCCAATCTTGATGCCTACAAAGTTTGCATTTAGATGACTTTCCGATAAGTTGTTGAAATTCATCAACTCTGGGAAGTTTTCTGCAAATGGATTCGCAGGATTTTCAAAGGTATAATCCTTCGCTACGAAACGCCATGATGTATTATTTACAAAAGATTCTTCTATATGCAAAATTACTTTTCGCAACTGTACGATGTCGAAGGTGGTAATGGTAGCAGAATTATTGACATCTGCTGCTATGAGTTTGTAGGGCGAATCTAATGCTTCTAGCCCCAAAATATGGCGTGAAATCAATACCAAGTCAAGCGTACTTACTCCGTTTAGCGGATTATCATCGCGATGTGGTGTAAGGGTGTAATCATAACCCATTTCTACACCGCTATGCACGTATGTACCATTTGTAGCACTCATGTGCATGGCATCGCCATTGCCCGATAGGTTAATTTCTACTGCTTCAACGCCTTCGCCCATTTCTGTTTCTATGATACCTGCTATGATAGCTCCATTTGGCTCTATACATGGCAAGTCGCCCATATCTGCTTGGATATTCACGAAAGTAGTACAGAAACTGGTATTGCCTGCCAAATCTTGCGCCCAAAGCGTCACCTCTACCGTACCCAATTCGCCATCCGAACAACGGAAGGTACGGCTGGTAGAATCAGGATAAAGCGTTGGGTCGGCAAAAGTTAAGCGTATATCGTCTCTATCGGTACAATTATCAAAGCTACCTGCATCGAAATCTGATGCCCAAAGTTCCACTTCGCCTGTTGGCATCATATCAGCCGCCAAACCGAAAATACAGTAGGCAGTAGGAGCTTTGCAATCCTGCACTTCAAACGGGATTTCTGTAATCTCTGAATTAGCACAAAGGTCAAAGAGTTCAAGCTCAAAGCTATGTGCTGTCGGGCCGCCATCTGCATCTATCGGATAGACACCCGTAATGCTATAATTACCATCTCCTAGATGTGTCATTGTACCAAACGGATCGTCAATGGCTGCTCCTCCGAATGGTTTTAGACGGTAGCTTACACTTATCAAATCTTCAGGCGCACATGCATCACCAACGCTAAAGTTGATGGTAACGGGTGCAGTACAAGATTCTTCTGCTACACCTGCTGTGTCTGTTGCATCTGTACAGAATACGTCGTGTGGTTCTACTTCTACAAATGGTGCTGTAAAATCAATGACTCGCTGATACTGTGTATATTTCCAATAGCCATATTGTTGTGCACTCACATAGCGTGTGGTATCGTCAGTAAAATCTGAAATAGTATAGAATATTTCTATTCCAGTAGTGTCTTGAATACCAGATTCTGGTGCAATTACCCAATCCCCGTCTCTTCCATTACGCGTTGCATTATAATCATCACCATCGTAATCATCATCAAGGTCATTCCAGCCATCCATTCCAAGCGGACTTATTATAATGTCATCATTTTCTATGCTACGTTCTACGCCTTCGTCACGTTCTGTATTGATATAAAAGTCACTAAATCCTAATGTAATCTCTTCGAAACTTTCCGTGATAATGCGCGTTGGCCGCTCTACTGTTGCAGGTTCCATATTTATTGGGTTCCAAGTACACCAGTTTGTGAAGTAATAATTGTACAGCAATTCATAGCACGCATTACCAGAACTATAGAGGGTGTCAATGTCGGTTTGCATCGTGATGTAATCGCAACCATTATTGAAATCTAAAATTCTATCGAAACGCTCTGGCGGACGAATACGGAAGCGTAAAAATCTATCGCTACAGTCAAAGATGCGGTCGCGTGGAAATTCCATTGACCAATCATTAATAAACTTGCCACTCGTGATACTAGAGCTGCATCGTGTTGATACGCCACCACATTCATTCGTTACCTCGTAGTAGTATACAATCGTTCCATCAGGACAATATTCGTCGTAGCCACTGAAGTCTATTTCCACTACCTTTAATTCCGCAGGACTGCAAGATATAATATTAGGTACATCCCCAAAGTCACCAGCCAATAACATCTCTGTCATTATATTCAAGGCACTATCTGGATATTCCCAATATAGATTATTCAGGTTGTTGATCGTATAATTGATAGTATCTAGACAAGTTACGATCAATGGATCAATAGACGTACATAATGGTCGTGCGCGTTCTTGTACGATTACATCTACCATACAGTAGTTGTAGTTAATGCCATTATCATCTATTGTATTTTCAAACTGGTCTGAATCTAGATTGTCATCTGCATTAATGACCCCGTCTCTATTCGTATCATAAGCGGATAGGTCATTGACGCGGAATACTACGCGGGTGCGCCCTTCACAAGCATCAATTAAGTCCGCATCTGTAAAGGTGACGAATGATTTGAAATCATCATCTTCTGGGAAGCCATCACCATCGTCGTCCGCGTCCATACGTGCTACTGAAAATTGAACAACACCGCAATTATCGTATGAACCATCGTCGAATACTGCCGCTTCTACATCTACAGAGCAGCTATTATTGCTAAGGGACACATAGTGTTCGGATTCGCAAATGGCTACTGGCGCAATATCGTCGAAGAAGAGTGCAGTTTCAGTATAATTGCCTTCATTGCCGCAAGCATCTATTGCGCGAAGATTGATAACAATTAAGCCAATAGTTACATTTGGAATAGTTACATCTTCGCCTGATGTAATTTCTACCTCAGGAGATTGTGAAATAATAGTACCATCTTCTTCAATACTCGTTACACTTGCAAATACTCTAGCCGTTTCTCCACAAGCATCACTTACCGTAGGTGGTGTAAGTACTAAATTGGCAGTACATCCATAAGTAGCACCATTTAGCTGATACCAATTTAAACCATTGGTTACGAAAGTAGGCGCGCTACTATCGTTTACTTTGATAACTTGTGGTATCAAGTCAATTAGTTCTAAATGACCGTCGCACCAATTGTATACTGTCCAATCACGGAATATCTTATATGCTCCACCTTCACAGAGTTCAATTTCTCTCGAATCTACCCAATCAATGGCATAGCCACAAGCAGAATGTTCTGGATTGGCAGGATATTCATCGCCACTTACATTAGTGAAGTACATATCATCTACGCCCGCTAAGTCAATGTCAGAACCCTCATTGATGATGAGTGGAGTAGGGTCGAAGTTAGGAATCCAAGTTGCATATTCAGGATACCACTCTGGGTCTTCTATATAGGTATTGTAAATCGCAACGGGGTCTAAATCCGTCCCACACTCTGCTTCTATTTCGATTTGTGGTGCTACAATGTCAGGCTGCACTACGCATACGCGTTGTATACCAAAACTTTGTGATACTGCTCCACAAGCGTCTACGGCATGAATGATACGGAAATAGCATTTGAAGCGGGCTTCTTCACCAAATTCCACCGCCATGATGTCCCATAGTATATCATCTGCAATGCCATTGCCATCTGGGTCAAAACCTTCGAAACTATCATCGGTACAGTCGTAAGTTAATTCTTGCCATTGCCCGATATTTAAAGTATTACTGCAATTATCTACCACGCTGTAATAGTCATACGGATCCGTTACTAAGTCGTCCAAATCATCAGGAGTAAGTCCTGGATCGGCATAGCAAGGCACTTCTACTTCTTCAAGTCCTCCTACTAGCGTAGGTTTTACTTTATCTTCTACTAAGATGCGCCCCCAGCATCTTTCTTCTAAGAATTCAGGTTCGCCTTCGATGCAAGCGCGATTAGGAATATTGCGCGTAACAGAGAGGTTGAAGTACGTACCACATTCTACTGCTGAGAAGTCGTAAATTGGATAGCCTTCATCCGTTGTACCTATTAATATTGGTAAAGCCGCAAAACCTAATGGAAGGTCTGCTTCACTTAACTCTACGGTATAGAATACACCTGAATTTGGAGCATCCGTGCAAGGGTCTTCCAAAATCAAATCTGGCGTGATGACTACGCTACAAGCTTGGTCTACACTTACATGTACATCATCATTGCATACCAATGGTGGTTGTACTACTGTTACTTTAGTAGAACACGTTTTATCCGTATAAATATTATTTGGAATATTTATGTCTGTACAATCATAATCTAGTGGCAAGCCTGTGAAACTTATATTATGTACGCCCACAGGAAATTCGATTTCTACGAATGTTGCCCCTGTCAATACATATGTACCGTCGCCACAAGCGATAAGTGAGCCATCGGTATCAAATTCTTCAATTTCAAGTGCTGCACAATTCGCATCAATTAATACTGGCGCGTCTTCCCCACAAATAGAGAAGCTTGGCACAGGCAGTAAGACTTCTGCATAGTAAGGGGTAAGGAATAAACCATCATCAGAAAAGTCAAACTCCTCACAAGTAGCTACTTGATAATAATTATCATTCAATGCACAGGCAAAATCTACTTCACGCATGTTGCAAGTTACTTCTGCTTTCCAGCCTGCTCCTTTTATTTGGTCGCCATTATTGATAAACTCAAAAGTGATACAGCCTGTCTCATTTTCACACGAAGCTTGCAACCACCCGCCACCTGGCGAATCTGCTACACTTGCTCCTGAACCATCGCCATTGCCGCCTGCTGCTGTAATTATCGTCGCAGGGTCTACACAATTGCCATCATATGCAATTAATACATCGCCTTCTGCCACATCAAAAGACTGGAATAGGACTTCCACCGATTGCATGCTTGGCATATCAGGGCAAACGATAATTAAGTTAGATGCTGGAACTTCATCAGGATAATTCTGTGAAAGTCCTCCTGCATCTACGAAGGCAAATTCTTCGCCACAAGTGATATTGTATTGTGTCTGCTGCTCATTCGTTGGCATCGTAATTGGGTCACAATCGCCCTCCGTACAATCTATTACATCAATAGCTCTAGTTACATTCACATTGAAGGTACAAGTTGCTTGATTGCCCGAATTGTCTGTTACGATGTACTGTACTATTGTTGTGCCTTGTGGGAATGGATCGCCAGAGTTGAAATTGCTCGTAAGCGATGTGACTGTACAGTTGTCGCTTGGTACAGGTGTTGTCCAAGTTATTTCCCCCGGGTCAGTACCACAGCGTCTGCCTACTTCTATCGTTATATCGGAAGGGCAGTTAATAATTGGCAATTCGTTATCTTCAATCGTAATATCGAAACTACAAGTAGTCGAGTTACCATTTACATCCGAAATAGTGTACGTAATTGTTGTAGTACCCAGCTCGAAGCTAGTACCACTTGCGTCGCCTGTGCCACTACCTATGGTTGCACCTGTAAGTACATAAGTCACGCTAGGGTTTGAATCACAATTATCTATTACTGCGCCTAGTCCGATGCCCGTTACTAAGGTATTACAAACCCCTGGGTCTGTATCTAGCGTAATATCTTCTGGGCAAGTGAAGCTTGGTAGTTCATTATCAATGCCTGGTGCGATGGTAATAGTGCCGCCGCTTACTTCACAAGCTACGCCACCGCCTACTGGACGCACTACCACAGGATAAGTACCAGCAGCTAAACTGCTAAATAGATTGCTACTTAGGAAGGTCAAGCCGCCATCAATAGAATATTCTATATCACCACTTAAGAAAGTCGCTTCAATAGTAATCGTACCATCTGCATAGTTTGGACAGGTTTCGTCCGTTGATTCCACGCTGTCTACTATTAATTGTTCGCCTGCTTCTACGGTGACTGTTAGGTTTGTAACACATTCATCGCCTAGTACGGTATGGCGTATCATAATAGTATACGTACCTGGCGCAAGACCAGTAAATTGGTTACTTGCTTGATAAGCACCGCCATCAATTGCATATTCTAGTGCAAAACCCGTAGCAGAGCTTGCAAATATTGTAATTGCACCATCATTATTGCCCGCACAGAATTCGTTGCGCACTAATGCATCTCCACTTACATCGCAAGTGATACAGCCACTAGAGTGTGTACCAATATTGCTAAAGTCCGTAACATCACAAACTACCCATTGTGTTGCATCGAATGGTGCTGCTGGATTGAAATTTCCAGATAGGATAGATTCATCGCGTTTCAGAATAATACTTTCTGTGGAATTTCCCATTCCTATTGGCCAACTAGTGCCTGGGTCTACGCCTACTTCTCCAAAGACATCTACCACCAAGCTACCTTTACAAATCACGATGGCATCATTACCATTGAAGGTAGTCCCTGTGATGGGCTGGTCAAAAGTGACACTAGAAAAAGGATTACATAATATATAAGTACCACCTGGCGCGATAGTACCCGTCAAAGCGAGCATATTAGTTGGTATAGTCGCGCCATCTTGGTAAATTTTCAACTCATAGCCTGCTGCTGCTAGGTCAATGGTATTTGGTGTGGGGTTGTAAAGTTCTATACATTTATTTGTACTACTTTCTAAATATTCCGAAATATAGATTTCAGAACAATCATCGAAACAAGCCATGCTAGATACTGGAATGACTACACCACCACCTGCTACACAAGTAGCATCGTCTTGTAATTGAATAATTACCGTATAATTTCCAGCAGCTAAATTTGTGAATGTATTGCCTAATTGGAAGGTCAAGCCACCATCTATAGAATACAATAAAGTGCCTGTGCCAGCAGCACTAATGCTGATAGAAGCATCTGCTGTGTTGAAACATGATTCTGGATTTGAATTTATTGCATTTACCGTAATATCCGCACAAGGAGGCACTTCACATACGGTAATATTATCTAAACCAAATTCGTCTGCTAAACCATCTTCGCTTGTAATTGTCCAACGTAGGAAAATACAATCGCCTGGCATTAGATTTACTCCATACAATACGCCTGTTTGTGGATTGACGCTTACAGAAGGTGTAGCATCTGCTGCTGCTGGGCTGGTATAATCATAAAGCGGCGTATTGAAATAATTGCTTCCATCCGTAGAGTAGGAGAGGATGATGTTGCTGGATGAATTTTGATCGTTTAAGACCAGTAAATCATAAGCGAGTTGCAAGTTTGTAATCGTGCTCATGCCTGTATTACAAACTTTAAGTGTCGTGTTTAGTGTAGCGTCGCTTTCTGGCTGTATCCAGAAGGCAATATCTCCACTACCATTATCATAAGCATAGTAACCTACATCCCTTACACCGCCTGATGTTACCCCATTTGCGAAGGCACCTTCTACCTGAAAACTACCTGTATTCAGGTTGCCTGCCGTCAAGCCAAAGGAAGTCCAATGTTCTGAGCAAAGCTGGGTTGCTTCAGGATTATCCGTGAAGCCTTCCCCCATATAATTATTGAAAGTGAATAGTGGTTCGTCGCATGTTCCAATAGGGAGTTCATCACATATGATACATGCGGGTTCGTCGAATGTAGTTGTAGTTTCGCAAACTGAACCTGCTGGTTCGGGGCAGCTTAAATTTGAATTTATCATGCCAGGTGTAGCAGGCATAGGTGCTTGCCAACCAGCGTCGGTAAGCTGTAGCGATTCATCTTCGGATCCGTCATCAGGTTCAGCTACACCAATATCCATACTTAGCATACCTGCTGCTGGACCATCTGCAGCTATGAATGTACCTTCATAACTAATAAATTCAATTACATTGCCGAATGGGTCTACTAAAGCAAGTCCTTCTACATCATTTTGTAATCCTACTATAATGTCAAGGTTTTCCATAATGATGGCAATTGCGCCACAGCCATTTCCTTCATCTCCAAGTACTCCACTTAATGGAATAACACCCCCGACTAAGCCCGTTTCACCATTGTATACATATATATTATATCCTGTTAAGTCAATTCCTGCTGGACCTGTTATTTCTATAAACTCATTTTCATCGTCACCAGCATCACTATAATGTATTTCGGTAATGCTTAAGATTGAGGTGATAGGAGTGCTGTATAAATCTTGTACACTTACTACTACCCCTGTCTCTCCATTTCCTGAAAGATTCGGGCTAGATATAGTCACTACATCTGGCGAAGTACCATCGTAAGGATATGGGCCATAAGTGATGCCATCTACGGTAACTGTAAACTCTGAAGAAAGCGTGTTTTCGTAGCTTACTTCTACCATCAATTCATAAAAGTCGCCCATACATGCGCTAGGTATAGCTGTGGCACTTAGCATACAGTCATCTCTGATAGGGCAAGGTATTACAGGAACTGTAGTACTGGCAGTACACATAGGGTCGTCAGCATCTCTTATCTCAATAGGCAACATCATTGCTGTAGTAGGGCCAGGTATCGTAAATGTGATGGGTGAAGCAGTACCGCTTGCCAGCGTCATTCCAGTATTTGTATCTATTATAGTGTAGTTGTCGCTTCCTAAAAATTCAAAGAAGCTAATCGTTACGACTACATCATCTCCGTCACAAGCTACACTTGCATTTACATTTAGGATGACACAGTCCATAATCGTTTCGCAGTTTGGAGGATTAGGGTAAGGTTCATCGGAACCGCCATTTATGATTTCACCCGCTACATCACCATACGTCCAGTCTGCTGGATCGAATGCTGGGCTAGGGGACGTATCATTCGCATAGGCCCAACCATCGGCATATCCCCATATTCCAGGGGTGTTATCTACATCACCAAATACATCGGAGACGTTCGCATCACTAAAATCGCCATCTGCATTCGCATCGCAATAAAGTTCTACGGCATCATCTCCGTTTATGCCTACATTTGTTACATAATCGGGTAAACAAGAGTCATCTCCGTTCCCAAACCAATCATCAAAACTATCTATGGAGTCATCATCTGCCACCCATATACATTCGCCTGCTGCTAATGGAACGGCAGGGAATATAAAGTCTACACTACTTCCACCATTGCTACCATTGCCATTAGGCACTACACTGATACCAAAACTACTTAAATCGGATATATTTGTATTGGCGCATAGTTGTACAGCTTTAGGTGCATTACCAGATAGCGGTCCGCTTATGACTCCTGCAATGTATAAATCGCTACAGAGATCGGGTAGACAATTAGGTTCGGTATAGCTAATACTTGCGTCACATCTAATACCATCTGGTACGCAAGTCAGTCCTGTATTTACTACATTAGGCGTTGCAGCTATAGGTCCAACCCATCCTGCATCAGTTAGTTGTAGGGATTGTCCAACAGGCGTAGTGTTGTCTTCTGAAACGCCTACATCGGTACTAGTTAATCCTATAGCAGGGCCATCTATAGCAGTAATAGTGCCTTCATAGGAAATAAATTCAAGGACATTGCCTGCGGGATCTACTAAGACGTAGCCGTCTACACCAACTTCAAAATATGAACTGCCTAAAAAATCAGAGTCAAACACAATTGTACCACAACCATTGCCCTCATCGCTTACCGTCCCGCTTAGTGGTGTGGTATCATCTACAGTGCCATCGCCATCATAAACTGCTAAAGAGTAGCCTGTCAAATCAGTACCAGCAGGGGCAGTAATTTCTACAAATTCCCCTTCATCAGGATTGATATTATCATAATGAAATTCGCTAATGAAAACAGGATTTGCACTGATACCTGCTACATCGCTAATGTTTACTACTATCCCCGCAGTAGCATTACCTACTGCGATATTAGGAAAGCTAATCGTTTGACTCATACCAGTAGTTGGAACATTTGTCATCATGCCGAGGCTAGTTCCATTATCTTCTACATTAATATTGACCTCTGCTGCTCCGATTGGGTTATTGTGTGTGAATGTAACATCCAGATTGTAGGTGCCATCATCATTACAAGTAGTTAGTATGCTAAGGTCGGAAAAGCCACATTCAGGTACTGAGCAATCTGGCGCGTCGAAGGTGTTGTTAGCAGCACAAGCATTACAACTCAAGTCGGCATTAAGTGCATTAGGGCTTTCCGCAATGGGACCTACCCAACCCGCATCGGTGAGTTGTAGGGATTGTCCCAACATAGTACTGGTATTTTCTGAAACACCAATGTCCATACTCGTTAGTCCCATAGCGGGACCATCTACTGCTGTTATAGTGCCTTCATAGGAGATAAATTCTACTACATTCCCTGCTGCGTCTACCAAAGCGATGCCATCAGGTGCGCCATTTTGAATACCATCTGCTGCAAAAGCTAATGCACCGCAGCCGCTGCCGTCATCAGCCATAGTGCCGCTTAGGTTGATGGTATTGTAGAGCATATCGTTGTTGCCATTGTATAGGACAAGGGAGTAGCCTGTCAAGTCCGTACCCGCAGGGGCAGTAATTTCTATAAATTCTCCTTCATCGGGGCTTTGGTCATCTTCATAATGGAATTCGCTGATGAAAGGGACGCTGCTGGCATCTTGCACGATTACATTCACGCCCGTCGAGCCATCGCCCATTAAACCTGTGATGGTCTGCATATCTGGTGATGTGCTATCGTAAGCAAATGGTCCATAAGTCACGCCATCTACTATTATTACATAATTCGTAGAGGCTGTATTTTCATAATCAAAAGTAACATCTAGGGAATATGTCCCATCTGCCGCACAGCCACTTGGAGTGAGTATAATATTGCTAATTGCACACATTGGCTGCGGACAATCAGGCTCATCATACATTATTGTCATGGTACACATTGTATCATCTGCATCCGTAACTGTTACACTTACGCTTGTGGTTGCATCGCCAAGGATAGCTGTTATAGTTTGACTTTGAGCAGTTCCTGCTGCATAGGCAAATGGGCCATAAGCTGTACCACCTAAGTCGATGTTATACATACCACTTGCACCTGGATTGGAGACATCAAAAGTAATGGTTAAATCGAATGTTCCATCAGGCATACATGCACCTGGGGTAGCTACTAGGCTGCTAATACTACAAATACAATCTGGTGCATTAAATGTATTATTGTCACTACACGCATTGCAGCTCAAGCCTGTATTGAGGGCATTAGGACTTTCAGCAAGAGGTCCTAGCCAACCGCCATCGGTCAGTTGAAGTGAAAAGCCTGCTGCATCCGAGCCATCTTCCATTACGCCTACATCTGTACTTGTCATACCTAGTGCTGGACCATCGGTTGCTGTAATTGTCCCTTCATAAGAAATGAATTCTATTACATTCCCCATTGCATCTACCAAGGCATAGGCTTCAGGTCCTGCTTCAAAATATTGAGAACTTAAAGCTGTTGCATCGAAAGTAAGTGTGCCGCAACCGCTGCCATCATCTATAATTGTACCAACTAGTGGAAATGAAGCATCCAACATCCCATCTGTACCATCATAGACTTCTAAAGTATAAGTACTCAAATCTGTACCTGCTGGCGCAGTAATTTCTATAAATTCTCCAACATCGGGATTTATATTATCGTAATGAAATTCGCTAATGAAAGGTGTAGCTGCTGCATCTTGTACGATTACATTCACGCCTGTTGCGCCATTACCTATCAAACCTGTTATGGTCTGCATATCTGGTGATGTGCCATCGTAGGCAAATGGTCCATAAGTCACGCCATCTACTATTATTACATAATCCGTAGAGGCGGCATTCTCATAATCGAAGGTAACATCTAGGGAATATGTCCCATCTGCCGCACAGCCACTTGGAGTGAGTATAA
>JAHDCQ010000001.1:49251-53033 GCA_020629845.1 Saprospiraceae bacterium | reverse complement strand
GCATATCTGGTGATGTGCCATCGTAAGCAAATGGTCCATAAGTCACGCCATCTACGATAATCACATAATCGGTAGAGGCTGCATTTTCATAATCGAAGGTAACATCTAGGGAATATGTCCCATCTGCCGCACAGCCACTTGGAGTGAGTATGATATTGCTGATAGCGCATACAGGAATAGGACAAACAGGGACATTAATGACACCTATATCATTACAAGTAGTTTCTACTGCATCTTCTACTCGGATATTAATAGTACTAGTACTTGTTGGACCAGTTAGTGGAAAAGTAATCGGTGAAGTGGTGCCTGTGCCTATGGTCATTCCTGTTCCAGTATCTATTACATTATAATTTCCACTTCCATTCACAACTGTAAAATTCACAGTCACATCAGCATTATCGCCATTGCATATTACTGTCGCACTCACGGCACTTATAGTACACATGGCTACGCTACAGTTTGGAGGATTAGGATAAGGATCTGTCGCTGTAGCATTATCCGTTTCTCCATCTAAAGCATTTGCACCACTATATGTCCATTCAGTATCATCAAAAGTGGGGTTTGGTGCAGTATCATTAGCTGTTGCCCACCCATCTACATAATCCCAAATTTGTCCTGAACCATCCGTATTTATATCTCCAAAGACATCTACTAAACTAGCATCCGAAAAATCACCATCCATAGTAGGGTCACAGAATAATTCTACGGCATCATCCCCATTTATAGTTGCTACACCGTCTATATAATCAGGCATACAACCTGCTCCAAACCACGTTTCGAATGTTCCATTGGTATCGGTTGATCCTGATACAATAAAAATACACTCCCCTGCTGCTAATGCACCAGACATTCCACTAAATTCTATTCCTGCCGAACCGCCACCATTTACTGCACTACCTAATGCATAAATACTTAGGTCTGCAATAGCTGCATTCGCACATAGTTGTATAAACTTAGGCGTACCACCCGTTAATGGTCCATCCATTACACCAGCAATGTATAAATTGGAACAAGCTGCTGGTATTGGGCATTCGGGCAGCGTGATAACACCTACATCATTACAAGTAGTTTCTACTGCATCTTCTACTCGGATATTAATAGTACTAGCTGCTGTAGTTGGGCCAGCAATCGTAAGCATAATAGGCGAAGCTGTGCCTGTGCCTATGGTCATTCCTGTTCCAGTATCTATCACATTATAATTACCACTTGTATTCGCTGCGGTGAAGCTTACTGTTACAGAAGCATCATCTCCACTACAAACTGCAGTCGCACTTACTGCTGTGATAATGCAATCCATTGGGCAGCTTGGAGGATTCGGATAAGGATTGGCTGCACTATCATTATCTGCACCTGCTACTCCTGTGATGGTCCATTCAGAAAGTGTGAAGGTCGTATTCTGCATCATATCTGTAGATACAGCCCAGCTATCTGTATATTCCCAGGGTTGTCCTGTTCCATCAAGTGCCACATCTCCAAAAACATCTACAAGATTAGCATCCGAAAAATCACCATCCATCGTAGGGTCGCAGAATAATTCAAAAGGATCATCCCCATTAATATTTGCAATGTTATTTACATAATCGGGCATACAACTCGCACCAAACCAACTAGCAAACATAGCTGTTTCTGTTGCAATAAAAATGCATTCACCTGATGCTAATGCCCCACTCATACCTGTGAATTCTACCCCATCGCTGCCGCCGCCATTATTAGCTACTCCTACTCCAAAAATGCTTAAATCAGCAACATCCGCACTAGCACATAGCTGTATAAATTTGGGTGTGCCACCACCAAGTGGTCCATCCATTACACCAGCAATGTAGAGGTTGGAACATTGTGCCTGTATCCTATGATTAAATGAAAAGAATAGAATGGTAGAAAAGAGGAAATAAATGAATAGCTTGTAGAGATGCTTCATCGAAAACAAATTGTAATAAATAGGCTGCTAGGCAGCAAAATGATGTTGTGCTGTTTAGAATTGTAATCAGTAGGAATAGGAAGAAAAAAAGGAGTCTTAAATTTTGACTCTATGTACTCTAAAAACTAATGCTTAAATAATATAGTAGGATGTGCGGCCAAGATAGTAAAATTGAGGAAATTAATAGCCATTACCTTATTGTAAAATCAATAATCCTATTCATTAACAAGCCTTTGCAAATCATTGACAATAGTAGAGTTTTGCATTTTGGACGATTCCAATATCTTTGCGGTATTATTTAAGTAAATAAAATATAGCATAATGACGCTTAGCATACTCATGATACGGGTGGCCATAGCAGCTTTGATTCTAACTTTGCTGGTAGGATTTGTTCTAAAAAAGCAGAAAAACTGGTTAATCAGTTATTTGCAAAATTTCACGGGAGCATTATTCTTATTCTCAGGTTGGGTGAAAGCAGTTGATCCGCTTGGTACAGCCTATAAAATGGAGCAGTATTTTGGCGAATTTCAGTCTACCTTCGAAGGTACAATGATGTCGTTTATCGCACCCTTATTTCCTGCACTATCGGAGTATGCTGTGGGCTTTTCGGTTTTTATGATAGTGTTTGAAATTGTGCTAGGCTTAATGCTGATTTTAGGTACTTGGCCGAAATTTACAAGCTGGGCGTTTTTCCTATTAGTCGCTTTTTTTACAGCACTCACAGGTTTTACTTACTTGACGGGCTATGTGCCAAATGATGTAAACTTTTTTGAGTTTGGGAAGTGGGGAAAATACGTGGAAACGAATATGAAAGTAACCGATTGTGGTTGTTTTGGTGATTTTATAAAACTCAAACCCAAGGTCTCCTTTTTTAAGGATGTCTTTTTGATGATTCCAGCGATTATTTTCTTGTTTTCGCATAAGCAGTTTCATCAATTATTTTCTGGTGGAGTACGTAGATTATTGCCACTTGCCTCTATTGTAGGCTTGTTGATTTATTGCTTTAGTAATTACATTTGGGACTTGCCACACGCTGATTTCCGTCCATTTAAAGAAGGTACAGATGTAGCTGCACAGCGCGCTATGGAAGAAGAAGCGATGAGTAATGTAAAAGTGACAGGCTATACCGTAAGCAATAAAGAGACAGGCGAACAAGTGGAGATAGCAATGGCAGACTATGGCAAAGAATATAAGAAGTATCCAAAATCAGAATGGGAGTTTGAGCAAATCCGTACTAAACCGACCATTGAGCCTACCAAAATTAGCGAATTCGCAGTAGAGCATGGCACAGAAGGCTATGAAATTACAGATGATATTCTGCAAGGCGAAGGTTACTCCTTCATGGTAGTAGCAGTAGACTTAAAAGCAGAGGAAGGCGCGCCTATCACAAGTATTCGTCGAGATTCTATTTATGCTATTGATACCCTTGCGGTAGGGGATAGTACCGAGTTAGTGCGTCGCTTAGTGAAAGTGGAAGAAAAGCCAGAGAGCAAGCCTACCTATATTTGGGGCGAAAATTATACGAAACGTTGGACAGATGTAGTGAATCCAGTAATCGCTGCGGCAGAAAAAGCGGGGATTAAGTCTTATGCGGTGACCAAATACACACCGCCTAGCAAAATAAAAGACTTTAAGGAAAAAACAGCTACAAATTATCCAGTACATTTAGCCGACGATATTTTACTAAAAACCATTATTCGCTCCAACCCTGGAGTGGTGCTTTGGAAGGACGGTAAAATATTAGGGAAATGGCATCATAAAAAGCTACCTACCTTCGAGGAGATTCAGGCAGCGCATATTAAATAATGATTTAGATAAGGCATATTTTCAGAATATGCCTTATCTGTTTTATTTTTACCCAAAA
>JAHDCQ010000001.1:17369-49151 GCA_020629845.1 Saprospiraceae bacterium | reverse complement strand
TTTAGATAAGGCATATTTTCAGAATATGCCTTATCTGTTTTATTTTTACCCAAAACAAATAGTGAAATAAGGAATTTATATTCTGCGAGGCTGAACGAAGCACAATAGTCTTGTAATCTATAAGAAGAATGTAAATTTACTATTGAACTCATCCAAATTGAAATAATGGCAATTTTTACGGATACTGCGCAGTCAAATATTATATCATTAAAAGGTATTGATCAGAGCTATGATGGTGGTAAAACCTACATCATCAAAGATTTGGAATTTTTGGTGGAAGATAAACCCGATCAAGGACAATTTGTGGTCTTGATGGGGATGTCAGGTTGTGGAAAGTCTACCGTTTTGCGCTATATGGCTGGCTTGCAACAACCAACTGCTGGAGAAGTAAAAATCAATGATAAAACAGTAAGCGACTCCAATCGAGTGAGCATGGTCTTTCAGCGTTATTCGTCGTTGCCGTGGATGACTGTATTGGAAAATGTCGCTTTAGCCCTTCGCTATAAAGGCATTAGCAAGAAAGAACGCCAAGAAAAAGCAATGGAGATGATAGAAATGGTGGGTTTAGCAGGACATGAACATAAATATGCCCAGTATCCTACACTTTCTGGAGGACAGTTGCAGCGAGTGGCCATTGCTCGAAGCTTACTCGCCAATCCTGAAATTCTATTGATGGATGAGCCTTTTGGTGCATTGGACATCAATACGCGCCTTCAAATGCAGGATTTGCTTACCAACCTTTGGCTCAAATTTCATCCAACTATCATTTTTGTGACACATGATATTACAGAAGCCGTCTATCTAGGCGACGATGTATACATCATGAAATCGGCCCCTTCGAGAGTAGTAGAACATTTGAAAATAGACCTCCCTTTCAATCGTACTAGAGCCACCAAGCGTGAAGCACGTTTTACGGAATTGGTGCATGAGTTGGAAGACAAAATGATTCAAGTAGCCCAAATGGGGTAATTGCTATTTAGCTATTGGGGATTTGAACTTTGGAGTGTTTTATGTATTCGCCAAAAAGTCAAACGCCTAAAAAGCTAAAAAGCCAAAAGAAATATACATGCGATTTAAAGATAAAGTAGTAGTCATCACGGGCGCAGCTTCGGGCATTGGGCGTGGTGCAGCATTGCAATTTGCCAAAGAAGGTGCAAAGGTGGTTGTTTCTGATATTAATGAAGAAAAAGGTAAAGTTACCGTAAGCGATATAGAGGCAGCAGGTGGAGCAGCTACTTTTATTGCTGCTAATGTAGCGGATTATGAGGCTGTACAAACCCTCATGCAAGGAGCGGTAAAGACATTTGGACGAATAGATATTGCGCTCAATAATGCAGGTTTGGGTGCACCACCAGCGAAGACTGCTGATGTGAAACTCAAAGACTGGGATTTTGTGCTTGCTATCAATCAAACAGGGGTTTTTTATTGCATGAAAGAAGCCCTAAAACAAATGGAAACACAAGGAAGCGGCTGCATTGTCAACATTGCATCCATGGCGGGTTTGAGAGGTTTGCCGAACCAAATTGCTTATACCGCGAGCAAACATGCCGTAGTTGGAATGACCAGAACGGCAGCTTTAGAATATGCTAAGCGAGGCATCCGAGTGAATGCAGTTTGCCCAGTATTCACCTCTACGCCATTATTGGATTTGCTATTTCAAGCAAAAGAAGGTATGGATAAAATGCTGCTCCAAACGATTCCTGTGCGACGCTTTGGAGAGGTCGAAGATATTGTAAATGCTATTACTTGGCTTTGCGATGAGCAGTCAAGCTTTGTGACAGGTATGGCATTGCCTATTGATGGGGGACAAAGTGCGTAAAAATAACAAAACCGAAGCTTGGAATCCCAAACTTCGGTTTCATAATATCTTATTATATCAGAACGCTTATGCTGAAAGAACTGCGTCTAATTTTCCTTTAAGTGCAGCTTTCGATGTAGCCCCTACCTGCTTATCTACTATTTTACCATTCTTAAGTATCAAGATAGTAGGAATGCTACGAATACCATATTTCATGGATATTTCTGGATTTGCATCAACATCCACCTTACCAACTAGTGCTTTTCCTTCGTATTCACCAGCTAATTCTTCTACAATCGGGCCTACCATGCGGCAAGGTCCACACCATTCTGCCCAGAAATCTACCATTGCAACACCTTCTGAATCAAGAACATTCGTCTGAAAGTTCTGATCTGTCAATTGGAATGCCATCTATTTTCCTTTTATATGAACAAAAAATTATAATTCCATTCTTTTGAATGAAAATATTCAAAAATTACGCCTTAATAACAGGCTAATTTGTAATTAAGTTTTAAAGATATGCGCTTGATGGCAGAATAACGTCACCTCAAAGACAATTATTTTTGTTCATTAAAAGATTTTTTTTAGTCTTTTGTTGGTTAAAATATTAAACTTAATCAAATTAATGTCTTAAATTTGTGACATCAAAATGTAAAGGTATGTAATTACGCTTTATTTAATAAAATGCTGTTTTGGGGTACAAAACAGGCATTTCATTGATATAAGAACACCATATTGTATATGAAGAATCTAATTGAAATATCAAAGATTGTCACAAAAAAGAAAGTCCGAAAAATCGAAATTTTTGATGATTACTCTCTCAAAAACAAGAGCAGCAAATTCAACGAATTCTATGAAGCCCTCACAGCAGGACGCTTTAAAAATGATAGAGATGCTGCCACCTTTTTATATGGTAGTACTCCTACTGATGATAAATATCGCCAATTAAAATCGCGTTTTCGCAAACGATTACTCAATACATTATTCTTTCTTGATGTCAATCTTCCTTCAGCTTCTAATTACGATAGGGCTTACTATTCTTGTAATAAAGATTGGACATTAGTTAAAATACTTATTTCCAACGAGGCACATTCTACGGCCGCTTCTTTGGCACGGCAAATTTTGACTACTGCCTTGAAATTCAGATTCGCAGATGTTATTGTGAATTGTAGTCGTATTCTTCGCCGACACGCAGCGGAGACAGGCGATGAGAAAAGCTACGAGGTATACGATCAACACATCAAACAATATCAAAATATATTAGAAGCTGAGATTCGTTCAGAAGAACTCTATCAGCGCGTAATAATGAACTATTACAAACCTCATTCTAAAATAGCAGATCTTCCAGAACGTATTGACACCTACTGTGTGGCACTAGATGGCTTGAGTGAAATTTATGAGTCGCCTATAGTGGTATATAATAAATATCTAGTATGGTCATTTCGATATGAAATGCTGCGCGAATTCGAGCAGATGCTAGGAATTTGCCGCCAGGCAGAACAATATATAGAAGATAACCCTACCTATTATCAAGGCGATAAATTGCTTACATTTCATTTAAAGAAAATATCTGCTTACTTGCATTTGCGCGATGCAAGTTTAGGACTAGAAGAAGCCTTATCTGAAATTGAAGCCTTTCCTAAAGGGAGCAATGATTGGTTTTTGTATAATGAGTATTGCCTATTATATGCTATGCATACAGATAACTATGATGTAGCGCAGCGGGTATATGCTGATGTATTGAGCTATAATAAATATAAGCGTAGTGATGTAGATATTCGAGAACGCTGGAAAATATTGGGCTACTATGTGAATTATGCTAATATGTATCTCAATGAAAACGCCTCTTCTGAATCACAAACATCGCAACGGAAGGGCTTTAAAGTTGATAAATTCTTAGCAGAAAAACCCTTATACCCCAAAGATGAGCGCATGTATAGCGTACATACTTGGGTTGCCCAATTACTATTTCATGTTGAAGAAGGCAGTTTTTCTAATGTGCGCGATATTATTGAACAACTTAAGCAATATGCGAATCGACAATTGAGAAAAGAAGAGTACTTTCGCGCAATTCAGTTCATTCGCTTACTGCATCAGCTATTGAAAGCAGAGTTTCAGGTGGATGAATTGAGTAATGTAGATAAATATTATACGCGTTTGGAGGAAGAACAACCCTTCTTTTATAGAGGCTTGATAACAGAATTAGAAATAATTCCGTTTGAGAAATTGTGGAAGCTCATATTAGATAGGGTAGACCGCCGTATTCGCTCGCGTTTTGTAAGCTGAAAGAGATTGAAAAATAACATCATTATTGCCCTTGATGGGCATTCTTCCTGCGGGAAAAGTACACTTGCCAAATCGCTGGCAAAAGCACTAAATTATACCTATGTAGATACTGGAGCTATGTATCGGGCAGTTACGCTCTATTTGATACAGCAAGATATTTCAGTAACTGATGTAGAACAGGTAAAAGCTGTACTTGGCGATATTAGCATTCATTTTGAGCGGATAGAAGGTAAAAATACGACTTTCCTGAATGGGGTAAATGTAGAGGAGGAAATTCGGAAAATGTATGTGTCGGATTTGGTGAGTCCTGTGGCTACTATTCCTGCTGTACGCCGAAAATTGGTACAGCAACAGCAGGAAATGGGGAAAAATAAAGGTATCGTAATGGATGGCCGGGATATAGGAACGGTCGTTTTTCCAGCAGCGGAGCTAAAAATATTTTTAACGGCAAGTGCTGAAGAACGCGCCAATCGTCGCTATAAAGAACTATTGGAGAAAGGGCAAGAGGTAAGCTACGAAGCCATCTTGAAAAACCTCCAAGATCGCGACCGCATAGACTCTACCCGCGCGGATAGCCCATTGAAAAAGGCGAAGGACGCTATTATCATTGACAATACGTTACTGAGTAGAGATGAGCAATTGGTGTATACGCTTAAGCTTGCTCAACAAACGATTGTAAAGTCACAAAACGATTTGTCCTCCTAAAAGGACAAATCGTTTTGATGATTAAAAATTTGGTGTAAACTCCACAGCAATCCCCAAGTGATTACGATGCCGAATACGCAAGTAATAAGACTCGCAACTTTGGAGTAAGGAAATATTAACTTGACCGCCATCAAACCAGTTCACGATGTCGCCATCTCGTTGCAATAAGAGTGGGATTTTCCTGATAATATTGCTAGGGTCAGAAACAGGTGCTATTTCCAAGAGTACCCAATCCACGATGGAGTCATCACCTAAATCGTCTAGTAAAGCAAGGTTGGTAATCGTCTGACTCTGAAATGGTGGTAAATCGTAAGGATCATCAAGCGGAATAAGCCCTGCTACGCGTAAATCATCATTCATTAAGCCCGTAACGGGATCATAATTGCCTTGTAGAAATACCTTTATTTCCATTACTTGACTGGCATTGGCAGCATCTGGAATAATGGGTTCTTCCAGTTGAAAGCGCATGGCAACGGGGCAACTACTACCAACATTTAGTATGAGATAAAAAGTAGTTTCGCAAATAGCATCTGTGCTGGTAGCAGTAAATTCATTATTGGTTTTATCATACGTTCCAACTACAGTCGCTCCAGCATCGTCGAGTGCTACACTTGCACCAACACCTGGACCTGCTCCTTGCAAGATATTCGGAATCGCTTCGTTGAATTCATAACTGCCACTAATGGGCTGCAACACAAAGCCATTATTGATAAAGAAGGCAGCACTTAAATCAAAACTTGCTTGAAAATCTTCGATTTGTCCGTTGTTTGTCAATAAGCCATTGACTCCCGCAGTAGAAACAATGGTACTTGGGCGGTCGGTATCCATAAAGATATTGCCTTCATTGGTGAAGGTGGAACTACTACCAATGAAGAAAGGCAATGTACTACGGATATTTGCGCAATCCTCGTTAGTCATACCACCGTTAGCAGTTTCAATTCCATAGCTTGTAGCAGAAACATGCGTAATATCTATGTTACCGCTATTGATGAAGTTCGGGTTTTGTACGTATAAGCCTTCGCTAATCTCTTTAAAATGATCTATTTGAATGAGACCACGATTAATAGCAGTGGTCGCGGATGGTAAAATATTCATACCAACATTGCCAATATTCCCTTTTGTACCATTTCTGCTACCCACATAAATTTCTCCGTTGTTGCCATTGGTAAAATCACCGTCCACTACAAATGCACTGCCACCTGTATTTTCTACTTCGATAGTGCCATTATTTGTAAAATCGCTACTTCCATCTAAATCGAAGCCAATTTGCTCTGCACTTTCAATTTCTATTGAGCCATTGTTTACCGTAGTTCCTCTCAGGTCAAAGCCATGATTATCTGTATCTTTGATAATAATTGTCCCTGCATTTTGAAATAAATCAAAAGCAATGATTCCTGTACCTTCTACGCCTGAATCGTCTGCCTTACTAACCTCTATAAGGCCCGTTGCCATATTTTGGAAAGTGCCGCCCGCGTGATAAATCGCTGCGACATTGGTATCGTTGATAAGCACATCCACTTCACCATGATTAATAAATGTTCCACCTAGCAGTACATAAATGCCGCGTACATTATCCACATCAAAATCATTGGAAGTAAATAATTTCCCTCCTTGTTCTACCGTCACCATTGCAGCGCCGCTACTTCCATTTACCTCTAGTGCATCAACGACAGAACCTGTACCAATAATGATACTCAAATTACCATCGCTATTGATAATGAGTTTGCCCGTGCCATTAACGGTCACTGTTCTTATTAGCCTAGAATCTCTAACGGTCACTTCACCTGAACTAATAACTACATCATCGCCAATTAATGGCGCACCTACTGCGCCTGTCCAATTGGCATCCCCCCAGAAACCATTGCCACCTGCCCATGTGACGGTGGCAGCTTGTGCGTTTAATATCAAAGTTGTAAGAAATGATAGTAGTATTAATTTTTTCATCATATATGCGTTTTTTAGGGAGCAGGCAAGAAATAACCTACCCATAGTTTGGATTAGGGATTGCGCAACAATAACTTTCTTATTTTATAAGGCCTTTTTTGCTTTATACTTCCTTGTGAAAAGACTCATTTATCCAGATAAAATCACCTTTTCACAACTCGTCTAAAACAAAAAATACACTCCTAAATTTAAGAAACTTATTATTGCGCAATCCCTTAGTTATTTTTCTGACTCGCTAGGCGCAAAGAAGGCACATAACTGGTTACGTAACTTCGATAGCTATCGGAGAGCAACGACGCGAGTTGGAAAAAGAACAAGACAAACGGGTAGGTTATTTTTGCCTGCTCCCTTATTTTAAAAAGTATTCTCAAATACAGCAGCTACTCCCAAATGATTGCGATGTCTGATACGGACATAGTATTCTGTTTCACAGCTTTGTTGTAAGGCAACATTGGGAATGCCACCAAAAGCAGTAACCACATCTCCGTCGCGTTGCAAGAGCAAAGGAATTTGCCGAAACACATTCGATGGATCGGATATGGTACTGATTTCTAAAAGCACCCAGTCTACAATCGAGTCATCGCCATTGTCATCTAAAACCGTCAAATCTGTAATAGTTTGACTTCCGTTGTAAGGATCAGTAAGCGGAATAAGACCTGCTAGACGAAGGTCATCATCCATTAGCATCGTACCAACATCAAGTGGGCCTTGCAGAAAGGTTTTAATGTTCATTGCTTCGTTGGCATTTAACAAGTCTGGAATGATTGGATTTTCAAACTTTATTTTCATTATCACAGGGCAACTCTTGCCATCATCAAGAGAAAGGTAGAAGGTGTCTTTGCAGATAGCATCCGTATTATTTGTGATAAATTCATTACCCACTTGTTTATAGAATCCAATAACATTAGTACCATCGCTATTGAGATAAACATTTCCATTCACTGTTATTTCTGTTCCACTCCCTTGAAGGAAGTTTGGTACAGCTTCACCGTATTCATAGGTATCACTAATAGGTTGCAGTACCAAGCCATTGTTGATAAACAAAGCAGCACTTAAATCAAAACTCCCTTGAAAATCTTCGATTTGTCCATTATTGGTGATTTCACCATTGATGCCAGCCGTGGCAAAAATCATACTCGACTCAGGTGTGTCAAGAAAGATATTGCCGTCGTTTATTAATCTGCCTGTATTCCCTGCAAAAAAAGGCGACTTGCTCCGGATATTCGCACAATCGGCATTGACGAGCGTACCCGTTACCAAACTTATCCCATATCGGCTAGAAACATGGGTAATATCTATATTTCCTTCATTCGTGAAGTCCGTAATTTTTACTAATACGCCTTCTCCGATACTGTCATCAAAATTATCAACTTTGATAAGTCCGCGATTAACTACCGTGCCACCAGCTTGGCTCGTAAAGCCTGCGCCTGCAATTGTGCCGATTATTCCATTTCTACTTCCAATATAGATTTTGCCGTTACTATTATTTGTGAAATCATCTAGTGTTGCCAATCCAATACCGTCTGCATTTTCTATTTCAATTGTACCATTATTCGTTGCAGAACCTCGGAATTCTATCGCATTATCTAGGGTTTCTTCTATTTCTATTTCCCCAGCATTCAGAAATGTACCAAAGGACAAAATTCCTATCTCGCTAGAAAAAATCAATTCAAGCAAAGCTGTTGCATTATTGGTGAAGGTGTCCCCTACGTCTTCCAAATAAATAGCAGAACCATTCGCATCATTAATATCCACTTCTGTAGTTCCTCTATTCGTAAATGAAGCTCCCGAATGCATATAAACTCCTCGGGTTGCATTATTACTATTCCGAAGTCTGAAAATTGCTCCGTCCTCCACTATTACGGATGCTCCAGCACCGTCTATCTCTAATACATCGGCAAATGTTGCGCCAGTCCCCCTTGTCGTAATAAGATCTGCCCCTGAAAGTAGTCGAAGTGATCCAATCCCGCTTATTTTTATGGCATTCGAACTTCTGTTTACATTTAAAGTAACTTCGCCTGAACTAATATCTATTTCTGCACTAGATGGTGGTGCACAGCAAACTGCTCCACCCCCCACCGACCAATTGGGGTCGTTATAATCTCCATTGCCACCATTCCAGGTATAAATAACGGCTTGGGCTACCAATGTAAGGATGCTAAAAATTGAAAGTAGTATGAGTTTTTTCATAGTGTGCTGTTTTTGATAAATACAAAAGCGACTCGGTCATATTTTAACCGAGTCACTTCATTCAATTCGTTACTTAACAGTCTTTTTTCCTGCCTCGCATCTCACATTGCGTTTTACTTTCTTTGCAAACACAGCGTAGTTCACGCTTTGGTTGCACTTTGCCGTCGCCGTTTCTATCCCACCACATTAAGCCACAAGTGCTACAATTCTTCTCTTTGGCACAAGCAATTTGAAAGCATTTACCATCATGCTCTAGTGTCAAAGGAGCGTCTACACGTACAGGATATTGCTTTGACTTGATTTTTACTTTTGAGCTTAGCCTTGAACGCATTTGGAAGCTCTTAGAAAGCAACTGAGAACGATTGTCCAGCTCTAGTAAGGCAGGAGCAAGTCTAGCGTCCATAACTTCCCAAAGGTGTCCGATGTCCTTGAAATAAGGTAGAGAATCAATAATCTGTGCTTGTGTTTGGGAAAGAGAAAGGGAGAAAAAGATAGCACATAGTACTAGTCTGATACTTGTTTTCATTTGATGTTTATGTTTAAAAAATAATGCGTTTTAATTCGATACAAAGATGCAGCAAAGTAGAAAGCCAAACATCTAGGAAATCCTAGATTGCTAAAAACTATGGGTTTTCATAGAGGCCTCGAGCCTAGAAAAAGCTGTATTATTGTGTATGATTTAGAACTAGATGAAAACAAGATGAAACGATATATTTTTGGTTTATTTTTTTTGTTAACCCCAATATTAATTTTTGGACAAGACGATTTTTTCCAAGATGATCTACCTATTGCTTCAAACCCCAGATTGCTTGCCAAAGAAAAGCGTATGTTAGTGCGTTTGGATAGCCTTTTAGCGACTGACGCACCGCTCCAGCAACACTTTAGAGCTTACAATGCCCTAGCATGGTTTTATTTAAATAGCTTTGAAAACTATCAGCAAGCGACCCTATATAATGAAACAACACTTGCCTACAATGAATTGGAACTTTTCCCTCGACTACATGGCGAAGCCCTCACCATAAAAGGACGCATTCTAGAAAGTAGAGGGCTTTTTGCCGCTTCCGTGAAAGCGCATGTGGAAGCACTTGAAATAAAAGAACAATTGAAAGATACAGCGCGCATCGCTTTTTCCTATCAATCCATCGGGCGCACTTTTCGTCGGCAGCGTCGCTATCAGGAAGCCCTCGACTATCTTCTGAAAAGCGTAAATTTATACGAACAAATCAATAAGCCACATCCCAAAACGCTGCAACTAGTAGGTAGAACTTATCAAAATATAGAGGACTACGATAATGCGGTGTTATATTACAATCGAGCGTATAATTTAGCGTCGCAACGTAAGCATAAAGGCGTGATGGCAAGCAGCTTAAGTGGTTTGGCAAATATCGCTTATGCAAGAGGCGATTATCCGAAGTCACTAGAGCTTTTGGAACGCGTAGTAGAACTTAAAAATAGACAATTGACCACAAATGAACAAATCGGAATTTGGCGCGGATTGGCGCGTAACTATCTAGCTATGGGCGAAATTGCAAAAGCAAAAACCTATAATGAGAAATGCCTCGAACATGCAAGAGCGATAGAAAGTGTTGGTTGGGAAATGTATTTATTAGATGAAACCATCGAAATTAATAAACAACTAGGTGCTGAACAAGCAGCAATCGCCCAATTAGAATTACAACGCGAATTGAAAGATTCGATATTTGACCTTGAAAATCTGCGCCTTTCTGCCGATTATCAAACGCTCTATGAGACGCGCGAAAAGGAAAAGCAAGTCTTTGAGCAACAAAAAATTATAAGCGAACAAGTTACAGCCAGAAATCGAATGATAGGTGTTTTTGGATTATGCAGCCTCTTTGCTTTAGGTGGCTTTTTATTTTATAGAAATAATGTGCGATACCAACGCGAACTGACTGCCAAAAACGCAGAAATTCAGCAACAAAAAATACAAGAACTGGAACAGCAGCAAAAAATTCTAGCAATGAGCGCGATGATAGAAGGGCAAGAAGCCGAACGAATGCGTATAGCAAAGGATTTACACGATGGCATTGGTGGCTTACTCACTTCCGTGAAGGCGCATTTTACCTCCATAGAGCAAGAATTGGAAAAAATTCGCTCTTTTAATCTCTACGAAAAAACAAACGCACTCATAGATGAAGCTTGTGTGGAAGTGCGGCGTATTTCGCACAATATGGTGCCTCATGCACTCACGCTTTCGGGCTTAGGTGGTGCGTTAGAAGGCATTGCGACCCAACTAGAAACACAAGGCATTCAATGCGATTTGGACACGAATGCTACCTTACAATCCTTGGATGAAACAAAAGCCGTTATGATTTATCGCATTGTTCAAGAATTGGTCAATAATATTCAAAAACATGCCAACGCCTCAAATGTATTGCTCCAAGTTTTGGCATTTCCAGATTTTATTCAAATCTTAGTGGAAGATGATGGCAAGGGCTTTGATAGCGAAAGTTCGGACGCTAAAAAAGGCTTGGGCTTAAAAAGTATCGCCTCACGCGTCAATTATTTGAATGGTACATTGCAGTATGATTCTGTACTCGGTACAGGAACTACGGTGAGTATTGAAATTCCAAGTGTATGAAATTAGATGATAAACAAATCAATGAAATTGCACAGCAGTTAGATGTCGGAATGACTTGCTATATTCATAAGCAAACAGGTGAACTACATGCGCTCCCCAATCGCCTTGAACTTGAAATGTATGGCGAGCCAGAGCTATGGGAAGCCGAGTTTCAAGCGGTAGAACAAAGCCCTGACGATTATATTCAAATTGAAAAACCTAGTTCCCGCGAGAGTTTTGAGTTTATGGAAAGCTTTGTGGATAAAGTGGGGGATAGCCGCATCCAAAATAAACTGATAGAAGCCCTAAATAAGCGCAAACCTTTCCGTAATTTCAGAAATGTAGTAGACTATTATGAGCCTGTTCGTCAAGCTTGGTTTAAGCATAAAATGGCAGAATATGAAGCCTATGTAAGAAGAACACTTCGATATGAATTAGAAGAAGAGACAGAGCCATTAGAGGACATTGATTTAGGTGGTAGAAGTTTTGAACTTGTACAGAATTCCAAAAATGGGCTAGTGGACGATGAGACAGTCTTTTATTATAAGCAAGAGGGGGATTTGGTAACTGCGGAGTATTTTGGAGGAAAAGTAAAATATGGTAAAATAATCGCTAAAAAAGATGGAAACGAGCTCGATATGCGCTATCAATGCCTCACTACTGCTGGAGAACTGAAAGCTGGCAGAGCCCTCGCACAAATCGTATTAGACGAGGAAGAAAGAATCGTTTTACAACTCCATTGGCAATGGCTCGATGACTCCAAGCAAAAAGGGTATTCAGAATATAGAGAACGCGAATAATGAGCAACGCACCCACTTTTCAAGCATGGCAAGAGCGTGGTAAATACCTCGATATTTTAGGGCATCGCTTATTCGTAATAGATGAAGGAAATGCAGCGGAAACAGTCGTGATTTTGCACGGCTATCCAAGCTGTTCGTATGATTATTATGCTATTTTGCCGCTGCTTACGCCTCATTATCGAGTAGTAGTGCATGATCACCCTGGCTTTGGTCTATCGAGCAAAAGGATGGATTATTCCTATTCGCTTTTTGAGCAAGCAGATGTGGCACAAGCCTTGTGGCAGCAGTTGGGTCTGCAAGAAGTACATCTTTTAGCGCACGATTATGGCACAAGCGTAGCTACAGAAATAATTGCTCGTTACAATCTAGCTTATGAACCGATCCGCTTAAAATCTATTACACTCGGCAACGGGAGTATGTTGATTAATATGGCACGATTGTTATGGACGCAGCGCGTGCTGAAAAATCAAAGCATTGGCCCAATTTTAGCCAATTTGAGTAGCAAACGTCTTTTTGTCCGAAATTTTACTCGCTTATGGTGTGATAAATCTAAAATCAACTTGAATGAATTTGATGTATTATGGCAAATGCTGACGCATGATAATGGACGCAAAGTATTACCTCTACTATCGCAATACATAGATGAGCGAAAGCGTTTTTGGCATCGTTGGATAGGAGCTTTGGAACGGACGGATAAACACATTCACTTAGTTTGGGCAGATAAAGACCCAGTGGCGATATTTGAAATGGCAACCGTATTGCAAGAGAAAATCTCCTCTAATTCCTTGGAGGTCTTAGAGAATGTAGGGCATTACCCCATGCTCGAAGCTCCTGAAGCTTATGTAGCTGCGGTTTTAAAGAAACTTTAATAGTTTAAAAACAGGCTTTTGACAAATGTCACTATTTCACAAAAAACTAATTCCTTACCTTTGGTTTTCTTGAAAGAGCTTTAATCAACTACTCAACAAATTTCTACATAAAAGATGAAACAACTTAATGCACTTTGGCTGCTAATGTTTATCAGCATCGGTGTGCTTCAATTAAATGCGCAGTATTCTGTGTCGGTAAGTCCAGCTTCGGCTACTATAAATGATAACATCACGATTACTTTTAATGACGTATGTGGCACAGGAGGGGATAACTTTTGGTCGTGCGGACAAGAAGAAATCTACATGTATGCAGGCGTGGAAACGAGTGCAGGCACATGGCAATATGTGCAAGGCGATTTCTTCACCCAAAGCAGTCAAGGCCCTGCTTTAGCGAATTGTGCAGCACCGCCATTTTATATCACCATATCGCCCGCGGCTTATTTCAATATTCCGTCAGGTGTTACGGTTTTAGGTATCAATCTACTCTTCACCAATCAGTATTTAGCCCCTGGAAGTGAGACCAATAATAAGACGGATGATTTATACATCAACTTAGTTGATGCAACAGTTGGAGCATTCAGCAATGTAACCGTTACGCCTAGCTCTCCTGCGGATAATCAGGCGGTAACTATTGATTTTGATGCAACTGGCACAGCATTAGCTGGAGCTACTAAGGTATATCTCCACTCAGGCGTATCTACTACAGAAAGCGACCCTTCTAGTTTTAATGAGGTAATAGGCAACTGGGGTGCAGATGATGGGGTAGGAGAAATGACCAATGTAGGCGGCAACAATTGGCAAATAGTATTGTCTTCTACGCGTACTTACTACGGCGTAGATGCTGCGGATGAGATTTTTGGTTTGAATTTCCTATTCAGAGACGAGACAGGCACTTCAGTAGAAGCTAATAATGGCGCAAATTATTTTCTACAAACGAGTGTAGGCGATTACTTCAATCTTGACGCGCCTACTGCTCCTGTACACCTAGAAGCAACTGCTACGCCTTTTACCACTACTTCCAGTTCGACTAACGCGCCTGTGACTTGGACATTGCAAGAAGTAGATGGAAGTGATAATCCAATTTCTACGCTTACTACACAGGCGGGCGGCACTACTTTTTCGCATAATATTACCTTAGCTTCTACAAGTGTTACGCGCTATAAAGTGACGGCAGATTATGGTGGTGGCGTGGTGAAATGTAAGTTTTTTGAAGCCAAAGGACATCCGCCTGTTACGCTGGCAACGCGTCCTGCGGGAATGCAGCCAGGCATCAACTATGATGCAGGCGACCCTACAAAAGCAACGCTTATTCTACATGCACCTACCTATACGCGCTATCTAAAAGGCACAGGCGTACTAGGTGGCACAGGCACAACAGCTCCTAAAAAAGTAGTTTATGTGGTAGGTGATTTTAACGGCTGGATGGTAGATGATGCCTATATCATGAACCGCGACCGCGATGGCTGGAATGGCACTACCGATGCTGATGCTGATAACGATAGAGGTGATTACTGGTGGATAGAATTGACGGGTTTAACCCCTGGTCAAGAATATGTATTCCAATACTTGATTGATGGAGAAGTGCAAGTAGCTGACCCCTATACGGAAAAGGTTTCGGATAGAGATGATGCTACAATCACGGCTGGTGTTTACTCAGGTTTACCTACCTATCCTACGCAAGCAGAGGATAGAGCAAGCGTATTACAAACGAATCAATCGGCTTACACTTGGACGGCACCGCCTTTCACAGCACGTTCTCCGAATGATTTACATATCTATGAATTACATTTCCGTGATTTTACGACTGAAGGCACTTATTTAGCAGCGATTGATAAGTTAGAATACCTCCAAAATATGGGCATCACGGCTATTCATGTGTTGCCTGTTTCGGAGTTTGAGGGGAATTCAAGTTGGGGCTATAATCCAAACTTTTACTTTGCACCCGATAAGGCATATGGCACAAAAGATGACTTAAAAAAGTTCATTGATGAATGTCACAAACGCGAGATTTTAGTATTTAATGATTTAGTGCTAAATCACTCTTTCTATTCGAATGTGATGGCGCGAATGTATTGGAATGAAGATCGCAACCGCCCTGCAGATGATAGTCCATTTTTTAATCCACGCCACAAAATGGTGTCCAACCCCGGCGGTTGGTGGGGTGCTGATTGGAATCACGAAAGCGAGCATGTGCAAGCGATGGTAGATAGAGCCTTGAATTTCTGGCTACAAGAATACAAATTCGATGGTTATCGCTTCGATTTCACGAAAGGTTTCGGACAAACAGCACCTGATTGTGGTGATGATTGGGCAAGTACCTATGACCAAGATAGAATTGATCTGCTTACACGCATGGTAGATAATATGTGGTCAAGCAATCCTGGCTCGATTGCTATTTTTGAACACTTGGCTAATAGTAGTGAAGACAAAGTATTAGCTGACCACGGTATTCTGATGTGGAGTGGTGTAGGGCATCATAATGATATGAAAGGTTTCATATTGGGCTACGATGCAGACAATACCAATATTTATGATTCAGGCGTATACAATGCACCTGGACGTAATTTCAACTTCGCCAATTGGATGAGCTATCCTGAAAGCCACGATGAAGAACGCCTAGCTTATGAGTTGCTACAATATGGCAATGGCATCAGTACCGATCCGAATCCAACTTCACAATTGGCAAAGACCATTGACCGCTTGAAGATTGGCTATTCCTTCAATCTCTTTTTACCTGGCCCGCGTATGCTCTGGGAATTTGGAGAGTTAGGCTATGATTATAGTATCAATTTCAATGGTAGAACAGGTGAAAAACCTGTACGCTGGGATTATTACGATGACTTGAAGCGACGCGAACTCTATCGCCTTATTTCCAAAATATTTTATATTCGTAATAATTACTCAATGTATACGCCAGCACCTGCTAATGCACCAAGTCCTAATCCTGACTATGGAAACATCAGTTGGGGCGCAAATGCCATCACTACGCCAAGATATATGCGCCTGCATGATGGTAGTGGAAACTATGTAATTGTAATTGCAAACCTTGATCCAGATGCGAGTCATGTAGTTACGCCGGGCTTTCAAGTTACGGGTACTTGGTACAAACATAATGGTGATTTGAATGTAGATGGCACGACATTAAACGTCACTTCTACGGCTCAAACCTATACGCTTGCACCTTCTGAAAGCTTAGTACTTACAAATTTCGAGTTGCCCTGTTCTAAACAATTAGCAATTAAAGTATATTTGCAAGGTCCATATAATGGAACAGGGCTAAATACAGACTTAAATACGAATTCGTTAGTGCCTACATCAGAGCCTTATTCGGCTTTACCGAATTTTACACATGTGGGTAATGGCGGTGGAGAGGCTATCATTACGAATGCACTGGCAAATACAGGTACAGAGAAAATCGTGGATTGGGTAATGGTAGAATTGCGCGATAAGACAGATGAAACAACAGTGATTGCTACCCGTTCAGGCTTGTTGCAAGCAGATGGCGATGTAGTGGATGTGGATGGCTTTTCGCCACTAGAATTTAATGTGCCAAGCGATGATTATTATGTAGTTGTGCGTCATAGAAATCACTTAGGTGTAATGACTGCTATGACAGTTACATTGGATTAATAAATTGTACTGATGTAGATTGTTAGTAATGGCACATTTATTTGTGTGCCATTACTTATGCAAATTTGCATGACAATCTACATTGTTGCACCAAAAAACACCATACTAAGAGAATGCTTTTTGCAATAGGAACAAAAGTAAGGTTAAAAAACACAGGCGATGAAGGAGTCATCAACGAAGTGTTAGGTAATGGTATGTTCAGCATCTATTTGGAGGCAGAGGATATGGAAATCCCTGCTTTTGAAGATAATTTGATGCGTATAGATGCCAAAACAAATACTGCTCAATTTGTGCCTGCCAAGCAAGAAAAAACCGAAACGCCACCCGAACGCCCTATGCCTCAAATACAATATCAGCGACTATCAAGCGAAGGAGTTTTGCTTGCCTTCGATCCTGAATATAATATGGATGGCACGACTAAGGAATATGTTATTCATTGCGTAAATGATACAAGTGATACCATCATTTTTGATTTTGAACTTTTCTTAGAAGATGAATCTTTATTGAAAACAAATGGACAAATAGCAGCGCATTCCATAGCAGAGCTAGGCGAGCTTTTGGGCGATGAACTCAATGAGCATCCACAAGTAGAGATTAATTTGTGGAAAGTCACCACAGAAGGTACTTCGGCAGGCTTAAGTAAGCAGATAAAAATAAAGCCCAAGCAGTTTTTCAAAAACCTTAAAAATACACTTTTCTTTAGCAAAAAAGTACATTTATATCAACTTGCTGAAAAACTAGAAGCAGGTAATCAAGATAAAAAAAGCCTTGATAATCTTAAGCAATATACCAAGCTCAATGCTAGAAGTTTTAAGCCTAAAAGACGCTCTAGCAATCCTTTTTATCGTGTCCATGACGTAATGGAGTATGCCGAATTTGAGCCAGAAATTGACTTGCACATTGAACGATTAGTGAAAAGCACTAAAGGCATGGATGCGCGTCAAATCGTACATATCCAAATGCAACATTTCCACGAATTTCTAGCAAAGGCGATTCGTATAGGTGTGCCTAGTGTATTTGTAATTCACGGAGTAGGAGAAGGCAAACTCCGAGATAGAATCGCTAAGGAACTCGCCGAGCATCCGCAAGTACGCTCTTTTAAAAATGAATACCATCATCGTTATGGTTTTGGAGCTACGGAGGTTCTTTTTTAATTAACGATGACAAATTTTTGCTGAAAACGTTCTTCGCCCACCGTAATTCTAGCGATATAAACGCCTGCACTTAAATTTGTGCTATCCAGTTCTTTCATACGTTCTAAAGCAGAAATTGCTAAGGTTCGTTTATCAATCAATTGTCCTACACTATTGAAGAGTTCAAATCGCGCTTCAAAACTCCGTTCTGTATTGATTTCCAACTGTAAATTAGTACCTGTGCGTGCTGGATTAGGAAAAACATTCCAAGCCAATTGAAGACTCGTTTCGCCTGCCGAATTACCTGTGAAAAATACAGATGGAGTAGTAGTAGTGGTGCAAGTAGCGTAGCGGTTGAATGGTCGGACGCGCCAATAGTAGCGTTTTTCGGGTTCTAGGCTTACTTCTAGAAATGTATTGTCTGTAATTATACGCGTCGGTTGCACTGTGAACGTCGGAACTCTATCAATTTCCACTAAATATTGGTCAGCCCCTTCTACCACCTCCCAGTTCAATCCTACTAGATTGTAACTCTCTACAGTTGCATTTTTTTCAGGATTTAGTAGCGTAGTTTCTTCTTCGATATTTTCCGCAAAGGGGGTAAAATCTACCCTTAAGTAGCGTCTTTGCGCGCTTTGTAAATCTGTTTGCATCATCTCCTCTTGGCGTGGACTAAAGTGGTAGGCTTCCCGATCACATTCATTTAAAAAATTCGACATATAATTCAGCTCGTCAGGGTCTACTAAATCGCCATTGGGATCTAGTGCGCCACCATCATAGATGCAATTTTCCCAACCAAAAGCAAAGAAATAATCAGGCGGTGTATCGCATAGAAAGTCGCCAGCATTTTGGCAGTTGCTCCCATTCATTAGTTCTGTCCGCACGCCATTAGGCGAAGTGCGAGGCGAGGGATTGCCATGAATTGCTGCATCCCAGGGCTCTCTGTCCCAACCATGATATGGATGTAAAAGACTGAAGAAATGCCCCATTTCATGCGTCAAAACTATCGAGCGACTATTGATTTGGTCTTTTCGCATCACGAGCCAGTCTTTGTTTGGAGAATAGTAGCCAAACGTGACACCATCATCGAGTGTAGTATCATTATTAGCACTTTTGAAAATAAAAATGTCTAAGCCGAAAGGGTCTTGTTCGTTATCCATCTGTGCGGAAGCCATACCGTGTTCCTCGAATAGGGTGGTATTATCAATATAATTGAATTCTTTTATATAAAATTGAATATCTAGCCCCTCAAAATCCTGATTTAGGCTGCATAATTGGTCAAGTACTTCTCCTTCTGGTACGCGCTGCGAGCCATCATCTTTGGCTACCAAATGGAAGGTAATCGGAACATACTGTGTTTCCATGCGTTGCTCTATTAAGCCTGCTTTGCTTGCAGCTTTATTGCTTAATAATCGCTGGCTAAGTACTTCAATAGACTGCTGATGCATGCCACAATATTGGGCTTGTAAGCTAAGACCAATCAATAGCAAGGAAAACTTCAAACACGTTTTTAGTAGATTCATGACATTTTACTTTCGCTGTAATATATTTGGAACGAAAAGATATTTAAAAATGTTGGAATGCAAGTCAAGCAACAGTGAAATATTAAATTGACCATTTTTCATTTTTAGCGAAATCAAAACGATTTATAAATCGTGTGATTTTGATAAAAATGGAAAATCTTAAAAGTCAATTTATTATTGAACTCATACCAGAGGAAAATTAAAATGACAGAAAACAATGAAAAAAATCATCATCATGCGAGGTTTGCCTGCTAGTGGAAAATCTACTTATGCGAAGCAACTCGTAGCCGAAAATCCGAATATGTATAAGCGCATCAACCGTGATGATATGCGCGCGATGTTTGATGTGAATCATACGAGTAAAGGTAATGAAAAATTTATTCGAAGAATGCGCGACATCCTCATTCTGGAAGCCCTAAAAGATGGCAAGCATGTGATTGTGGATGATACTAACTTAGCGGAGCGGAACATTACCCGCATCAATCAAATTGCCGATGAATTTAGCAAAGAACACGGGCATGAAGTACGCGTGGAGGTGAAGGATATGGAAACGTCCTTAGCAGAATGCTTGGAGCGCGACCGCAAGCGCGAGAAGCGAGTAGGGGAGAAGGTGATTCGTAAAATGCACCGTCAGTTTTATGGTGGAAAGGAACGTTATATGGAGCAAGATATAAGCTTGCCCAAAGCTATCCTTTGCGACTTGGATGGAACATTGGCATTGCTCAATGGACGCAATCCATTTGCAGCCGTCAAGTGTGAAGAAGATGGTTTGAATACGCCTGTGGCGCAAGTTGTATTTACCTATAAAAAACTAGGGTATACGATTTTATTGCTTTCAGGGCGTAGTGATGCCTACAAGGAGGAAACCCTGCGTTGGTTAGCAAAGCACGAAATTCCATATGATAATTTATGGATGCGTCCTGCGGAGGATACCCGCCGCGATTCGATTTTTAAGCGCGAATTATATGAGCAAAATATCGAGGGCAAATACTTTATTGAGTTCATTTTAGATGACCGCAATCAAGTAGTAGATATGTGGCGCGATGAGTTGAAATTGCCTTGTTTTCAGGTCTATTATGGTGATTTTTAGTAAATATTCAATGAGTGAATTGTGAATGACTGAATGAGCGAATGATAATTTAGAATTATTCACTCATTCAAAATTTTTTCATTCACTCATTGAGTACTTACGATTTTTGGGATACACTACAAAAACTCACGCATCATTCTTCATTTTCCAAGCTAAGATTCCCCCTTTCAAATTATACAAATTGGTAAAGCCAAAATTCCGTTCTAGTAGCTCAATGGCTTGCGCGCTACGTCCGCCACTTTTGCAATGAATAATCACTTGCTTGTCGCGGGAAATTTTAGTGATACTTTGTGCTATTTGTCCTAATGGAATTAAGTCTGCACCAATATTAAAGTCTTCATATTCCCAAGCCTCACGCACATCTATTATTTGAATATCTGCCTTAGCATCTAATAGTATTCGAAGCTCATCCGTGCTTATTTCTTTTATCGGCAAGGCACATTCAAAGCTATAATCGGGGAGTTTGTCAATTACTAGATTTGGGTTTTTGGGAACTTTAATAATATTAGTCGAAAAAGAAGCTGCATCAAAGAGAAATAAGCGTCCATTCAAGGGTTTTCCTACGCCCGTAATAACTTTTATCACTTCACTCGCTTGCATACTCCCTACTATGCCAGGCAATACGCCAAGTACGCCGCCTTCTGCACAATTTGGAACACTTCCCGCAGCAGGCGGTTCAGGGAACAGGTCGCGGTAGTTTGGCCCACGCGAACCATCTGGATTCAAAAAATTAAAGACCGATACTTGCCCTTCGAAGCGAAAAATAGACGCAAATACGTTGATTTTTCCCGCCAATACGCAAGCATCATTCACTAAATAGCGCGTATCGAAATTGTCTGTGCCATCTGCTACAATATCATAATCTTGGAGGATGTCTAGCACATTTTCTTTCTCCAAACGAGCTTGATAAGTCGTGATATTTATATAGGGATTGAGTGCTTGAACGCGCTCTTTGGCGATAGCTACTTTAGGTTTGCCTACGTCTTCGCTAGTGTAAAGGACTTGGCGTTGCAGGTTGCTTTCGTCCACTACATCATCATCAATGATGCCAATATGCCCTACACCTGCTGCTGCTAAGTACAACAATACGGGACTACCTAAGCCGCCTGCGCCTACTACTAAAACCCGTGCTTTTTTGAGTTTTGTTTGCGCTGCTTTGCCAAATTCAGGCAATACAAAATGCCGCGCATAGCGTTGAACTTCCGCTTCCTTGAATATTGCCATCTTTTAATAAACGTTTAGAACCATTAACATTAGTTTAGCAAATAAAAAGCAACAAGCGAGCAGCTTTTATAGTTTTAAAGGTGTCATTAGTAAGGAATGAGGAAATAAACTTTTATTTATTTTAACATCCTCATACAAGAAAACAAACAAACGATACTAAACACCCACATTTGTCATGAACATTAAGAAAATAAAGCTCGACCTAACTGTCAATCTGTTGAATCAAACCAGCAACTCCAATATATTACAAAACGTACAAGAAGCAATGGCTACTTGGAGTGCCGATGTTGGAAATTTCGTAGATACGACTATCCTCAACAATTCAGGCATCAATTCTGATTTAGTGAAACATACTTACGCGATGCAATACGAAAATTGCACCCTCAATGTAGATGTGGTACATAATCAGAAGACCAGCAGCCAGTATTTAAATGGCTTCTCGCTTGTGTAAGCAAGCTCTTAAGATGATGATTTAATCTAGACCTTATTTCGGGCAAGTGTTCGGGATAAGGTCTTTTTTTTGTGGCTTGCTAAGCCCGAAGCATGAGTTACTCGCGCTTATCAATCCAGTTTTATCTGAAAAGCTACCGTTCGCACGCGCTTCGTTGTTTCTTCTTCCATTTTTTCTTCTAGTATCATCGCCTGTGCCTTTTCTAGTTCAAAGACTTCTCGCATATCTCGAATGCTACCTACTGGTACACCTTTTTTATGTAGCAAGGGGAGTAAATCATCGCGATTGAATGTATTGAAGTATGGTTTTAAGACTTCCACTAAAGCCATACGATGCGTGACACGTGCAGCATTGATTTTGTAGTCCGCTTGTGTAGCTACATCCGCGCAGCCAAGTACTGCACATAAATCTTTAAACTGTCTATCTGTACCCACGGCTATAACGACGGGCTTATTATCTTTACTATAAAAAATATCGCCATAAGGCGCGATATTGGGGTGCTTTGTCCCCATGCGTTGTGGAATATGTTGCCCCATGAGCCAATTGGTAGCTTGATTGGCGAGGGATGCCAAAGCAGACTCTAGTAGCGAGCTGCTGACATAGCTGCCTTCGCCTGTGCGTTCGCGGTGGAGTAGGGCGACTAGAATAGCCTCTTTGAGCTGATGTGCAGCTAGTAAGTCAATGAGTGCTACAGGCATACGTACAGGCTCGCGTTCCGCTTCGCCGTTCATGTATAGGAAGCCTGTTTCGGCTTGTAGTACCACATCGAAGGCAGGGCGTGCGTCGTCTTCACCGAAACCTGTGAGTTGAGCGAAAATGAGTTTGGGATTTGTTTTTTGTAAATGTTCGTAGTCAATATGGAGTTTTTTGGCAGAAGCAGGTTTGAAATTGCTAATTACTACATCTGCTGCTTGAATGACTTCAAGTAATTGTTGATGATCTTTCTTATCAGAAAGGTCGAGCATTAGGACTTGCTTGCCCCAATTGACGCTGCAATAGTAAGCAGAATGCGCTTTTTCTCGCGATTCATTGGGCAGTCGCCATTGTCGGGTGATGTCGCCGCTTGTTTTTTTATTTTCAATTTTAATAACATCGGCACCCAATTCTGCAAAGAAAAGCCCTACAGCTGGGCCAGCTAAAATACTGGCTAATTCGACTACTTGGAGTCCTTGAAAAAACGTATTTATCATGGATGTAATTGCTACTTTTTCGCAAGAACGCAAAAAAAATAGGCATCTGAAGCTTTTTCAAACATCAAATGCCTATATGGACTTTCGTTTTATAAAAATCTAATAGAGTGGACAAACAATTGAAAATTGAATGTCATCAACTTAACGATTTAGATGCTGATTTCCTATCAGCTTCTAAATTAAACCGCTTGATTATCAAAGGGGCAATTCATCAGCTAACGGGAAGTTAGCAGATGAATCGTCTTAAGTTGAAAACATTCAATTAAAGATTACTCATCCATTAAATTCTATTGCTTAATAAAGCGTAATCTTTCCACAGCAATATTACTATCCATAATTTCTAGTATGTGCATTCCATTTGCTAAGTCGGAAGTTGGTATCAAAATATTGGTTGTACCGATATTCGCATCAAAGCTGTTGCTATATACTAACTTGCCTTGTATATCAAAAATATTGACCTGAACACTCGTTGTGCTACTTTGCATACTGATAAGCAAATCACTACTTGTAGGATTCGGTGCGATAGTGATAGCATCACCTTTACATTTTGATGCATCTGCAAAAATAGTTTCAGATAGATGGGTATCGCCACTAAAATCTACTTGCTCTAGGCGGTAGTAAGCCGATTGCTCGATATTGTCTGTATAAGAATAGCGTTGCAATTCGACTGTAGTACCTGCACCCTCAATCTTAGCAATATTTTCAAATGTTTTATTATCAAAACTGCGTTGTAAATGGAAGTGCGAATTATCTAATTCCGAAGCCGTAAGCCATTGAAGATTCGCTTTACAGTCATCTACAGTTACAAGGAATTCTAACAATTCTACTGGCACGAAACTACAATCGTCAGGTGTGCTTGGTGGGTCAGGACAGGCAGGACATGCAATAGCTGCTGGCGCGCCTTGATAGCCTACTCCTGCAGGAATAGCTGCACAATCCCCTTGGTTGCCATCACCTACTCCTATTACAGAATTGGCATCTACATTTACAGTAGCAGAGGATGTGATGTCGGAAGTAGTATTATTACAAATGACACTATTGACTATGTTAAGTTCGTCACTGCCACTCGCATTTTCAAAGTTGATGCCACCTGCACCAGAGTCATTTGTAGTATTAGCAAGAATACTCGTATTTTCTACCGTAAGGCTCGTATTACCACCACCATCAATAAAGATACCGCCGCCACCATTGCCACCGAAACCTGTACCTACACCATTGTTAGTAGAGAAATAACAGCCAGTAATGGTCGTCGTTGTTTCATCACTTAAGTATACTGCACCTCCTCTGTCGGCTGTATTATTATGAAATTCTGTATTACTGATGGTGAGTCCTGGATCACCAGTATTTACATTAAATAAAATGGCACCACCATACTGTGTACTAGAATTGTTAGAGAAATTAGCATTCATAATCGTTACATCCGCGCCACCTTGTATGCGAATCGCGCCGCCGCCTGCTGTACCGTCCATCACCATCGTAGTATTGCAAACAAATTCTGTGCCGTCAATAGTTAGGACTGCATTATCTTGGACATTCAATGCACCGCCGTCGCTGGCATTGCCTAGACCATCATTTCCATAGAAGCCGCCGCCATTCATATTTACTATTGGCCCAACATCGCCTGGCGAACGACTACCACCATGTCCAATGAACAGTGCACCACCAAAGCCGTCGCGTACGTTGCAATTCCAATCGCAATCATTGAATGTGACCGTAGTATTTATTCCTGTAGTTGTAGAACTGGACAAAATGTCCATTGCCGAAGTGAAGTTTGGTGTATCGTGATTGTTGAAATCTACTCCTGTAAAGGTAGCATCTGTGCTTGTAGCGTCGGAGTTGATTTCTACGCCATTTAAGCCACCATTATCCGAACCATCCACGATGCCTGTGTTGTAGTTGAAGTTTGTAACATCTTCAATCGTTAAGGCTTGTCCAAACTCTAGTAGATTGATGTCGTTGAGAGTGACATTATTCGCTTGAATATTAGCGAAGCCCGCTGTTGATGCACCCGAAGCATTGATGATAGTAGAGCCATTGCCATTAATCGTCATGCCTGCAAGCGTAACAGGATGTCCGCCATTTGCTAGACTAAAGGCATTGAATACGCTATTGTCGGTAGTGTATGTACCAGCGATGAACTCAATGGTAGTGATATTATTCATTTGAGCAAACTCCAAGGCTGCTCTCCATGTAGCGAAGGGACTGCCCATAGTACCATCTGCCATGTCATCCACTTCATCTTGAGTCATAGTAGGGTCGTAGCAATCTGCATCTCCAATGAAAATTTGGGTAGAGCCTATTGTGCAAATACACAATAATAATCCTAATAGTAGGTAGTGTTTTTTCATTGCAAAATTGTAAAAGAATGTGAGAAATTTAATATTAAATACAATTATATGTATAATATTTGTATGTGTTTTACAAAATGCAAAAAAAAATATATGTATTTATTGTGTTAGCTGGTTTTGCTCCAGAGATTTTTATTATTTAAAATAAAAAAATATGAATTTCATATCTATTCCTCAATATGCTTAATCTTATCGCGCCACGTTCGCACCTCTTTATTTAGGCTCAAAAAACTTATGATAAACATAAAAATGAATAGCAAGCCAAGAATAGCATATCCTACTCCAAAGAAATAGCCTATGAATATACTTGTACCTAAAATGATTCCAGCCACTATCAATATAAAGAGGGTAGAAGCCTTATGCGATAGCCCAAAGAGTAAAACTAGGTGATGCAAGTGCGTTTTATCTGCCTTAAATGGACTACCACCTTTTTTGATGCGCCCTCGATAGACCCGTAAGGAATCAATGACAGGAAGTGCCAATACCCCGATGATGACCGCTAATATTAGATGGAATTGAGGCAATGCTTCTGCTGCTTGAAGAATAATAATAGCAGAAACTACAAGTACAAAACCTAGAAATAGCGAACCAGCATCGCCCATGAATATTTTTTGTGTCTGGCTAAGATTGAAGCGTAGAAAACCAACTAAAGCTCCGATGAGCGTCAAGAAAAGCAGACTTAGAAAACTATTACCGACAAGGAAGGCTACTATTGTAAATGCAATGAATCCTACTATTGCCAAGCCTGCTGCTAGTCCGTCAATACCATCCATGAGATTGAAGGCATTTACTACACCTGTAATCACTACTAGGGTCAATAGGTATTGTACCCAATAAGGCAAGCCATAGATGCCAAAAACACCATACATAGACTCAATAGCAATACCATTGATGAACGCAAAATGTGCTAAGGCGAGTTGTGTAATCAGTTTTAGGATAGCCCGAATATCCATTTTATCATCAATAACTCCTAGAATAAGTAAACCGAATGCTCCGATGAATAATATTTTTACTTCTACAATATTTTCCCAGCTTGTATTTGTTGTCAATAAACTTAAAGTTGTGGCAGCGAATACCACAATACCGCCGACGAGTGGTACAGCGTTTGGGTGTACCTTACGTGCATTGGGTTTGTCCACGAGTTTTATTTTGAATGCAATTTTTCCAGCTATTGGAATGAAAAGAAGGCTTAGGGTAAATGCTAAGAGGGGAGCGAAGAGATACGTTATATATTCCATGCCCTGTGTTTTGATAAAGAGAAATGCGAAAAAAGTCTGTTAAATTCTTACGAGGAGGAGAAGTGCAGTTAAAAAATGGGACTTCGCCGTTCTAAAGCGAAGCCCCTTCATACACATGTTACTACACTTATTGCTATCTTCTTATGAAAAATCCGTCTTGGTGTTTGAGGTGTGCAACCCCTAAATCCAAGAGCGTGTCATAATTCAAATCAGTAGTTTGGCTGGCTACGGCTGCTTTTGCACGTATACCTAAAGCCTCTTGAATCAAGTAGTTATACTTTTCGCTAATCAATCCCCACGTATATCGCTTTTCAGCGACCGTTTTCATGTTCGCAGCTACTTGTGCTAGGTTTTTTTGAGATGCTTTCTGAATGAGCGTTTTTAAATCTTCTAAACTCCTAAAATAGAGTGCTTTATATTGAGTGGTTACTTTATTATAAGCCACCCCATAGGCGATAATCGGTAGTCCCAAATACATCGCTTCTACTAAAGAAGGATTCGTGCCACCTGCCGAATGCCCATGTATATAAAGCGAAGCATTGCCACGCAGTACATCTAGTTTGCGCTGGTCGTATATTGGGTCAAGCAAGATGATATTATCGCATGTTCCATATTGTTCGCGTACCCCTCTGCCATACTCGCTATTGTCCCAATTGCCCACCATGACCAACTTTTGTGTTGGTAGAAGGGAAAAGGCTTCTAATATCGTGTGCACATTATTTTCTGGCTCTATTCTACAGACTTTAAAGGCGTATTTGCCAGATAGGAATGGAAATTCTGCTGTATCCTCTTCCGTAGGCAGTACCTTTATCGTATGGTCTGCGCCATATTCTATAATGCGGCTGAGCGTACCATAGCGCATCGCGGTATAGTCTTGTATCGCTTCATTATCTGATATGTCAATGTGCGAGTAGCGAACTGCAAGCCCTTCAGCCCAGAATAAATACCACTTCGCTAAAAGATTCCATTTATCACGCTTCCACTCAATGCCATCAATGGAAATAATAATTTTTTTATTCGTAAACCATCGTACAAATGGCAGTATCCAAGCACCCGCTACGCCTAGTATCAATAGCACATCTGCATAGAATAAGGCGTGGAGAATGGACAGAGTATCATACGGAATACTTTGTATACCGTTTGCATTAAATGGCAGATATTTCAAACGTGCGTTTTTATAGCTTGCCTTGCGTTCCTGCTTTTGGTAACGCTTTCCTGAACAGTAGACTGTAATATCATAGTCTTCGTTTAGGTCTTCGATGAGGTTCTCTGTTAGTGTTTCAAACCCGCCATAATTAGCGGGGACACCTACTGTCCCAATTATTGCTACTTGCTTTTTCATATTGTTGCCCTTTTATTCATGCCTGTATACTTATAATATATGCGAAAAGCTTGCCAAAAAACATAAACAATTGATATTCAGTAATGTAGTTATTTGAGCCAATTATAAATTTCCATTTTATGGAAAAAAGTCTATTTCATAGAATAAGATTCTAGTATAGTGAGGCTTTTTTCTATAAAAGTAGCTTCGCTAAATGTTTGAATTTTCTGTATGCTATGCGTAGTAAGCGTATGGTAGATAGCAGGATTTTCTAACAATTTTTTAAGTGTAGTGCTTAAAATTTTACGCTTTCGGCTATCTACTTTAAAGCCATTTATGCCCTCCTCTACAAGTTCTGTAATACCACCTACGGGCGGTACAATGGCGGGCAAGCCATACGCCATGCCTTCTATAATGGTAAGTCCAAAAGTTTCCACCCATCCATCAGGGCGCGAAAGATTGAGTATCACATCTGACCAACGATAAAAATCATGCAAATCCGTTTGTGTAGGGAAGAGTACTAAATTGTGGGGCAAATTTTTCCCTTCAAAAAAACTATCAATATCTGCTTGTTTGGCGTTCATTACCATCCGAAACTGTAAATGTGGCAAATCCTGTGCAAGCTGTACGAACTCATGTACGCCTTTATATTCCTTCAAAGAACACACCATTAAAACATGCTTCGGATGTTCGTGTGTTCTTCTATTATTAATGGCGCGTCCTAAAAAATCATCTTCAATGGCATTATGTAAAATATGTTGTCTGGCGCGTTTTGCGGGTTCTTGTTCAGCTAAGAAATTGGATACAAAAATTACATCATCTGCTGCCCAATGGAGCATGCCAAATAAAAATCGCTTGAAAATAGCAGGGCGAACGGTCGTTTCATGCACATGATAAATAATACGGCAGCCCTTCAGTTTACCCAGTAGAGCTGCGCCAAATGGCAAGACCGTATTGATATAAATAATGTCTTCGCGCTGTACCTTATTCAACAATTGTACTATCAATAAGCATTGACTCCATACTAAGTTGAATAAGCGTAGCAATGGATTTTGCGCAAAGCGATACCAATAATGATGATAATGCATGCCTTCCAGATTGGAAAGAAAACCCTCCCGCCCTGAGCAGGTGACGATATTGACTTCTAGCCCATGTTGTGTCCAGCCTTTGGCGAGTTGCATAAGCACCTTTGGGCTGCCGCTATAGTCGTTGAGTAAGTGAAATGCATATATTTTCATAACTGCTTTTTGGGTCTTTAGTAGACTTGCGTAAGTACTCAATGAGTGAATATTTAATGACTGAATGAGCAAATGGAATCTATAATTATTCACTCATTCAGCATTCTTTCATTCACTCATTGAGTATTTAGCAAAGCCCAAAATCTAAAGACTATCATAAATTTCCCTCAATTGCTCTCCGCGTCTATCCCAATGAAAATGAGTTTCAAAACGTTGGCGTGCGTTTTCGCGCATCTTCTGTTGTAGTGGTTTGTTGGTATAAAGTGTCTGAATGGCTTCGCTTAAGACGGTGACAGTAGTTTCATAGCTTTGTTCTGGTATAGCAAATCCGCAACTTTCATCAATAAATTCGCCTGGCCCGCAATTATCCAAGCAGATGACGGGCAAACCAAAGGACAAAGCCTCTGCTACTACCATACCCGCCCCCTCATGCGAAGGAAAAAGGAAGGCGGAGGAGTTGCGGAACAGTTCCATCAATTCCTCTCGCCTCACCCAATGTATGAACTGAACATTTTTATCTATTTTCTCTTTTTTGCATAATGATTTATAGAAATTTTCTTCTGCTCCGCTACCCACAATACATAGTTCGCATTCTTGCTGCGCTGCTTCAGGAAGTTGTTTGATAAATTGAGCAAATGCTCGAATACTTAAATCATAGCCCTTAAGCGGCACAAGTCGCCCTGCCGAAATTAGTCGAAATTTTTCCTTTGGGTTATAGAGTGCATAGCCAAAATCCTGCGTTGCTACGGAAGGCATTATTGTAGTGGATTTTCCTTCTAGGTCTAGTACTTGTGCAACACTTTTATTCATACAACAAATGTGATTTGCTGCTTGTACTGTTTTTTTTAATCCTGTAGAATAGTTCCAAAATAGTTGTTTGATGTTCCAAGTGATGCGGTCTTTCCAAGCATATTTTTTACTATATGGCTGTAAATATTGCGTGGGTATGCGTGGATGATGTCCAATAGAACCCCACACGAAAGGCTTGCCGAGTTTCCAGAGAAAACTCGGTGTCCAATCGTTATGGAAGTTCAGGTTGTGGACAATATCAAATTGAAATTCTTGCTTTTTTAACCAATTTACGATGCCGCGTTGCCACATCCAATAGTACAGCATGGCACCACGACTTCCTTTTTTCCAAAATCGCATCCAATAAGGCAAATCAAAGTATAGAAAGTGGATGTTTTCGTAGAGTTCATCGGGATGTTCCTGCATGAATTGCTCTATTTTTTCACGATTATTTTCGCGTGTCACGGCAATAACCTTATTGAAACGAGCAATTTGCTGCACAAAATTCCATCCCATACCATCTTCCGAACCTTTGTAAGGATTGATGGCGTAGGCGGTAGCTAAGATTGTTTTCATACTAGCACTTCATTTTCGATTGCCGTTTCGATTCTATTTTTTAATTTTCGTGCAGGAACACCTCCGATAATCGTATCGGCTGGAAATGATTTTGTCACTACGGAACCTGCTGCTATCACGCAGCCTTCGCCGATTTCTACGCCATCTAGTACCGTCACTTTGCTGCCAATCCAGCAATTGGCACCAATTTTTATACCTTGTCGTGTCACGCCTTGTTGTCGAATAGGGAGCTTGGAATTGGCATAATTGTGATTTTCAGAATGACAACTAAAATACTGACCTACAATACAATCATCACCAATTTCCAAGCCGCCAGCACCGCCTAGGTACGCAAATTCGCCAATGCCGACATTATTCCCGATTTTAATAAAACTCCCTATGTTGTTGAATGAAGTGGACACCACTACACGACTATATGCGCCGATACCCACGTTGTTGCCTACTTGTATACCTTCCATGCCCAATGCGCTGAGATAAACCGCGTCTCCGAGCTTCAGAAATTTTCCAAAATGAATTTTAGAAGCATTGAACAATCGAACACGCTTGCCTAGTAGTGCCATCTTTGGATTTTTGAAGCGGAGTAGCCACTTCCATCCACGAATGAGGCTCCACGTTTGCTGCCAAATGAATTGTAATAAAGCAGCCGTGTTCAGATTCGCATCGAACTGAAAGTTTGGATTTCTAAGTTGTATAATGCCTTGTATAATGCTTTTCATAACCCTTGGATTAATAAGCCTGACAAAGGAGAACTATTCTACACCACAAAACCGCCTTGCGTTCGTTGTAAAATAAAGTCAATCGTCTTCGACAGCTTGATATTTTCGATAGGAAAATACCGTTGTTTCCCTTTTCGATTCAAGT